>JAWVZQ010000132.1:0-6634 GCA_033722095.1 Wenzhouxiangellaceae bacterium | reverse complement strand
GCTGTCGCGCGTGCTCGGGGCGATGTGGGCGCTGAACTGCTGGCACTCAAGGCGCGCGCTGGGCCGCCGCAGAACGCTGGCGCGGATGTCGGCCTCACCGCTGGCGCGCGGCATTCCCGGCAATCTCTCGGCGCGCTTTCTGGGGCGATGGCGGCGCTGGGCTCGGGCTGCGGTGGCCGACGAGACGCCTCGGGCCGGCGCCCCGACGGCCGACGGCGATGCCGGCGGCCCGGCCGAGACGACGCAGGAACCTCGGAGCCGAGACCCGGGAGGCTCTAGACCTTGAGTCGGCTGCGCAGCCGGTACCAGGGGGTGTCGCGATTGATGACGACGATGAAGACCTTTCGCAGGTGGCCTTCGGGACAGTCGATGGGACGCACACCGTGCCAGGAATTCCCGGAGCGCACGAACAGCAGGCTGCGATTGCCCAGCGAATCCGACGATTTCGCCTCGTCGAAGTCCTCGAAGGCCGGCGCCGAGCGGCTCGAGAAACGACCTCGATCGTCGAGCACCTGGGTCTCGCCGCCCCATTCCGGACGCCAGTCTTCCTCGGTGTTCATGTAGAAGATGTGCGATCCCAGCTTCCAGACCGCGTCGCAGTGCGGCGACACCGAGCAGCCGTTCGGCGTGTAGTGGAAGTGGAACTTCAGGCTGAACCGGTCATGGCCGATCATCCGCGCCAGGAAATCCTGGTAGACCGGTCCGCGCAGTTCCTCGACGAAGGCCTTCCAGGCATCCGAGACCGGCAGGTCGTCGCGCCATTCGAGCGCATACCGGTCGTGGCTCTGCTGGCCGTGCTTGCGGCTCCGGCCGAAAACCGGCTTGAAGATCGAGACGTCCGGCAGGTGGTCGACGAGCGTACGGAACCCTTCGTCGGTCAGCAGTCCGGCCGGATTCGCCCAGGGATAGGGGCGCGTGGCGCGGAAGGCCTCGCCGTCCATGGCGTCGAGCTTGGCAGGGTCCAGGAACATTCGTCGGTCCTTCGGTGGCGTTCGAACGGCGCGCATTATCGCATCCGCGGCATCGACGCGGACGCCGACGCCTGCCTCGGCGCGGCGCCGGCGGGTACACTCTGGTCCGCATTCCCGAACCGGGCCCGACGACGACCTTGCGCCTGATCCACCTCACCGACCCGCATCTGGCCGCCCTGGACGGGCTGACGCCCGGGCTCCTGCCCTCGAAGCGCTGGCTGAGCTGGCTTTCGTGGCAGCGCAAGCGTCGCCACCGGCATCTCCGCGAGACGCTCGATGCACTCGTCGGAGCGCTGCGCGGGGAGTCACCGGACGCCTGGGCCGTGACGGGCGACCTGTGCCAGACGGGCCTGCCCGGAGAGATCGCCCAGGGCCGCGACTGGCTGGTTTCGCTGGATGCACCCGAGCGCGTGCTGCTCGTGCCCGGCAATCACGATCGCTTTGCCGCCGATTCCGATCGGCCGCTCGTCGAGGCGTGGGCGCCGTGGCTGCACGTCGATCGCGAGGCGCCACGCTGGCCCGTCGCCCGGCCCCACGGTCCCCTCACGCTGATCGGCGTCGATTCGGCCGTCGTCACGCCCGTGCTGCGGGCCGGCGGCCGGGTCGGGGCCGCGGCGCGCGACCGGCTCGCGCGTTGCCTCGACTCGCACGCGGACTCGTTCCGGGTCGTGCTCATCCATCACCCCCCGCGGCCGGGGCTGTGCCACCGCCGCAAGGCGCTGGCCGACGATGCCGAGGTCGCGGCGCTGCTCGCGCGTCACGGCGCCGGACTCGTGCTGCACGGCCACCTTCACGCCGGCGGCGAGGCGAGCATAGAGGCCGAGGGCGGACGCGAGATCCCGGTGCTGTGCACGGGGTCGGCCTCCGAAACGGGCGAGCACGGATCCGCGGAGGCGCGCATCATCGACGTCGAGAGGCGCGAAGGGGGTTACGGCGTGGACATGCGGAGGGTGGCGCTCACCCGGGACGGCGCACTCGACGAAGTCGAGCGCTGGAATCGGGTCCTGGAGGGGTGACCGGGCGCGGGCGGCCCGGTCGGGTCGTCACTCGACGCGGACGCTCTCGTCCGCGGTCTCGGGCGGCATGGGCTCGGGCTCGGGCAGGTCCGGCATGTCCTCGGAGGCCTTCATCGTCGCGGCGCTGTGGCCTTCCGCGATGAGATATTCCAGCCACTTCAGCAGCGCCCGGTTCATGCGCCAGCTGCGCTCCACGAGGCCGCGCACGGGCAGGTCCGGCCCGGCCAGGCGCTCGATGCCCTGTTCGGGCGAGAACGACGTGGCCTCGGCCATGCGCGCGTCGTGGTAGACGCGGATGTGCGCGTTCGGGTGCTGCTCGCGCTCGGGACCCAGCACGTAGGTCAGCTGCAGGAAGGTCGTGTAGTTGTGCCGTTCGAGCACGCGCAGGTAGAGGTCCGGCGCGCCTTCGATCCGGGAAACGAGCAGATCGCTACGGCCCAGTTCATCGGGCATCAGCGTGTTCAGGGCATGGAACACGCCGGCGTGCAGCGTCGGCAGCCTCCGCGCGATCGCGCGGGACAACGAGTTCGGGTTGCGCAGTCGAGTCAACATTTCGGCGAGATTACCACAGCGGTCCGGTATTTCCGATTCTTGACAAATCGGAGGATTCATGGTTCAGAAAAGATCCCGCTGCAGGCCCAGTTCCAGCAGAATCCGGCTGGCGAGCTCCTCCACGGAGGCCGCCGTCGAACCCAGCATGGGAACGCCTTCTGCACGCAGAAGCGCCTCGGCCGCGTCGACTTCGTACCTGCACTGCTTCAGCGAAGCGTAGCGGCTGTCGGGCCGCCGGGTCTGGCGGATTTCCGAGAGGCGCTCCGCGTCGATGGTCAGGCCGAACAGCTTGCGCTTGTTCTTGCGCAGGAAATCCGGCAGGCGCGGCTTCTCGAGATCTTCCTCGGTCAGGGGATAGTTTGCGGCCTTCAGGCCGAAATGCAAGGCCATGTAGAGACAGGTCGGCGTCTTTCCCGATCTCGAGACCCCCACGAGCACGACTTCGGCCTCGTCGAGGCGCTTGCTGATGCCGTCGTCGTGGGTCAGCGCATAGTTCGTGGCCTCCATGCGGTCCTCGTAGCGATGGGCGTCGGCGATGCCGTGCGCCTGGCCCACGGAGGCCGACCGGCTCGTGCCCAGCAGGTCCTCCAGCGGCGGCAGGAACGTGCCGAACAGGTCGAACAGGTGGCCCCGGCTCTCGTTGAGCACCGCCCCGACCTCCTGGTCGACGATGGTGCTGAAGACCAGCGGTTCGACGCCGTCCGTCTCGTGCGCGCGATCGATGAGATCGACGGCCTCGCGCGCTTTCTCGCGCGTGTCCACGAACGGCAGCCGGACCTGGCGGAACTCGGTGCCGGAGAACTGCGTGAGCAGGCTGTGCCCGAAGGTCTCGGCCGTGATGGCCGTGCCGTCGGAGATGAACAGTACGGTTCTGCGCATGACGCCGAGGGTACAATGGCCGGCCATTCGGAACCAGCCCACAGACCAAGGAACGGACTCCACCGTGACCGAGTACATCCGCTGGCTCGACCAGCTAGGAATGGGCGACCTCGAGCAGGTCGGCGGCAAGAACGCTTCGCTGGGAGAAATGATCTCCCACCTGGCCTCGGCAGGCGTCAACGTGCCGGGCGGCTTCGCGACCACCGCCGACGCCTTCCGCGAGTTCCTGGCCGCCACGGGCCTGGACCGCAGGATCGAGGAGCGCCTGCGCCATCTCGAGACCGACGACACGCGCGCCCTGGCCGAGGCCGGCGGCGAGATTCGCCGCTGGATCGTCGAGACCCCCCTGCCCGACGCGCTGGATGCGGCGATCCGCGAGGCCTGGAGCGAGATGCAATCGCGCTTCGGCGAGGACATCGCCGTGGCCGTGCGCTCCTCGGCCACGGCCGAGGACCTGCCCGACGCGTCGTTCGCCGGCCAGCAGGAGACCTTCCTCAACGTGCGCGGCCTCGACGCAGTGCTCGAGAAGATCCGCGAAGTCTTCGCCAGTCTCTACAACGACCGCGCCATCGCCTACCGCGTGCACCACGGCTTCGCCCACGCCGACGTGGCGCTCTCGGCCGGCATCCAGCTCATGGTCCGCTCCGATACGGGAGCCTCGGGCGTGCTGTTCACGCTCGACACCGAGTCGGGCTATCGCGGCGTGGTGTTCGTGACTTCCAGCTACGGTCTCGGCGAGAGCGTGGTCCAGGGCGCCGTCAATCCCGACGAGTTCTACCTGTTCAAGGACAACCTCTCCGCCGGGCGGCCGGCCATGCTCCGCCGCGGACTGGGCACCAAGGCCACGCGCATGGTCTACGCCGAAGGCGGCGGCGTGGCGACCGAGGACACGCCCGAGGCCGACCGCAACCGCTTCTCGATCTCCGATGCCGACGCCGAGTCCCTGGGTCGCATGGCGCTGGCCATCGAGCAGCACTACGGCCGTCCCATGGACGTGGAATGGGGCAAGGACGGACGGACCGGCGAGATCTACATCCTCCAGGCCCGGCCCGAGACGGTCAAGAGCCGCGGCGGCCAGGTCATGGAGCGGTTCCGCCTCGAGGAAAAGGGCGACGTGCTCGCCGAGGGCCGATCAATCGGTCAGCGCATCGGCCAGGGCAAGGCCCGCGTGATCGACGACATCGCCGACATGCACGAGGTGCAGGCCGGCGATGTGCTCGTCACCGACATGACCGATCCCGACTGGGAGCCGGTCATGAAGAAGGCCTCGGCCATCGTCACGAACCGGGGCGGGCGCACCTGCCACGCCGCCATCATCGCCCGCGAGCTCGGAATCCCGGCCGTGGTCGGCTGCGGCGACGCCACCGACCGCGTCGCGCACGGCGTCGAGGTCACGGTCTCCTGCGCGGAAGGCGACACGGGCCGCATCTACGACGGCCTGCTCGAGTTCAGCGTCACCGAGGACTCCATGGACGAGATGCCGGCCGCGCCGATGAAGATCATGATGAACGTCGCCAACCCGGACCGCGCCTTCGACTTCGCGCAGATTCCGAATCACGGCATCGGGCTGGCGCGACTGGAGTTCATCATCAACCGCATGATCGGCATCCATCCGCGCGCGCTGCTCGAGTACGAAGATCAGTCCCTCGACGTGAAGGCCGAGATCGACCGCCGCACGGCCGGCTACGACTCGCCCGTCGCGTTCTACGTCGACCGGCTCGTCGAGGGCATCTCGACGATCGCCGCGCCGTTCGGGCCCAATCCCGTGATCGTGCGCCTGTCCGACTTCAAGTCCAACGAGTACGCCAACCTCATCGGCGGAGAGCGCTACGAGCCCGACGAGGAGAACCCCATGCTCGGCTGGCGCGGCGCATCGCGCTACGTCGACGAGGACTTCAAGCCGGCCTTCGAGCTCGAGTGCCGGGCCCTGAAACGCGTTCGCGACGAGCTGGGCCTCGACCACGTCTGGGCCATGGTCCCGTTCGTTCGCACCGTCGACGAGGCGCGCGAAGTCGTCGCCGTGCTCGAGGAATTCGGCCTCAGGCGCGGCGAGAACGGCCTGAAGATCATCATGATGTGCGAGCTGCCGTCGAACGCACTGCTGGCGAAGGACTTCCTCGAACACTTCGACGGCTTCTCGATCGGCTCGAACGACATGACGCAGCTGACGCTGGGCCTGGATCGCGACTCCGGGCTCGTCGCCCACCGCTTCGACGAACGCGACGCCGCCGTCAAGGCCCTGCTGGAGATGGCGATCCGGGCCTGCCGGGACGAGGGCAAGTACATCGGCATCTGCGGCCAGGGGCCGTCGGATCATCCCGACCTGGCGCAGTGGCTCATGGAACAGGGTATCGAGAGCGTGTCGCTGAATCCGGACACGGTCGTCGATACCTGGCGCCGGCTGGCCGGCTGACCGCGGGTTTCAGTGGCCGGCGAGTTCGCCCATGAAACGGCGGTAGTACCGGAGTTCCGCGATCGAATCGCGGACGTCCTCGAGCGCCAGGTGGCGGGCGTCCTTGTCGAGCCCGTCGGCGATTTCCGGGGCCCAGCGCCGGGCCAGCTCCTTGAGCGTGCTGACGTCGAGGTTGCGGTAGTGGAAGAAGGCTTCGAGTTCGGGCATCTCGCGGGCGAGGAAACGGCGATCCTGGCAGATCGAGTTCCCGCACATCGGCGACTTGCCCGGCGGCACGTGCTCGGCGAGGAAGGCCAGGGTCTCCCGCTCGGCGGCACGCGTGTCGATATGGCTTTCCAGGCAGCGCTGGACGAGGCCGGACTGCGTGTGCGTGCGCGTGTTCCACTCGTCCATCATGCTGAGCTCGTCGTCGGTGGCCTTGATGGCCAGGTTCGGGCCGACCGCGATCTCCTCGAGGTCGGCATCCGTGACGATGGTCGCGATCTCGATGATCTTGTCGCGGCGCACGTCCAGTCCGGTCATCTCGAGGTCGATCCAGATCAAGCGGGAGGAATCCATGCCAGGTAGCGCCGGGGAAAGGCCTGCACTATATCAGTCCGCCGGAGCCCGGACATGACGCGGACCCCTCGCATGCTCGAAGCCGTGGGCAACCGCGGGCTGGCCGTGGACGAACGCGACGACATGCAGCCGCACGGGGGTCCGTTCGAGGTCCACTTCCGGCGCGGCGTCGGCCGGCCCCTGCCCGGCGATCGTGTCGAACTCGACGACGACGGCGCCGTGAAGGCCATCGCGGAGCGGCGCTC
>JAWVZQ010000131.1:0-6673 GCA_033722095.1 Wenzhouxiangellaceae bacterium | reverse complement strand
TCGAGCAGGTCCAGGTCCCGGTCGCCGCGCACGAAGAAGTAGGTCTCGGGCAGGAACCGGCCCTCGTCGAAGCAGCCGGTGCAGCCGAGCCGCTCCATGAGCCGGTCGGCGTCCCAGTCGGTCGTGACGCGGCGCAGTCGCGCGTCGCCGGCCAGCGTGGCCCGCAGTTCGTCCACGGTCCAGCCTTCGACGATCGTGAAGCGGTGGCGCAGCACATCGCCGGCAACGAGCCGGCGCAGCATCCCGACGGGCGTGGTGCCCCGATCCAGCTGGTACTCGCCGGCCTTGATGCGCGCATCGTGGCGGCGCGAGAGCAGGTCCCAGCGCCAGTCCACGCGCGTCATTCCCAGCGTCTCGAGCCTCCGGGCCACGGAGCGCAGCGTGTCCCCGTTGCGGACCTGGAGCCGCACGGTCTCTTCCTCGACGAGCGGCTCGCCCTCGAACGCGCGATATTCCTCCCAGGCCAGCAACAACGCGAACACGCCGGCGAACAGCGCGACGAGGAAGACGAGCAGGGCAATGGTCCTGGAGCTTCGGGTCATCGGTTTCCGGGCGACTCGATGTCGTGCAGCCAGTGCTGCTGCCATCGTTCCAGTGGTGCACCGGCCGGGTGCTTCCGTCCGTCCAGCGCCGCCGCCGGTCGGATTCCGGCGACCGAGTTTATCACCCAGATCGCGTCGTCCGAGCGCAGCGATTCCCGCGTCAGGTCGGCTTCCTCGATGCCCTCGCCCGCGCGCTCGCGCAGCCAGGCGAGACCGACGCCCGAGACGGCCGCTCCGTGGCTGCGCGGGACCAGCAGCCTGTCTCCGCGCACGATGACGAGGTTGCCGGCCAGCGCCTCGACGAGGCGGCCGCGCGCGTCGAGCACGACGGCCTCGTCGGCGCCGGCGCGCCGGACCTCCGCCGCGACGAGCACCTGCGGCAGACGGTTCAGGTGCTTCCATCCTCCACCGGCGATCGCGCCTTCCAGTCGCTGGCGGGCCGTGATCATGCGCAGCCCCTCGCTGCGCTGGCGGACGGCATCGGCCGGAAACGGCCGGCGCAGCAGGATGCGCCGCGGAGCGGGTTCGTCGGGCGGGAAGTACGCCTGGCCCCCGCTGCCGCGGGTCAGGGTAAGGCGCACGACGCAGCGCCCGTGGCCACCAGCGAGTTCCTCGCATTCGCGTTCGAGCAGCGCAGGTGCCGGCAGCGGGATCGCCAGCGCCTCGGCGCCGCGCCGCAGCCGGTCCATGTGCAGGGGCCAGAGCGGAGCGGTCCCCGAATGGAAGGCGATGGTCTCGAACAGTCCGTCGCCGTAGAGCAGGCCCCGGTCGTCGACGGGCACGCCGTCGGCAGGCCGGCCGTCGACGAGCGCGTCAGGCATCGGTCAGCGCCCGGAGCAGGCCCTCGGCCTTGGCTTCCGTTTCCCGGAGTTCGGCCTCCGGATCCGAGTCGGCGACGATGCCGGCGCCCGTGCGGAACGTCAGCCGGTCGTCGTCGACGAGCATGCTGCGGATCAGGATGTTGAGGTCCATCGAGCCGTCGCGCCCCACGTAGCCCATGGAGCCGGTGTAGAAGCTCCGGCCCTGGCGCTCGAGCGCGGCGATGATCTCCATGCATCGGACCTTCGGGCAGCCCGTGATCGTGCCGCCGGGAAACACGGCCGCGATGACCTCCGCCGGACCGACGCCGTCGCGCAGGGTGCCGCGTACGTTCGAGACGATGTGGTGGACGTGGGCATAGCTCTCCACGACCATGAGCTCGTCGACTTCCACCGAACCGGATCGACACACGCGTCCCAGGTCGTTGCGCTCCAGGTCGATGAGCATGACGTGCTCTGCGCGCTCCTTGGGATGACCCAGGAGTTCGTCGGAGAGTTCGCGGTCACGGCTCTCGCTGCGCCCCCGGGGACGCGTGCCCGCGATCGGCCGCGTCTGCGCCCGGCCGTCGCGGACCGAAACCAGTCGCTCCGGTGACGAGGACAGGATGGTGCCGCCCGGCAGGCGCGCGAGGCCGGCGAACGGTGCCGGGTTGGCCTGCGTGAGCCGCCGGTAGAGGCGGCCGCTGTCGATGGCTCCGGCGCAGCGCCCCGTCCAGGCGCGCGAGAGGTTGACCTGGTAGACGTCTCCGGCCGCGATGCACTCCCGGACGTGGCGGACGCCGTCGAGGTAGCGCTGGCCCGGCTCGGCCTGCAGTTCGAGCTCCGGGAGCACCGGATCGCCGGACGCCTCGCGTTGGCCGGCCGCGGCCAGTTCCCCGAGAACGCGGTCCAGTTCGTCGTCGTCCTCGGCGAAGGCCGTCGCGCAGCCCGTGGCGCGGTCCACGACCACGCCGCCTCGGCAGCGCCTCGCATAGGCCGTCGGCAGGCGATCCGGGGCCGGCGGCCGCGGGAGCCGGGGCTCGATCTCGGCGGCCAGTTCATAGCCGAGGTAGACGAACCACCCGCCCTCGAAGGCGAGGTTTTCCGGCGTGGGTCCGGCGCCCTTTCGCAGCGCCTCGGCCAGGCGCGGCAAGAATGGCTCTTCGCCCGCAACGATGGGCGGCTCGTCGGCGGCACGCAGCAACATGGAGAACTGCGAGAGCCGGCCGCCTTCGCTGGCACTGTCGAGCAGGAACGGCCAGCGAGCCGGTTCGCTGGCGTGTACGGAAAGAAGATCCGGCGGGGCCGGCAGCGACCGGAAGGCGGTCACTCGGTCCGCGTGAACAGGACCGTGCCGTTCGTACCCCCGAAGCCGAAGGAATTCGAGATCGCCGCTTCGAGCCGTGCCTCGCGCGCCTCGTGCGGAACCAGGTCGATGCCTTCGCAACCCTCGTCGGGGTGGTCGAGGTTGATGGTCGGCGGAACGATGCCGTGGTGCAGGGCGAGGACCGTGAAGATGGCCTCGACGCCCCCGGCTGCACCGAGCAGGTGGCCCGTCATCGATTTCGTGGAACTGACCATGAGATCCGCGGCGTGGTCGCCGAAGGTCGAGCGCACGGCATCGAGCTCCGCGCGATCGCCGACCTGCGTGGAGGTGCCGTGGGCATTGACGTAGTCGATGTCCGACGGTTCCATGCCGGCGTCGCGGATCGCCGCCTGCATGCACCGCGCCGCCCCCGAACCGCCCTCGGGTGGCGAGGTGATGTGGTGGGCGTCGCCGCTCATGCCGTAGCCGCGCACCTCGGCGTAGATCCGGGCACCGCGCGCCAGCGCGTGCTCCCGCTCCTCGAGAACGAGGATGCCGGCGCCGTTGCCGAGCACGAACCCGTCGCGGTCCCGGTCCCAGGGCCGGCTGGCCTTCTCGGGCTCGTCGTTGCGCGTGGACAGCGCACGGGCAGCCACGAAGCCGCCCATGGCGGTCGGCGTCGTGCCGTACTCGGCTCCGCCGGCGACCATGACGTCGGCATCGCCGTAGACGATCATTCGGGCCGCGTCGCCGATGTTGTGCGTGGCCGTGGTGCAGGCCGTGACGATCGAGATGTTCGGCCCCTGGTACCCGTACTTGATCGACAGTTGGCCGGCGATCATGTTGATGATGCAGCTCGGGACGAAGAACGGCGAGATGCGACGCGGACCCGAGTCGATGTAGGTCTGGTACGCGTTCTCGATCGTCTTGATGCCGCCGATCCCCGAGCCGATGGCCACGCCGTAGCGCGTCGGATCCTCCGGCGTTTCGGGCAGGCCGGCGTCGGCGATGGCCTGGATGGCCGCGGCCATGCCGTAGTGGATGAACGTGTCGGACTTCCTGGCCTCCTTCGGACTCAGGTAGGCCGACAGGTCGAAATCGCGGATCTCCCCCGCGATCTTGCACGCGAACTGCTCGGCGTCGATCTCCGTGAGCGGGCCGATCCCGCTCCTGCCGTTGATCACGCTTTCCCAGGCCGTCGCCACGTCGTTCCCGACCGGGCTGATGCAGCCCAGCCCGGTCACCACGACTCGTCGTTCTCCACGCATGTCTTCTACCCCGAAGCAGCCGATCGTTTACTTGTCGGCGGTGGACTTGACGTAATCGATGGCCTGCTGGACCGTGGTGATCTTCTCGGCTTCCTCGTCGGGAATCTCGCACTCGAACTCTTCCTCGAGCGCCATGACCAGTTCGACGGTATCGAGCGAGTCCGCCCCCAGGTCGTCCACGAACGAAGCGCTGGGCGTGACTTCCTCTTCCTTGACGCCGAGCTGTTCGACCACGATTTTCTTGACCCGATCTTCGATGCTGCTCATCAGTCTTTTCCTCTTACTTGGGTGAATGCAGGCGCGACATTGTAGAGAACTACCGCCGGCGCTGCCAGTTTATCGGACTCCCGGCGGTCGTTTCCGACGAAAGCGCGAAAGCGTATAAATATAATTATATCAATGTCCTGTCCGATCTTTCTCGAAATCAGGTCATGTACATGCCGCCATTGACGTGCAGCGTCTGCCCGGTCACGTAGGCGGCCGAAGGCGATGCGAGCCACGCCACGGCGGCGGCGACATCGTCGGCCTCGCCGAGCCGACCGGCCGGGATCGTCTCACGCAAGCGGGCGCGCTGGTCCTCGTCGAGCGAACGCGTCATGTCGGTATCGATGAAGCCCGGTGCGACCACGTTCACGGTGATGCCCCGGGCCGCGATCTCCTGGGCCAGCGAGCGCGAGAAGCCGGCCAGCCCGGCCTTCGCGGCCGCGTAGTTGGTCTGGCCCGGATTGCCCGAATAACCGACGACCGAGGAGATGCCGATGATGCGTCCGCCGCGCGCCTTGAGCATGCCGCGCAGGCACGCGCGCGTCAGGCGCATCACGCCGGAGAGGTTCGTATCGAGCACCGCGTCGAAATCCTCGTCCTTCATCCGCATCAGCAACTGGTCGCGCGTGACGGCCGCGTTGTTGACGAGCACGGTGGGTGCGCCGGACGCATCCGTGACGGCCTTGACGGCTTCCGGAACGGCGTCCGCGTCGCGCACGTCGAGGACGAGCCCTCGTCCCTCACCGAGGCGTTCGGCGATGCCGTCGGCCCCGGCCTGGCTCGTCGCGGTTCCGAATACGTCGGCGCCCAGCGCCCGGAGCCGGTCGGCGATGGCGGCACCGATGCCGCGGCTGGCGCCGCTGACGAGCGCGACCTGCCCGTCGAGTCGCAGGCTGGCGATGACCTGTTCAGGATCCATGGATTCGATCTCCCTGGTAGATGAGTCTCGGAACGGTCCGGCCCGGCATTCGCGAGCCGGTCAGGCCTGGGCCCGGTCGCGCTCGGCGGCCAGCGTGTCGGGATCGTCGAGCGCGACCCAGTCGGCCGAGCGGTCGAAGCGCTTGCCGAGGCCGGTCAGGACCTTCCCCGGCCCGCATTCCAGATAACGGTTGGCGCCGCGAGAGGCGAGAGCCTCGAGCGTATCGGTCCAGCGCACCGGCCGGGTCAGCTGGTCGACGAGCGCCCGCCGGATGCCCGCGGCGTCACTGCGCGGGCGGCAGTCGCTGTTGTGCAGCACCGTCCACGACGGCGAGCCGAATTCGACGGCCTCGAGCGCTTCCATGAGCGGATCCGCCGCGGGCGCCATGAGCGGGCTGTGGGACGGCACGCTGACCGGCAGCAACAGCGCGCGCTTCGCACCGGCTTCCCGGCAGGCACCCGCGGCCGCCTCGACGGCATCGCGATGGCCGGCGATGACGAGCTGTCCCGGTGCGTTGTAGTTCGCGGCCACGACGGTGCGGCCGTCCTGGGCGCTCTCGGCGCAGATTCGTTCGATCTCGGCCTCGGCCAGGCCCAGGATGGCCGCCATCGCACCCTCGCCTTCGGCCACGGCCTGCTGCATGAGTTCACCGCGAAGGTGAACGATGCGCACGGCGTCGTCGAACGCCATGGCCCCCGACGACACGAGCGCGGCGTACTCACCGAGGCTGTGGCCGGCCGCGGCGATCGGATCCGGCATGCCGTTGGAACGCAGCACGCGCCAGATCGCGATGTCGCCGGCCAGGACCACGGGCTGCGTCCAGCGCGTCTGGTTCAGTTCCTCTTCGGGGCCCGACGAGGCGAGCGCCCAGAGATCGCGGTCGACGGCAGACGAGGCTTCCTCGAAGGTCTCGCGGATTTCCGGATAACGCTCGGCGAGCGCCGAGAGCATGCCGACGCTCTGCGAGCCCTGTCCGGGAAAGATCAGTGCCGTGTCGCTCATGCCTACTCCTACCGTGGTTGCCTGTACCGGAGCCGGCATGGCCGGCGGGGCGCAATGATACCGCTCAGTAGCGGACCAGCGCAGCACCCCAGGTGAAGCCGCCGCCGAAAGCCTCGAGCAGCATCAGGTCGCCGCGCTGGATGCGCCCGGAGCGTACGGCCTCGTCGAGCGCCATGGGGACGGACGCCGCGGAGGTGTTGCCGTGCCTGTCGACGGTCACGACCACGCGGTCCATGGGCATGTCCAGCTTCCTGGCCGTGGCCTTGATGATGCGCAGATTGGCCTGGTGCGGAATGAGCCAGTCGAGGTCGTGCTTCTCGAGGCCGTTGTGGGCCAGGGTCTCGTCGACGATGCGACCCAGGGTGTTGACGGCGACCTTGAAGACCTCGTTGCCCTTCATCTGGATGTCGACGCCGGCGCGCGGCGCATTCTCGCGAAAGCCGCGCGAGACGCCCACGTCGACCTTGAGCAGATCGCCGTAGCCGCCGTTGGCATGGATGTGCGTCGACATCACCCCGGCTTCCTCGTCGGCGGCCAGCACGGCGGCGCCGGCACCGTCGCCGAACAGTACGCAG
>JAWVZQ010000130.1:0-6728 GCA_033722095.1 Wenzhouxiangellaceae bacterium | reverse complement strand
GCGGCCGGCCCCTCGGGCTGGACGACGAAGGCGATGTCCTTGAGCACGTCGAAGACCACGCCCCAGACCGTGACCAGCGAGACGACGAGGTAGCCGATGAGCATCTGCAGCGCTCGTCGCTTCCCCTTCAGCGGCGTGGCCATGATCAGCCCGAACAGCAGCGCCATGCCCCAGGCGTAGAGCATCGGATTCTTGTCGGCCAGGGCGATCTGCCCGGCCTCGCGGACGAAGGCCGTCTGGACCTCGAGGTGGAAGCCGAGCTGGACCACGTCGTCGACGATGTTCGGAAACAACCCCGTCAGCACGAGCTCGGAGAGCCGGGCGGGCAACCACATCAGCGCGCTGGCGAGGTAGAACCACAGGAAGAAGCCCAGCGGCAGGTACAGCGCGGCCAGCAGGAACATCTCCTTGACGGGATTGCCGCCGCCGTCGCCGTCGGCCTGCGCCTCCGGGGCGTCGGCTTCGGCCGGTTCACGGTCCTGCATTTCCTGATCGTCCTGCGTCATGGCTCTAGCGCCCTCGTTCGTCGATGTCCTTCGTGCCGATTCCGGGATCCGGTTGCCGCCGCTTCAGCCCAGCCAGCGCCTGGCGTTGGCGAACATCTGCATCCACGGCGACCGTTCGCCCCATTCGCGCGGGGCCCAGGAGTAGTTGCGCGCCCGCAGCAGCCGCTCGGGATGCGGCATCATGATCGTGATCCGCCCGTCCTCGTTGCAGAGGCCGGTCACACCCTCCGGCGAGCCGTTCGGATTGTCGGGATAACGCTCGGCCGGCGCACCGTTGCCGTCGACGTAGCGTAGCGCCACGCGGGCCCGGTCCGCGACCGCACCGCCGGCGAACTCGGCGCGACCCTCGCCGTGCGAAGTGACGATGGGCAGCCGGCTGCCGGCCATGCCGGCCAGGAACAGCGACGGGCTGTCGACGACCTCGACCTGGCTCAGTCGGGCCTCGAACTGCGCCGAGCGGTTGTGACGGAAACGCGGCCAGTGGTCGGCACCCGGAATGATCCGGGCCATGGCCGACAGCACCTGGCAACCATTGCAGACTCCCAGCGCGAACTTCCCGGGATCGGCAAAGAAGCGCGCGAAGCGCTCGGCCATCGCGTCGTGGAAGAGAATCGAGCGGGCCCATCCCTGGCCGGCGCCGAGCACGTCGCCGAACGAGAAGCCTCCGCATACGGCCAGCCCGCGGAACGCATCGAGATCATGGCGTCCGGACTCGAGATCGCTCATGTGGACGTCGACGGCCTCGAAGCCCGCGCCGTGGAACGCCATGGCCATCTCGCGCTGGCCGTTGACGCCCTGCTCCCGCAGGATCGCCACGCGCGGCCGGGCACCCGTGATCACGGCCGGCGCATCGTCGAAGGTCCGGTGCGGGCGCAGGCCCGGGGCGTTCCAGTCGCAGGCCGATGCGGCTTCCTCGTCGGCGCAGACGGGATCGTCGCGCAGCGACTGGATGCGCCGGCCCGGCGACCACCAGGCCCTGAGCAGGCCGGCGGGTTCCTCGTCCACGACGCGCTCGCCATCCTGGACGACGATGAATTCCGCCGCGTCGGTGACTTCTCCGATCTCGTGCAGCCAGGCGCCGAGACCTGCCGCGCCCAGCCGCTCGGCCAGTCGATCCCGGGCCTCGTCTCCGCACTGCACGACGATGCCGAGTTCCTCGCTGAACAGCCAAGCCGGGAGTTCCGCGTCAGCGGGCGCCTCGACGCGGACGCCGGCGCGACCGGCGAAGGCCATCTCTGCCAGCGTCGCCGCGAGACCACCGTCGGAGCGATCGTGGACGGCCACGAATCCATCCTCGGCGAGCCCCCGCTGGATGGCGTCGAACGCAGCGGCCAGCGCCGCCGGGTCGTCGACGTCGGGGACCTCGCCCAGGCGCCGGTCCAGGCAGACCGACAGGATGGAGCCGCCCAGGCGCCAGCGCGGCGGCGCGACCATCACGATCCGGCGATCATCCGCCTGCGCATCGAAATCGGGCGTGACGTGGCCGGCGACGTCTTCGACGGGCGCGAACGCCGAGACGATCAGGGAGACGGGTGCGGTCATTTCCACGTCTTCGTTCCCGTCGCGCCAGCACGTGCGCATCGAAAGCGAGTCCTTGCCGACGGGAATCGAGAGCGCCAGTGCCTCGCAGAACGCTCCGGTGACGGCCTCGACGGTCTCGCGCAGCGCGGCGTCCTGGCCCTCGGCGCCGGACGCCGCCATCCAGTTGGCCGACAGCTTGATGCGCTTCCGATCACCGATCGCCACGCCGGCCAGGTTCGTCAGGGCCTCGCCGATCGCCATGCGGCCGGAGGCCGGCGCGTTCCACACGGCCAGCGGCGTGCGCTCGCCCATCGCCATCGCCGTCCCGCTGGGCCCGGCGTAGTCGGTCAGCGAGATCGCGCAGTCGGCCACGGGAACCTGCCAGCGGCCGACCATCTGGTCGCGGACGCTCAGGCCCCCGACGGTTCGGTCACCGATCGTGACGAGGAAGTGCTTGCTGCCGACGGCGGGGTGCGCCAGCACGGCATGCAGCGCATCGCCTGGGTCGATGCCGGCCAGCCCCTGGTCACGCACCGGCAAGGGCGCGGACGATACGTCCATCGAGCGCGCAGGCGTCTTCCCGAGCAGCACGTCGAGGTCGAGGTCGATGGGCCGTGGCCGGTCGCCGTCGGAGACGACGAGCCGGTGCTCCTCGGTCGCGGGGCCGAGGTCGGCGACCGGACAACGCTCGCGGCTGCACAGCGCGAGGAAGGAATCGAGTCGCGAGGCTTCGACGGCGAGCACGTAACGCTCCTGGGCCTCGTTGCACCAGATCGCCATCGGCGACATCGAGGCATCGGCGACCGGCACGCGCTTCAGATCCAGCGCGCCGCCGACGCCTCCGTCGTGCAGCAGTTCCGGAATCGCATTCGAAAGACCACCGGCACCGACGTCGTGGATCGACGCGATGGGATTGTCTTCGCCCATCGCCCAGCAGCGATCGATGACCTCCTGGCAACGCCGCTGCATCTCCGGATTGGCCCGCTGCACCGAAGCGAAGTCCAGCGACTCGTCGGACTCGCCGGCGTGGACGCTGGACGCCGCACCACCGCCGAGCCCGATCAGCATCGCCGGGCCACCGAGAACGAGAATGCGGTGCCCCGCGTCCAGCGGACGCTTCTCGGTCTGCGAGTCGAGGATCCCGCCGCTACCACCGGCGATCATGATCGGCTTGTGATAGCCCCACCAGCGCTCCCCCTCTCGCAACGAGAAGGGCCGGAAGTAGCCGCCGAGGCCGGGCCGACCGAATTCGTTGTTGAAACGCGCCGCCCCGATCGGCGCCTCGATCATGATCTGCAGCGCGCTGGCGATGCGCGCCGGCGGCGCCGGCGCGGTTTCCCAGGACTGCTCGTGCCCGGGTACGCGCAGATCCGAAACGCTGTAGCCGACGAGACCGGCCGTGGGGCGACCGCCGCGACCGGTCGCCGACTCGTCGCGGATCTCTCCGCCCGAGCCGGTCGCCGCACCGGGGTCCGGGGAAATGGCCGTCGGGTGGTTGTGCGTCTCCACCTTGATCTGGATGTTCTGGCGCACCGGCGTCTCCGACCAGCAGCCGTCATCCCCGGGGTGGAACAGCGTCGCGTCGAATCCTTCCATGATCGCGGCGTTGTCGTCGTAGGCCACGACCGTGCCCTGGGGGGTGGCCGCATGCGTGCCGCGGATCATGCCGAACAGGCTGCCGTCTCGGTCCACGCCGTCGACGCGCCAATCGGCATTGAAGATCTTGTGGCGACAATGTTCGGAATTCGCCTGGGCGAACATCATGAGCTCGGCGTCGGTGGGATCGCGCCCCACGTCCGAGAAGGCCCGCACGAGGTATTCGATCTCGTCGTCGTTGAGTGCCAGCCCCATGCGCCGATTCGCCGCGGCCAGTGCCCGATGCGGGTCGGGCGAGAGGGCGACGTGTTCCAGCCGTCCGGGGGGCAGCGGATCGAACCACGCCTGCAGCGAGGCCGAGGCATCGACGACCGCTTCGGTCATCGGGTCGTGAAGCAGCCGCAGCGCGCCGGAATCGAGCGTCGATGCGTCGATGCCTTCGATCTCGATGGCCCGTCCGAGTTCGACGCGCTCGACGGTCTCGAAGCCGCAGCGCGCGAGGATGTCGCCGGCCTTGCTCGACCAGCCGGTGCGCGTACCGCGCCGCGGGACGACGAGCAGGGCCGAAGCCGACGGCGTCGCGGGCTCGGCGTGCAGCAGTCTGAACAGGCGCGCACGATCGGCGTCCCCGTCCGGGAGCGTTCCGTCGAGAAGCAGCATGCGGGTGACCCGCAGACGCAGAGAGGCCCCGACGCGCTCGGACAATCGCTCGGCAAGCGCGTCGGACTGGAACCGGGGCAGGCCTTCCCCGCCAAGAAGCAGCATCATCGGCGTCGGGTCCTGGCGACGAGAGGGCCGATAGTATACGCGGCGCGCCGGGATCCAGCGGCCCGCAGCGGAGTCCGGAACGAAGCGGCCGCCCGGGTCGGGCGGCCGCTGCCGTCTTCGCCGCCGGCCGGCTTCAGTCGGCGGTGCGGCGTTCCTCGAGTTGCTCGAGGCGCGCCTTGAGGTCGTCGGGTGCCACGTATCCGGGAATGAGGTCGCCGCCCGAGGTCACGAGCGCCGGCGTGCCGGTCACGCCGATGGCCTGGCCCAGCTTGTACTGCTCGGAAACGGGGGATTCGCACTCGGCCGGCGGGGGCGTCTCGCCCGCCTTGGCGATGTCCATGGCCTCGTGCGGGTCGGCCGCACACCAGACCGAGGTCATCTTCCGGAACGTCTGCGACCCGATCCCCGCGCGCGGAAACGCCGCGTAGCTGATCCGGATTCCGGCGTCGTTGTAGGCCTGGATCTGCTGGTGCAGCCGACGGCAATAGCCGCAGTCGACGTCGGTGAACACGATGATGTCGTGCTCTGCATCTTCGGGACCGAACCGGATCATGTCCTCGGGCTTCAGGTCGCCGACGAGCTCCTTGCGGACTTCACCCTTGGCCTCCTCGGTGAGGTCGGAGCGCGTCTCGAGATCGACGAGGCGCCCCTGGAGCAGGTAGCGCGCATCCTCGGTCATGTAGACGATCTCCGGGCCGATCCGGACCTGCAGGACGCCCTCGATGGGCAGCTCCGCGATGCTGACCTGCGCGTCGGTGTTGACCAGCGTTTCGAGGCGGTCGCGCACGGCCTGGTAATCGGCGGCGTGGAGCGTGGTGCAGCCTGCGGCCAGCGCAAGCCCAAGGATGAAGACGTTCGATTTCACGATGACGAGGACTCCTGCATTTCGGTGATCGGATGGATTCGACGCTCGACCATGCTCGCGACGACCCTGCGCCGGCTTGGAACGGAGACAGCGCCGGAAGTTCCGTCCTGGATGGCCAGGTAGACACGAATCCTGCCACATTCCGAGTGCACGCGGGCAAGGGGCGGGCCTCGGGCCGGCGTCTCTGTCGGCAGTCCCTTTCAGCCGCGCGGATGATGCTCGCGATGCAGCCGGCGCAGTCGCTCTCCGGCCACGTGGGTGTAGATCTGGGTGGTGCCCAGGTCGGCATGGCCGAGCAGCATCTGCACGACGCGGAGGTCGGCGCCATGATCGAGCATGTGCGTGGCGAAGGAGTGCCGCAGCTTGTGCGGCGAGATCCCCTCGGGCAGGCCGACACTTCGCGCGTGGTGACGGACCCTGTGCCAGATCGCCTGGCGGGTCATTCCATGGCCGCGCGCCGTGACGAATACGGCATCGCTGCCCGTCGGCGCCACCCAGCGCGCACGCGGCTCGTCGAGATAGCGCTTCAGGGTGGCCTGCGCACGCTCCCCGAGCGGAACGAGTCGATCCTTGCCGCCCTTTCCGGTGACGCGAACCAGGCCCTGGCGGAGATTCAGCGCCGGAAGTTCGAGGCCGGCCAGCTCGCTGACGCGCATGCCGGAAGCGTAGAGCGTCTCGAGGATTGCCCGATCGCGGGCGCCGAGCGCACTGTCGGGGTCCGGCGCCGTCAGCAAGGCATCCACCTCGCGCTCCGAGAGCAGTTCCGGCAGCCTCTGCGGTCGACGGGGCGGCTCGAGGTCCTTGAGCGGATCACCGGCCACCAGGCCTTCGCGGCGCGCCCATGCGACGAATCGTCGCAGCGCGCTGACCTGGCGCCGGATCGTCGCGATGCGCATGCCGCTTCGCAGACGACTCGCGACGAGGCGCATCAGCGCCGTACGATCGATCGACAATGCCGGGCCGCTCCCGGTGCCGGACAAGAAAAGACCTGCCCGGTCGAAACCGAGCAGGTCGCTGCGATAGGCATCAAGAGTCTTGCGCGCCAGTCCGTCCTCGGCCCAGACCGCATCGAGGAAGGCCTCGATGCGAGGGACGGCCGGAGCGGCCATCAGCCGTCGGCGATCAGCGGCCCGTCAGCCGCTGGATGCCCCGCTGGGCGGCCGTCTCGAGATCGGAAAGCTTCGAGCGCGCCTCGTCTGCAAAACTGCGCAGGGCCCGACTGCCTTCTCTGGCTTCCTTGGCCGCGAGTTCCTGCGCGGCCTCACGGAGCTGCTCGGCTGCTTCGGCGAGCTTGTCCCAGGGCGATCCGGTCTTGACCGCGGCCTTCTTGCCCCGCTTCTTCCCGCGCTTCTTTTTCGATTTCTTCTTGCCGGCCTTCTTCTTGCCGGCCTTCTTCTTGCCGGCCTTCTTCTTGCCGGCCTTCTTCTTGCCAGCCTTCTTCTTGCCAGCCTTCTTCTTGCCAGCCTTCTTCT
>JAWVZQ010000129.1:0-6759 GCA_033722095.1 Wenzhouxiangellaceae bacterium | reverse complement strand
GCTCGGCCTTCACAGCAGCCGGATCGACGTTATCGGCCATTCGGCCAAGTTCAGCCCGGGCTTTCTTGCGGGCCTGGTCGGCGGTCAGATTCCCGAATCGGCCCAGCGTGATCCTGCGGGCCTTGCCATCGATCTTGGCTTGGGCAATGAACGATTTCGCGCCCTTCGCCGTTACGCGCAGCCCGAATCCCGGCAATTCCGAATCCCAGTGCAGTTCATATCCCTTCGACGGCGGCTCGATTTTGTCGATCCGGGTTTTTGTCAGCTTCATTTTGGATGCCCTTCCCGCCCGTGTAACCCATATGTAACCCGGATTCGTCCAAAAACGTCCAAGTCAAAGGGATTATATAGAACCTGGAAGCACCGTAGATACTAGATTATCGAATTTCATGTAACCCCGTCACACCCTGATCGTCAGGATTGAAAATCCCCGTGTCGGCGGTTCGATTCCGTCCCTGGCCACCATCTCCCTGACTAGAACTGTCGATCTTCGCGGAAACCCTTCCCCGCGAACCGCCTCTTCGCGCTGCGCGCGACGGTCCGCTGGCTGGCTCTAACAACGCCAGTGACCTCCGCTACGCTCCGGGTCCGTCCTTGGCCACCACTTCCCGAATCCTCAAGCAATCCAGTTCGGGCAAAAACCACATTTCGATCCACCACCTCGAGCTGCGCTGGGCGTGTCCAGCCTCCTCGGCAATCGTCTTTACAACCCCGTCGCGCCGTCCACGCCGCCCTCGCCCTGCGCCGCGGCCTGCGGATCCTCGGGCAGCGACCAGTCGATCGGATCGTGGCCGCGCTCGGCGAGCCAGCGATTGGCCCTGGAGAAGTGCCGGCAGCCGAGGAAGCCGCGATGGGCCGACAGCGGCGAGGGATGCGGGGCGGTCAGCACGAGGTGGCGGTCGCGGTCGATGCCCTGCCCCTTCTTCTTCGCCTGCGAGCCCCAGAGCAGAAACACCACGGGCCGGTCACCGCGATCGATCTCGGCGACGACGCGGTCCGTGAAGCGCTCCCAGCCCTTGCCCTGGTGGGCGCCGGCCCGGCCGCGCTCGACGGTCAGCACGGCGTTGAGCAGCAGCACGCCCTGGTGGGCCCAGGGCTGCAGGCAGCCGTGCGGCGGCGGCTCGAAGCCGATGTCGTCGCGCAGTTCCTTGTAGATGTTGAGCAGCGACGGCGGCACGGGCACGCCGGGCCTCACCGAGAAGCACAGGCCGTGCGCCTGTCCGGGACCGTGATAGGGATCCTGGCCGAGGATCACGGCCTTGACGCGCCCCGGCGGCGTCGAGTCCAGCGCGTTGAAGATGCGGTTTCCGGGCGGATAGACCTCGGCGCCGCTGCGCTTGCGCTGCAGCAGGAAGGCGCGCAGGTCGCGCATGTAGGGCTGCTCGAATTCGTCGCCGAGTCGATCCAGCCAGTCCTCGTGGAGCTGGACGCGCGGCCGCCGGATTTCCGCCGCCTCCGGACCTTCGGGGTTGGACATGGCCGTCCTCGCCTTCATGTAGTGGATTGCGGGTTCCCAGCATGCACCAGATCGCGCCGGCGAAGGTGTCGGGGACCTTCGCACCGCACCGCCTCGCGCCAATCGGATTCGGAACGGCGCCGCGGATCGACGATAATGGCCGGCGCCGAGAACTTCCGGATGGATTCATGACGATTCGAACCGATGCCGTCATCGTCGGAGCGGGCCCCGTGGGCCTGTTCCAGGTCTTCGAACTGGGCCTGCTGGGCCTGAAGGCCGAACTCGTGGACTCGCTGGCCCAGGTCGGCGGTCAGTGCAGCGAGCTCTACCCCGAAAAGCCGATCTACGATATTCCCGCCTGGCCCGTCATCGGCGCACAGGAACTCGTCGACAAGCTCCGCGAGCAGATCCGTCCGTTCGAGCCGGGCGTGCACCTGGGCCAGGAAGTCACGGGCTTCGAGGCGCGCGACGACGGGCGCTTCACGGTCACGACGTCGAAGGGCACCGAATTCGACGCCGGCGCCGTGATCATCGCCGCCGGGCTCGGCGCGTTCCAGCCGCGCCGCCTGCGCGCCAAGGGCCTCGACGAACTCGAGGCCGAGAACGTCCACTACAAGGTCACCGGCCGCGAGCGCTTCGCCGGCAAGCGGCTCGTGATCCTCGGCGGTGGAGACTCGGCGCTGGACTGGACGCTGGACCTGGCCGGCATCGCCGAACACGTCACGCTCGTCCACCGGCGCAAGGACTACCGCGCGCAGCCCGCCTCGGTCGAGAAGATGCGCGCGCTAGTGGAGGCCGGCCAGGTCACCGAGCGCCAGGGCACCGTGGCCCAGGCCGTCGGCGTGCCGGGCCGCATCGAGTCGCTGGAACTGACGACACTGGAGCGCGAGAAGATCCGCGTCGAGGGCGACGAGGTGCTCGTGTTCTGGGGCCTGGCGCCGAATCTCGGCCCCATCGCCGACTGGTCGCTGGAGATCGAGAAGAAGCAGATTCCCGTCGACACCGAGAAATTCGAGACCTCGATCCCCGGCGTCTTCGCGATCGGCGACATCAACACGTATCCCGGCAAGAAGAAGCTGATCCTTTCGGGCTTCCACGAGTCGGCGCTGGCCGCCGTCGGCGTCCAGAAGCACCACGACCCGGAAGCCCGCCCGGTCCTGCAGTACACGACGACGAGCCCGGTCATGCACAAGCGGCTCGGCGTCGAGAGCCCGAAGAAGGCGAAGAAGGGCTGAGGTGGTGTTCGCCTGGCTGCGTCGGCGCAAGTGGGCCCGCCGGGCCCGCGAGCTGATGCCGTCGACGGCAGAGATGGACGCCGTGATCCGCGCTTACCCCTGCCTGGCCGGCTTCGGCGACGAGGACCGCGAACGTCTGCGCCAGCGCACCGCCGAGGTGCTCGCGCGGTTCGACTTCCTCGGCGCCGACGGCCTGGCGCCCGACCGTGCCGACTGCCTGCCCGTGGCCGTGCACGTCGCGCTGCCGGCCCTGGAGATCGGCCTGGAGCCGTTCAGCGAGTTCCGCAGCTTCATCCTCTACACCGATGCCTTCGAGGCCGACTTCGAGGAAACCGACGAGGCCGGCGTCGTGCACCGCGGCCGGGACCTGCGCGCCGGCGAGGCCTGGCACCGCGGTCCCGTCGTGCTGTCGCTGGCCGACGTCGCGGATTCCGGCCAGGGCGACGGCTTCCACGTCGTGGTCCACGAACTGGCCCACCAGATCGACCACCTCAACGGCGAACCCGACGGCTACCCGCCGTTGCCATCGACGATCCGCCACGAGGAGTGGGTCGAGGCCTTCACGGCCGCCTGGGAGGCGCTGGAGCGCGACCTCGAGGCCGGCCGGGAGCCGTTCATCGACGACTACGCTGCCGAAAGCCCTGCCGAGTTCTTCGCCGTGGCCTGCGAGTTCTTCTTCGACGTGCCGGACCACCTGCAGCGGACGCTGCCGGACATCTACGACCTGCTCTCGCGGCTGTTCCGCCAGAACCCGGCCACGCGCCTCGTGCGGCGCCACTGAATCCGGCTAGTTCTCGCCACGAAGCCGCCGCCCCAGGTCGGCCAGGATCGCGGCCGTCGCGCCCCAGATCCGGTATTCGGGATGCTCCAGCGTCAGGATCTCGAAGGTCTTTCCGGCGTGACGCACGCGGTCGCACCGGTAGCGGTCCGGGTCGGCGACGTGCTCCAGCGGCACGGTGAACAACTCGGCGATCTCGCGGCCGTCGGGTTCGAGCGGATTCGGATCGGCCACCCACCCGACGACAGCCGTCATGCGGTAGCCCGTGATCGTGTCATAGCGGTCGAGGAAGCCCAGCGGGTCGACGCGGTCGCGCAGCAGCCCGGTTTCCTCGTGCGCTTCCCGGAGCGCGGTGTCGACGACGTGGCGATCCTGATCCTCGCGCCGACCGCCCGGGAACGCGACCTGTCCCGGGTGCTGCGAAAGGCGGTCCGAGCGCACGGTCAGCAACACCTCGTGGTCCGAGCCAGTGAGCACCGGTACGAGCACCGCCGCGGCACGCTGGGCCTCACGGTGGGGCGCCCGGTGACCGCCGCGCGGAAGACCGCTGAGGCCGCTGGCCAGCGGATGCAGCGAGGCCGTCAGCCGGGCCCGGATCGATTCCCGGGAGTGGTCGTCCGTCACGGGCATTCGCGATCGCCGTAGAAGAGCGGTGGGCGGAACGAAAAGCGGCGGGGCCCGGTGGGCGCCCGCCGCTGGTCGCGAACCGCTTCGGCCGGTCGGGCCGTCACGGGTCGAATCGGGACTCGGCCCGGCCCGGCAGCTCCTCGATGATCTCGCGCCGGCGATCGGCCGGATAGGCCAGCCAGCCCGCGATCTCGTCCCGGGTCCGGAAGCAGCCGACGCAGACGCCCGTGGCGTCGAGCCGACAGATTCCGATGCACGGGGACTCGATGAACTCCAGGTTCTCGGCCGAGTCGCTCACGCCTTACTGGTTGCCGGCTTCCTGGCCTTCGGGAGCGCCGATCTGGACGAGGCGGATATCGAACTGCAGGGCCTCGTTCGGGCCGATGAGCGGGGGGTCGCCGCGCACGCCGAACGCCAGTTCGGGCGGAAGGAAGACCTGCCAGTAGGCGCCCTCGCGCATCAGCGGAAGGACCTCCTGCCAGCCCTCGAGCACGCTGTCGACCTGGAACACGGCCGGCACGCCGCGCGCGAACGAGGAATCGAACTCGCGACCGTCGGTCTTGGAGCCGCGGTAGTGGACGGTGACGGTATCGGTCAGCGCCGGGCGATTGCCCTCGCCTTCCTCGATGACGCGATACTGCACACCGCTCGGCAACGCGACGATGCCGCTCTTGGCGCGGTTCTCGGCCAGGAATTCGTCGGCCTGCGCCTTGTTCTCCTCGGCCAGGCGCTGGAACTGCTCCATGCGCTCGGAGCGCAGCCGCTCGTTGAACGCGGTCAGCACCTGGCGCATCTCGGCCGGGTCCACGCGCGGATCCTGCTCGGCGTGGGCGTCGCGGATCGCCTCGATCACGGCTTCGACGTCGACGTCCCACTGGCTCGTCTCGACGCCGAACTCGTAGCCGATCGCATAGCCGAGCTTGCCGGCGTCGGACTCCAGGTCCTGGGCCAGGGCCGGCGCCGCCAGCGCGGCCAGCACCAGCAGATTGAACAGTACCTTCAACATGAAACCTCCAGTCAACGGATTCGGGATGTTCGCAAACCACCCATTGTAACCGAGCACGATGCTCGGCAGTCCCGGGTGGCAGCCATTGGACCGGAGCCCACGGCCGCGGTTCCCTGTCCGGAAAGTAGGTTTAAATCACCATATATCGGGGTTTCTCCCCCTACTGTGTGCCCAGGATGGTGCGCAAGCCGTTGATTTTCCGTGCCCTGCCGCTTTGGCACGCCACGTGCATCAGCGTGGCAGGACGATCCCGAACGCAACGAAACCGAACGACGAGGACGAAGACATGGGAATCTTTTCGCGACTGGGCGACATCATCAACGCCAACCTGAACTCGGTGCTCGAAAAGGCCGAGGACCCGGAGAAGATGATCCGGCTCATGATCCAGGAGATGGAGGACACGCTCGTCGAGATCCGCTCGGCGACGGCCAAGTGCATCGCCGAGAAGAAGGAGCGCGGGCGCTTGCTGAAACGCCTCGAGCAGCAGAAGATCGACTGGCAGCGAAAGGCCGAAATCGCGCTCGACAAGGAACGCGAAGACCTGGCCCGGGCCGCGCTGGCCGAGAAGACCGCGCTGTCGGACCGCATCGAGCTGCTGTCCGAGGAACTCGAGCAGTACGACGAGCAGCTGAAGAAGTACGACGAGGACATCTCGCGCCTGCAGGCCAAGCTCAACGACGCCCGGGCGCGCCAGCGCACGATCGTCATGCGGACGCGCGGCGCGGAGCACTCGCTGAAGAGCCGACGCCACGTCCACAACGGCAAGATCGACGACATGATGCATCGCTTCGACTCGGCCGAGCGGCGGATCGACCGCCTGGAATCCGAGGCCGAGTCGCTCGACATGGGCCGCAGCGGGCGCACGCTCGACGAGGAGATCGAACAGCTCCAGCGCGACGAGCGCGTCGAGGAGGCACTCGCCGAACTGAAGTCCAGCCGTTCCGACAAGGAGTGATCCACGATGACGGACCTTCTGTTCGTTCCGCTGATCGTCTTCACGGTCATCGTCGCGCCGATCTGGCTGATCCTGCACTACTCGACGCGGAATTCGGCCAACCGGAAGCTCTCGAGCAAGGACGAAGCCCTGCTCGATGAACTGCACGAGAACGCGAGACGACTCGAGGACCGCATCCACAGCCTGGAGCGCATCCTCGACGCCGACACCCCCGAGTGGAGAAAGTGACCATGCGTGAATCCGTCGACCTCAGCGACAATCGCAACCGCCTGTACCGGAATACCGACCGCGGCATCATCGCCGGCGTCTGCGCGGGCATCGCCGACTGGACCGGCTTCAACCTGACCTGCCTGCGGGTCTGCACCATCCTGCTGGCGATCCCGTTCACGGCGGTCATCGTCATCGGCTACCTGGCCCTCGCACTGCTGGTTCCGAAGAAGCCCAAGGGGCTCTACAAGGATGCAGAACACGAGGAGTTCTGGCGCGAGACGCGCCGCGCGCCGACCGACTCGGTCTCGGCGCTGAACCGCCGCTTCCGCCGGCTCGACGAACGCCTGCAGCGCATGGAGGCCTGGTTGACCTCGCGCGAATACCGGATCCGCAAGGAACTGGAGGACTGACTCATGAGATCCCGCGCGACCGAATGGCTGGTCGTGCTCTCCGCGGCCGCCTCGTTCTCCCTGGGTTGGGTCACCGCCCCCG
>JAWVZQ010000128.1:0-6776 GCA_033722095.1 Wenzhouxiangellaceae bacterium | reverse complement strand
GCCCTGCTCAAGACGCTCGAGGAGCCCCCGGAGCACGTCAAGTTCGTGCTGGCCACGACCGATCCCCAGAAGATTCCGGTCACGATCCTGTCGCGCTGCATGCAGTTCAACCTGCGGCGCCTGTCGGTGGAACAGATCGCCGGGCAGCTCGCCGCGATCCTCGAAAGCGAGTCGATCGACCACGAGGACGCCGCCGTGGCGATGCTCGCGCGTGCCGCCGACGGCAGCATGCGCGACGGCCTGAGCCTGCTGGACCAGGCGCTGGCCGGCGAGTCCGGCTCGCTGAAGGCCGAAGCCGTGGAGGAGATGCTCGGCAGCGTCGAACAGCGGCATCTCAACGAAATCGTCGAGGCGCTCATCGACGGCGACGCGAAGCGCGCGCTGACGGCCGTTTCCGAAGTGTTCAGCCTGGCTCGCGACCTGTCGAGACTGCTCGGCGACCTGGCCGAGATGCTGCACCGCATCGCGCTGATCCAACAGGTGCCCGATTACCGCGACGATGCCAGGCCGGACTGGGAGCAACTCGTCGAGTACGCCGGCGGGATGGACCCGGAGGACGTGCAGCTCCATTACCAGATCGCCGTGACCGGCCGGCGGGACCTTGGCCTGGCCCCGTCGATGCGCACGGGCTGCGAAATGACCATACTCCGGATGTTCGCGTTCCGGCCCGCCGGCGCAGGGACTTCCGGCGAAGCCGACGAGGCATCCGAACCTGCCGGGTCCGCGGCGACCGTGCGTGAGGCGGCGGGACGCAGCAGCCGGCCTGCGCCGCGCTCGCCGGCGTCCGAGGGCAGGAGGGATGCTGCGACGACCGCGGAATCCCGGCCGCCGACCGAACCGGCCCGGCCGGCCGAGACCGTGCGCGAACCCGACAGGGCGGTGACCGACGCGGAGCGTCCGGCGGCACCGACGCCGGAGAACTGGCCCGAAACACTGGCCCGCCTGGGGCTGAACGGTTCGGTACGCGCCGTTGCGGGCCTGCTCGCACTCGATCGCATCGACGAGCACGGGGTTGAATTCCGCGTGGCCGAGGACGACATGACTCTGCTGACGAAACGGTTCCGGGCCAGCCTGACCGAGGCCCTGGAGCGGCACGTCGGCCGCAAGCTGAAGCTGGCCTTCCATCCCGTCGATGACGGCGAATCGCTGGAAACGCCGGCCCGGATCGCCGAGCGTGACCAGGCCCGGGCCCAGGCCGATGCCGAGACGGCCGCCGAACACGATCCGCTGGTGCAGCGCATGAAGGAAACCTTCGACGCCGAGATCGTCCCCGGATCCGTCCGGCCGACTCCGCCGCGGACCTGACCCGAACACGGAGCCAGAAGATGAAAGGCAACATCGCGCAATTGATGCAGCAAGCGCAGAAGATGCAGGAAAACCTCAAGAAGGCCCAGGCCGAACTGGCCGACCTCGAGGTCACGGGCCAGGCCGGCGCCGGCATGGTGTCCGTGACGATGAACGGCCGCCATGAGGTGCGCAAGGTCGAGATCGACCCCTCGGCCGGCGACGATCTCGAGATGCTCGAGGATCTCGTCGCGGCGGCCGTCAATGACGCCGTCAACCGGGTCCAGGAGGCGAGCCGCGAGAAGATGTCGGGGCTGACGGGCGGCATGCCGCTGCCGCCCGGCTTCAACCTGCCCTGAGTCCACCGGCCCCGTGCAGGACCCACTGCTGTCCGAACTGCTGCAGGCGTTGAAATGCCTGCCGGGGGTCGGCGCGCGCAGCGCGCAGCGCATGGCGCTGCACCTGCTCGAGCGCGACCGCAAGGGCGGCCGGGTCCTGTCCGAGGCCCTGCAGCGCGCCATGGAGGACATCCGCCGCTGCCGGACCTGTCGCAACTTCACCTCGGCGGAGCAGTGCGCGATCTGCGCCAGCGAGCGGCGCTCCTCGTCGGTCCTGTGCGTGGTCGAGACGCCGGCGGACGTGCTGGCCATCGAGCAGGCCACGGGCTTCGAGGGCCGCTACTTCGTGCTGCTGGGCCGACTCTCGCCGCTCGACGGCATCGGCCCCGAGGACCTGGGCCTGGACCTTCTGGCGCGCCGCTTCGCCGACGAGCCGATCGAGGAGGTCATCGTGGCGACCAATTCCACGGTCGAGGGTGAGGCGACGGCCCACTACATCGCCTCGCTGGCCTCGCGCCACGGCGTCCGCCTGACGCGGCTCGCCCAGGGTGTTCCGCTCGGCGGCGAACTCGAGCATACGGACCAGTCCACGCTGGCCCACGCCTTCGCCTCGAGACTCCCGGTCCGCGACGAGGATTGATCGGAAGGAATCGCCGTTCGGTGCTTCTCAGGTTCTGAGAAGGGCGGGTGCTCCAATGCACTCGAACCCGATCGAAAGGAACGTCCCGATGAGCCGGATCCAGTACCGAACTTCGCGCGCCGTCCGCGACGAGATCGTCGGCAAGTGCGTGACGGGCGTCATCGCTCGGCCCGGAAGAAACGGTGAGCCGCCCGTGGTTTTGATGATGGAGTTCGACGACGGCAGCGTGTTCGAATTCGTCTCGCCGCGCAGCGATCGCCTGTTGAAGAACGCCATTCGCGAGACGCGCAACCCTGTGCGCTCGAGCCCCGATCAACTGGCTCTGGCCGTGATGTGACCCTTATCCACAATTCCTGTGGAAAACTCTGTGAACAAGCCCTCGCGGCACCGTGCGACACGTATGCGTCACAGAAGTGAACAAAAAGTGATCACTTTCGCTAAAATTTCTAAGAATCAATGACTTGAGGTGTGATACGTGTCAAGCCGGGCGGTCGGGATCAGCGATTTCCGACCGATTTTATGAAATCAGGCCGTTGTGAATAAGAAAGGGGGTTGCTTTCTAGGAAAACGCTGCAAGTCATTGATCACTCGTCGCGCTGCAGATCGTTCATTCCGATCTTTTCGGGCCACTCGACGAGGTCGCGGACCAGGGGGCCGGGCGCCCCTTCCTCGGCCAGGGCGGCGACGAGCTCGCGGTATTCGGTGATCCGTACCGAAGCGAGATCCGGGTCGTCGACGAGAACGCGCCGCCGGTGTCTTCGCCAGCGCGCCCGGCCCTCGGCATCGAGCCGGTCCGGCCGGTGCCGGGCCACGAAGCGGAACAGCATTTCATTGAGCCGCGGGTCGGCGAACGGCTCCCCGCCATCGGCATGCACGTCCGCGATCTCGTCCGCGTCGGCCCCGCCGAGCCGGTTCCGCAGGGCCTCGTCGGACCGTGGAATGAATCCGTCGTAGAGCGCGACCTCGGGATCGACGGAGGTCCGGGCCGCGGGTCGCGCCGCCGCGGCGAGGACTCGGTCGACGAAGTCGGCATCGGCGGTCAGGCGCGAGGCGTGGCGTGTGGCCGCCTGCGGGTCGATGCCGCTCCTCGCGCGGGCTTCGGAGTCGAGCGTGTTCATCGGCGACAGCATCGGGCAGCGATTGCTGCGCACCCACTTGACGGGCAGCCGCTGCAGGCCCTCCGGCAGATCGTCGGCCGGCGTCCAGGCGAGGTCGTCGAGCAGCTCCGGGTCCAGCGAGCGGAAGGGTTCGGGATCGTGGCGCAGGTTCCAGACCAGCCACTGGGCCGGAATCTCGGGATGGCGCGCCAGCGGCAGGATCGGTGCGATCGCGCCCTCGGCCGCCGGGAACCGGGCCGAGGCATGCAGCAGCACGTCGCCGCGCTCGAGCAGCGATTCGACGCGGTGTTTCGCCCGGAGCTGGAGCGCCCATTCCCAGAGCCGGGGCTGGGCGTCGCGCAGGCGACGGGCGAGGGCCAGGGTGTTGTCCACATCGGCCAGCGCGTCGTGGGCCGACGAGACATCGCAGCCGTTGGCTTCCGCGAGGTCCTCGAGCCGGAAGCTCGTCGCGCCGTCGTCGCGCGCCGGCCATTGCATGCCGTCGGGCCGTAGGGCGCGAGCCAGGCGCAGAAGATCGATGAGGTCGAAGCGGCTGTTGCCGTTGGCATATTCGCGCCGGTAGGGGTCGAGGAAGTTGCGCCAGAACAGGAAGCGCGTCAGTTCGTCGTCGAAGCGGAAGTTGTTGAATCCCACCGAGCAGGTACCGGGCGCGGCCATGAGTTCGTGGATGGCGCGGGCGAACGCGTACTCGGGCTCGCCGCGTTCCCGGGCGAGCTGCGGCGTGATTCCCGTGATCCGGCACGCCTGCGGCACGGGCAGGACGTCGTCGCCCGGCGCGCAGTACAGCACGACGGGTTCGTCGCACGGGCGCAGGTCGGTATCGGTGGGCCGGGCAGCGAACTGGCACGGGCGATCGCGGCGCGGGTCGGCCCCGAAGGTCTCGTAGTCGTGCCAGAGAAAGCCGTCGCTCATCGGGCAGGCGCTCCCCGACGTGCATCGCTTCCGGTCCGAAGCGCGCGGTTACCGGCAACGCGATCGTGGCCGGGAAGCCCACGGCCCGGATGATCGAGCGCAGCAGGTGGATGCGCGAGGCGCAGGCCGGCACGGCCGGGAGCAGCAGTTGCAGGGCCCGGAGCAGGGCGGCCCCGGTCCTCGAGTTCGATGCTCATGATGGCGGCTCGGTTCGTGGAATCGGCGAATGACTGCCGGGCAGTATCGCGGCTCCGGGCCGCGCGTGCACGGGCCCGTCGCGATGCACGGGGAGGTCGAACACGACGGCCCCGACCGGCGGGCGGACGATCATCTCGACGACGAGCGGCATCATCGGCTGCACGAAGCGCTGGATCGTCGTCCTGTCGGCGTGCGGCCCGAGGCGTCCGAGCTCGGCCTGCCAGCGCCAGTCGCCGACCAGGAGCGGGTCGGGCGCGCGCAGGAAGACCAGGCGGTCGAAGCGCCGGGCGACGGCCGCCAGATCGCGACGCAGCGCGTGGTCGACGTGGGTGAGCCACTTTCCCGGCACCTTCGGCGTCCGGGGCCAGCGTCTCGCACCGAGGCACCATCCCTCGACGAGGATCGCCGCAGGGCGACCCCCGGGCCAGCTGCGGTCGGGTCCGACATGGCGGTCGCGTGCCTTGTCGAAGCACGGCCAGCGCACGGGGCGGCCATCGACGAGCGCGTCGAGTACGGCAGCGAGGCGGGCGGCGTCATGGGTGCCCGGCACGCCGCGCGTGGCCAGCCAGGGGTGGACGCGGCGCGCGAGGCGCCGCCGGGTCTCGGCCGGAAGGTAGAAGTCGTCGAGCGCAACGACGACGCGGGCCGGCCCGGCGTCGGCCCAGGCGCGCGCCAGCGTGCTCTTTCCCGAGCCCGGAGCGCCGGACAGTCCCAGGACGGGCACCGCCGCCTGCGGACGACTTACGGGGGCGTCGAGTGCCGCGAGCATCCGCGACCACTGCACGCTCACCGTGGATGCGGGATCATGGACCTTCATCGGATCACGCGGAGATCGACATGGCAGAGATCGCGACGTTCGCGGCCGGCTGTTTCTGGGGCCCCGAGGCGAAGTTCCGCCGCATCGACGGGGTGATCGACACGCGCGTCGGATATACCGGCGGCCACGTCGACGACCCCGGCTACCGCCAGGTCTGCAGCGGAGACACGGGGCACGCCGAAGCCGTGCAGGTGCGCTTCGACCCGGACCGCGTCGGCTACGAGGCGTTGCTCGACGCGTTCTGGAACATGCACGACCCGACGCAGGAGAATCGACAGGGTCCCGACGTGGGCAGCCAGTACCGCTCGGCGATCTTCGTCCACGACGAGACGCAGCGCGAGGCCGCCGAGGCCTCGAAGCGCGCGCTCGAGACCTCCGGCCGCGTGGAGGGTCCGGTCGCCACCGAAATCCGCGAAGCCGGCGATTTCTGGCCAGCCGAGGAATATCACCAGCGCTACCTCGAAAAGCACGGGCGCGCCTGAGCGTGGGGCAGGCGTCAGCGCCGGACCAGTTGCAGCAACCCGAGCAGCACGGCGGCTCCGACGATGGCGGTGACGAGATCGCCGACGATCCCGGCCGTGATCGTGATGCCGAGCGCGCCGAGCAGCCAGGTCCCGATGAACGCGCCGACGATGCCGACGACGATGTTGAGGACGATGCCCTGGCCCTTGCCCTGGACCAGCAGGCCCGCGATCCAGCCGGCCAGGCCGCCGACGATCAGGACTCCCAGAATGCTTTCCACCGACATGTTCTTCTCCCGGTCGAGTTTCACGCGTCCTCGTACGGCCCGCGCGTCGAATTGCTAGATCTTCACGCATGGTAACGGGGACGCGCACCGTGCTGCTTGTTCGTCATGCCCAGGGCTCGCTGGGCACGGCCGACTACGATCGGCTGTCCGACACCGGGCACCGCCAGGCCGCGATCCTCGGCGACGCCCTGCGCCGGGGCTTTCCGGACGCCGAGGTCGTGCGCGGAGGTCTCAGGCGCCATCGCCAGACGGCCGAGCGCATCGACGGCGGCGACATCGCCGATGTCGATCCCGATCTCGACGAATATCGCGTCGACGGACTGCTCGCCGCAGCGCTCGGCGATGCGGACCGGCTCGGCATCCGGCGTCCCTCCGAGGCGGCATTGCAGGATCCGGTCGCGTATCTCGATACCTTCCTGGAGCTTTTCCCGGAGGTGCTGTCCGCATGGCAGGCCGAGCGCCTGTCGTGCGACGTCAACGGGCCGTGGCGGGAATTCCGCCGGCGCGTCGTGGAAGCCGGCTCGCGCATCGAGCGCCGCCTCGACACCGCCTCGACCGTCGTCGCCGTGACCTCGGCCGGCGTCATCAGCACGCTGGCCGCCGTGTTGCTGGATCACGGCCTGGACTGGCAGCGGCGGCTCAATGTCGCGCTGTACAATGCCTCGGTCACCGAGTTGCGGCACGGCGAGGACGGTCGCTGGACACTGCAGCGCGCCAACTG
>JAWVZQ010000127.1:0-6781 GCA_033722095.1 Wenzhouxiangellaceae bacterium | reverse complement strand
GGCCTTGACCGCGGCCTTCTTGCCCCGCTTCTTCTTCGATTTCTTCTTTCCGGCCTTCTTCTTGCCGGCCTTCTTCTTGCCGGCCTTCTTCTTGCCGGCCTTCTTCTTGCCGGCCTTCTTCTTGCCGGCCTTCTTCTTGCCAGCCTTCTTCTTGGAAGCCTTCTTCTTGCCGGCCTTCTTCTTGGAAGCCTTCTTCTTGGAAGCTACTGGCCCGGTGGCAGGCGGTGGAGTCGGAGTGCTTGAGGATGTGCCCGAAGCCGAACCGGATTCGTCGTCGGCAGGCTGTTCCAGGACGTCGTTGCTGTTGTTCTGCATGATCACTCTCCCCGGTTCACAGGATGCAGAGCTATTGCGTCACGCTCTGTCTCGACTGCCGGATATGGTTGAGCCACTCCGACGCTGACCTCCGGAGTTTCTCATAATCGCGCGCCTGATTAAAGTTCTGTGTCGCGGCGTCGAAATTGCCCAGGTTGAAATGGGCCATGCCCAGCAGCAGGTAGGCGTTGCCTCGCTGGTTCTCGCTGAGGCCGCCCTTCTCGAGCGCTCGGCCCGCAGCGTCGACGACCTCGGGCCAGTCCTCCTTGCCCGCCAGGATCGACGCGCGCTGGAAGTCGAGCTTGCCCTCGTCGGACAATGCGCCGGCCCGGTCGTAGGCGTCCAGAGCCTGGTCCATCTCGCGGGCCTGGTACCAGGCCCCGGCGACCATCTCCCAGTTCTTCGCCGTGTTTTCGACGAGCCCGCGCTCGATGCCTTCCGTAAGGACGGCTGCAGCCTGGCGCGGCGCCTCGAGTTCCTGGAGCAGGCCGGCCAGCTGCACGTACTCGGTGCCCTTGTCGAGCAGACCGCGGCGATAGGCAAGGCGCAGTGCCGACATGGCTTCCTCGTTTTCCTCGAGCTCCATGTAGGCACCCGACATCTGGACCCAGTAGTCCTTCCGATCGGGATCCATCGTGATCAGCGTCTTCAGCGTCTCGACGGCTTCGGGATACTGCTTGAGCTCGAAGTGCATGCCGAGCTTGAGGCGGTACCACGACTCCTTGGGGTCGTCGGCGATGCCGATCGCCGTGTCGATGGCCTCGAGCGCCTGGCGATACTCTTCCTTCTGGACATGCAGGCTGGCCTTGAGGACCCAGACCGTGGCCTGCTTCTGCGCTTCCTCGGTGGACACGCAGAACCAGTAGTCCAGCCGCTCGAGGGCGCGGTCGTACTCCTCGAGGATGTTGTAGAGCTGGGCCGTCTGCAGGATCATCTCGAAATGGACCTGGTTCGGCATGACGTTGAGATCGATCGCTTCCTGGAAGTGATCGATCGCACGACGCCACTGCTCCTGCTGGGACGCGATGAAGCCCATGGCCTGCAGCACGCTGGCACGCTCGTACTCGGAAAGACGGCCGTCCTCCATCTTGCGAAGGTCGTTGTAGGCCTCGTTGTAGAGCTCTTCTCCGATCTTCTCGAAGATGTCGTTGAGACGACGATAGGTCGCTTCGGAGAGCAGGCCGGGATCGCCCTCTCGCGGTTCACCGCAGGCCTGCGCCGGCTGCTGGGCCGCCACGGGCGCGGGGACCGCGACGAAGGCCGCGGCCGACAGGATCAGAAGGGTCAGGATCGTTCTCATGAGCCGTCCAGGTTGAACTCGATGGTCTGCGTCGCGCGGCGCTCGACGGCCACCCCGTCGACGACGCGCGGCTTGAACTTCCAGCGCAGGATCGCTCGAAGCGCTTCGCGATCGAAGATGCGCGGCGGCTTCGCGTCGATGACGCGCGGATTGCGGACCGTGCCCGTCTCGGTGATCGTGAACTCGATGGTCACGTATCCCTCGATCTGGTTCATCGCCGCGTCGCGCGGATACTGCGGATTGATCCGCACGAGCGGTACGACGTCACCCTCCGCGGTGCGGTCCATGCCGACGTTGCCGAGCATGGGCGGGCCACCCGAGGTGCCGAGGTTCAGGTCCGGCATTTCCAGGTCGGGCAGGTCCTGCTGGACCTTCTCGACCTCCGAGATCTCGACTTCCGGCGGCGGGGGCGGCTCGTCCGGCGGCGGCGGCGGCTCGGGCTTCTTGCGTTCCTTCTGCTGGATTTCCGGGTCGATCTCGACCGGCCCGAAGCGGATGCCCGGCGGGCGCTCCATGTCCTCGCGCTGACCATCCGTTCCGGAGATCAGGCGATGCATCAGGTAGAAGGCCGCCAGCGTCACGACGACGGCCAGCAGCACGGAAATCACGTATCGAAGTCCAGGTCCCATCATCCTCCTCCTGAGCCGACCTGCTCGGCGGAAATCGCCATCCGGGACACGCCGGACGCCTGGACCTGGTCCATGACGTCGACGAGCAATCCGGTCCGGGCGGACTTGTCCGAGATCAGGATGACGCTGCCCTCGGGGTTCTCGGCCCGGGCCCGGAGAACGAGGGTACGGACGTCGCCGAGTTCGATCCGGCTTCCGTTCATCCAGATCTCGTCGTTCTCCCGGATACCGATTAGGACATTGCCCTGCGGGCGGGGTTCCGCCGTGATCGCCGTGGGCTTGTCGATCGTCACCCCGGTCTCGCGTACGAAGGTCGTGGTCACGATGAAGAAGATCAGCATGATGAACACGATGTCGAGCATCGGTGTGATGTTGATCTCCGGTTCATCCTTTGCGGCGTGCTTTCTTGGCATTCGCGTTCAGTCCTCGGCGTCGGTTCAGTCGTGCTGCAGCAGGTCTTCGAGCTTCTCGGTCTCGATGTCCGACTTGCGGTCCAGGTGCGAGGCGAAGTAGACGCCCGACAGCGCGGCGACCATGCCGGCCATCGTCGGAATCGTCGCCTTGGACACGCCGCCGGCCATGGCCCGGGCATTGCCGGTACCGAAGAAGGCCATGACGTCGAAGACCGCGACCATGCCGGTCACCGTACCCAGCAGGCCCAGCAGCGGACAGATCGCCACGAGGGTCTGGATCAGGCGCACGTTGCGCTGCAGGCGCTGGCGCATGTGGCTGATCATCTCTTCCTTGATCCTGTGCGCATGCCAGGAACGGTGGTCGTCGCGCGACTCCCATTCCTCGAGGACTTCCCGGCGCTGGCCGGGAAGTACGCGATACAGGTACCAGTAGCGTTCGATGATCAGCGTCCACATGACCAGCAGCACGGCCATGATGGCCCAGAGGACATCGCCTCCGAGCTCGATGAACCCGCGGATGGACTCCAGCAGGTTATAGAGAGTGACCATGACGCTCTTCCGCGGTGCGGGCGATGATGCCGGCCGCCTGCTCCTCGAGCACCTGGATCAGGTCGCGGCTGCGCGACTGCAGGATGCTGTGCAGAACCGTCAGCGGAATGGCGACCACGAGACCGAGCACGGTCGTGATCAGCGCCATCGAGATGCCGGACGCCATCATGCGCGGATCGCCGGTACCGAACAGCGTGATCTGCTGGAAGGTCACGATCATGCCGACGACGGTACCGAGCAGACCGATGAGCGGTGCGACGACGTAGAGCACCTTGATGAGCGGCAGGCCGGATTCCAGCGGCGCGGTCTCGCGCAGGATGGCTTCGTCGAGCTTGAGTTCCAGCGTCTCGACGTCGGCATCGGGGTTCTCTTCGTAGACGGCCAGCACGCGACCCAGCGCGTTGTTCTTGCTGATCTCGTCACGCTTGACCTGGCGCTTGATGGCGTTGCCGCGGATGAACAGCATCACGCCCTTCCAGATCGAGAACAGCAGGCCGAAGATACCGATCACGATGATCACCATCCCGACGGTACCGCCCTGGCGGATGCGCTCGCGCAGCGTCGGCGCTCGCACGACCTGGCTCAGGATGTCGCCGCGCGTGAAGTCGACGGCCATCTCCTGGACCGTGCCCGGAGGCGCTTGCTGGAGATCCTCGGCCATGGACTGGAAGCGCGACGCCGGCTGGCGAGGCAGTTCGATGAGCAGGCCCTGGCTGGAATCCCACTGCAGGAACTTGCCGTTGGAAACGGCATTGAACACGCCCACGCGGGCCACGTCCCGATTCGGCTCGACCTCGCCGTCGGCGTTGATGACGTCGGCGTCGAACTCGACGACCTTGCCCGACTGCGCGATCTCGCGGACCATTTCCGTCCACATCGTGCGCAGCTCCGGAACCGTCGGCAGCTCCTTGCGCTCGGCGAGGTCGGCGAAGAACTCCGACCGACCCGGCAGCTGCGCCGAGACGAGCGAGTCGCGGATCGTCGAGCGCATGTCGCCGGCGACCTGGCGGACCACACCGAACAGTTCGCCGAGGTTGCCGAGGCGTTCGTCCAGCGTCGTTTCGAGTTCGGCCAGCTCGCGCTCGTTCTCGTCGAACTCGGCGTTCAGACGGTCGGAGCGCTGCTCCTGGCGCTGCAGTTCGGCGCGCGCTTCCTGCAGCAACTGCTGCTGGCGGGCACGCTGGTTGCGGAACTCCTGGAGGCGCTGCTGATCGATGCGGGCTTCTTCGCTGGCCGCGCGTTCGACCTGTTGCAGCAGTTCATCCAGGGTTTCCTGGGCCGGGGCCGCCGCCGGGGCCAGCAGCATCGCGCCGGCCAGGATCATGAGGTACTTGTTGAGATTCATTATTCGGCCTCCGTCGGGGCGGGCACGGGCAGGCGCACGAGATCCGGTGCGACCTGGTTCTGGGCGATGGCCAGTCCGTCACTGACCGGCAGGCGATAGGAATCGTTCAGCTGCTCGAACTGCCTCGAGTTCGGGTTCCACCAGCCGGTCTCGGTGCCGTCCAGGGATTGGTAGAACAGCAGCGTGCGACCGATGCGCAGGAAGTCGACCTGCTGGCCGCTGGGCAGGCGCCCGCGGTAGCCTTCGGTCGTCCGGCCCAGCTCGATCTCGCTCTGGTAGGCCTCGAGAATGCGGCGGTACTTCTCGGAGGTCGTCACGTCGGCGCGGTCCAGCGCCTCGATGAGCGTCTCGGCGCGCTCCATCCGCTCTTCCTTGCGGAACGGAACGTCGGCCTCGACAAGGCGCGGAAGCGTCTCCGCCATCTCGATCATCAGCGGAACCACGTCGCGGTTGGTCTGCTCGAGATTCGCCAGCTGGTTGTTGATCGACTCGATCTCGCGCTCCTGGCTCTGCACGGTGCGCTCGAGCAGGTTGTTGTACTGGCGCAGGCTCTCGATCTGGCTCAGCAGCACCCGGTACTCGGTCACCATCTCGTCGGTCTCGTCGACGATCTGGTTGATCTGGGCCTGCGCCTGCGCTGCATCGCGCGCGATCCGCGTCTCGGTCTGGATGCTGCGATCGAGCACCTGTGCCGAAACCGGCAGGCTCAGCATCGCGGCGAGCCCGGAAAGCAGGGCCGCGGCGGCGACGGGTCGGGGGACTGGGGTTTTGAACATGGCTTGAGGTTCCGCTTGGCTTGGTTCGTATTGTGGAGCCGGACGATCACGCGATCGCGCGATTCCGACTGGTCAGCCCGTCAAGAATACCGTCCCGCTGGCGATTTTGGAAGTTCGCTCAGGAAACGGAGTCTTCTGGACGGGGCTTTTCGACACTATGCCACAATGCCGTCGCCGTTCACACAACGATTTCATCGGCATGGATTCCTCGTCCTCGTTGTTGCCGCCTGCGCGGCCCTGCCCGCTCTGGCGCCGCGCCGCGGCCATGATCTACGACGCGCTGATCGTCGTCGCCATCTGGATGGCCGGTGCGGCTGCGGTGGTCCTGCCTGCCGGCGGCGCCGTCGAGGATGGCCCGCTGTGGTTCCGGGCCTGGCTGCTTCTGCTGGCCTGGCTGTACTTCGCGGTCTGCTGGAGCCGCTACGGCCGCACGGTCGGCATGGGTGCGTGGAGGATCCGGCTCGTCGCGGTGTCCGGCCGCTTCGGCCCGGGCGCGGCCACGATCCGACTGGCCGTCGCCTGCCTGTCGTTGATCGCCCTCGGCGCCGGCTACTGGAGCGCCCTGTTCCGCACCGACCGCGCCGGCTGGCACGACCTGGCCAGCGGCTCGAGGCTCGTCGTCGACCCTGCAGCGATCAGGCGCGACTGATCAGCCGGAAACCGACGGCGCCGAATACCAGCGCCGGCAGCGCGTGCACGATCCCGGCCGGCAGCGGCACGACCGGCGCAAGGCCGATACCGATCCGCTGGACGACGATGAACGCCACACCGACGGCGATGCCGGCGAACACCCCGACGAGCGCCGAGGCCGTGCGGCCGCCTCGAAACACCAGCGGCAACCCGACGAGGACCATGGCCACGACGTTGAGCGGATAGACGACACGCCGCCAGAACGCTTCCCGGTAGGCTCCCGCATCGAGGCCCGTCGCCTCCAGATAGCGGCGGATGCGCTGGATGTCGCGGATCGGCAGCAGTCTCGGGCGCGTGACCAGTGCGCGGAACACGCCCGGATCCAGGCCGGAGGGAACCGCCCGTTCATCGATGCGACGCGAGGCCCGACCCGTCTCGAGATCGAGTTCGTGCACGCGCTCGAGCAGCCAGCGCCCGGGCTCGTGACGGGCCGATCTCGCCGTGGTCAGAGCGACGGGCCGGAACGAGGCATCGAGCGCGTAGATGCGCAGGTTCCCGAATCGCAGTTCGCCGCGCTCGTCCCAGGCCAGGACATCGGCGCGGAACACCCGGTCCCCGTCGCGCACCCAGAGTGCCTGACCGTCGCCGATGCCGACCTGTCCGTCCCGCGCACGTTCGCGCTCGACGCGTGCCCGCGTTTCGGCTGCCGGAACGACGGTTTCGCCGAACACGACGATGGCCAGCGTCGCCAGCAGCACGGCGGCCAGGACGCGCGCCGCGATCCTGCCCCGGTCGAAGCCGGCCGCGCGCATGGCGACGATCTC
>JAWVZQ010000126.1:0-6831 GCA_033722095.1 Wenzhouxiangellaceae bacterium | reverse complement strand
GCGACCACGCCGCCGAGCAGGCGCTCGATCTCGGGATCGGGGGCTTGCTCCCAGTCGCCGCCCTCGTGGTATCGCCACACCGAGTGGCTGGCGATGTCGACGAGCCGGAAATAGGTCACGAACAGGTCGCCGGGGCGATCCAGCAGTTCCGTCGTCATCCGCCGCAGGAATTCCTCGGAGAGGATGTGACGATCGATCCGGCCCCGGACCAGGCGGGCGGCCTGCTGGTAGGGGCTTTCGGCGTCGTCGGCCTGTGCCGGTGCATAGTCCCAGGGCAGGAATCGAGCGAACAGCTCGTCGCGATCCGAACGGACCGCTTCGCGATGGGTTGCAGCCAGTGGCTCGAGATCGGAAGGCCAGACCGAACGCTCGAGACCCTGCCAGGCGCGATCGGTGACGATGACGCCGTCGATCGGCTCGGCCGGGTGGGAGACGAAATAGCCGATGACCGTGGCGTCGCCGCCCTCGGCATCGACGAGGTTCCACAGCGCCGGCCGCTGGCGCAGCGAGGCGTCGACGGGGCGCTTGGCCCCCTCGGTGTACGGGTGCACGAAGTCGAGGATGCCGTGTTCGCGGGCGAAATGACCGGTCGCGAACGTCGTCCAGACCACGGGGGAGACCTGTGGGCCGGGATTCAGCAGGTGGCCGTGAATGCCTTCCTGCATCATGCGGCGGAAGCCGGGCAGTTCGCCCCGGGCCACCATGTCCTCGATGACCGACCATTCCGCGCCGTCGATGCCGATGAGGATGACGGGAGGCCGGGCGTCGGGGGCCACGCCCTCGTCGGACCGGTCACAGGCGGCCGTCAGGGCCACGGCCACGAATAGGCAGAGAAGTCGGAGCGAGCGAAGCATGGAGGTCCCGGGAGAGTCGGAGGCAGTTACCGGCCGACATGATAATGCAGGCCGCCTCCCGGCGGGACCCGCGCTCGACCCCTCGAGGCCGTAAAATCCGGCCCGGGGAACCGTCATGCGCTTCCCTGCCGCCGGTCGGGCCCGGTATCGAAGACGGACGCCGGGTCCGGGGTGGAAATCCAGATTCAGATCCAGGTCACGAGGCTCGCCATGGCATCACAACAGTCCCGGAGGCGCCGCCACGTCCCGACCGGACAGTACCTCGCCGGGCTCGTCTTCACGCGGACCCGGCCGATCTGGCGGGCACTTTCCCGCCTGGAGTCCGCGGCGCTTTCCCAGGACCTCCCCGAGACCGGCCCCGAAGCCCCGATCTACGTCGCCGGCGTGGCGCGTTCGGGAACGACGATCGTCACGGAGATGCTGGCCCGGCACCCCGACCTGACCTCCCACCGCTACAGCGATTTTCCGAACGTCTGGACGCCGTACTGGCGCAACTGGCTGGCCGAGCGGACGCGGCGTGGGCCCGGGCGGGCCGTGGAGCGCGCGCACCGCGACCGCCTGTTCGTGACCTCGGAGAGTCCCGAGGCCGTCGAGGAACTGATCTGGATGGCGTTCTTCGACGGGCTCCACGATCCGTCGCGCGACCAGCGCCTCGACGACTCGGCCTCGAATCCGGCCTTCGAGGACTTCTACCGCGATCACATCCGCAAGCTCGTGCTCGTACGCGGTGCGAGCCGCTACCTGGCCAAGGGCAACTACAACACCACGCGGCTGGCCTACCTGCACGGCCTGTTCCCCGGCGCCCGCTTCGTCGTTCCGGTGCGCAACCCCGTCAACCACATCGCCTCGCTGGTCAAGCAGGACCGCCTGTTCCGCGGGCAGGCTGCCGAGGATCCGCGCGTCGGGCCCCACCTGGCGCGGACCGGCCACTTCGAATTCGGCCCGGACAAGCGCTGCGTCCACGTCGGCGACGACGCCGCGGCGCGCGAGATCCACGAGTGCTGGGACGCGGGCCGGCATGCGCGCGCCTGGGCGCTGTACTGGGCCGGCGTCTACGGCTGCGTGCTCGATACCGTGGCCGCGCGCCCGAACCTGGCCGAGGCCGTGATGTTCCTGCGCTACGAGGATCTCTGCCGGGAGCCGGAGACGAAGATCGACGAGATCGTCGCCCATTGCCGCCTGCCGGCCGAGCCGTTCCGTACCGTACGCGAAGACTACGCGGCCCGGCTCAGCGAGCCGGATTACTATCGTCCCGACTTCTCCGAAGCCGAACTCGAGGAGATCCGGGACGTGACGGCCGGCGTGGCGTCGCGATTCGGCTATTCCGCTTCCGACTACCGAGGTTGAAGGCATGCTCCGATCCATCCTGCTCGCTCTCGCCGTCCTCGTGCTGGCTTCCGGTTGCCGGGACACGCCGCCGGAGATGACACCGGCGCATCCGGCCCTGGCTGCCGCGCTCGATGCCGTGGACGAGGACACCAACATCCTCGTCGTCAGCTTCGACGCGCTGCGGGCCGACGCCCTCGGCGTCTACGGCTCCGATCGCGGGGCCTCCCCGAACATCGATCGATGGGCGTCCGATGCCTTCGTCTTCGAACGCTTCTATGCCGCCGCGCAGGCCACGCCGACGTCGTTCGCCGGCGCCTTCACCGGCCAGTACCCGTTCCGCGTGTTCCGCGGGTGGCGGCTGGCCGATGTGGACACGCTGGCCGAGGCCATGCAGCGCACGGGCCGACGTACCTTCGCCGTGCTGAACAATGTCCAGCTCGTCTCCGAGCGCAATTTCCAGCAGGGCTTCGACGCCTACGAGGTCCTGCGCTCGGCGCCCGAGGCCGAGGTCGTGTCGCGCACGGCGGCCATGCTCGATGCCGGCGACGAAGAGCCGTTCTTCGGCTGGGTGCACTTCATCTCGCCGCATTCGCCCTACACGCCGCGGGAGATGGCCCGCGATTTCTACACGCCCGGCTACGAGGGCCCATACGAGAAGGGGACGGGCCCGGACCCGCACCCGGAAACCGAGGCCGACGCCAGGCGGCTGCGCGAGCTCTACGACGGCGAGGTGTTCTTCGCCGACATGCTGTTCGGTCGGGTGATGGACCTGCTCGACGAACGCGGACTGTCGGGAGACACGCTCGTCGTGCTGACCGCCGACCACGGCGACCAGTTCGGCGAGAAGGGCGGCTACCAGCACAAGGTGGTCTACGAGATGGTCGTGCGCATCCCGTTCCTGATGCGGCCGCCCGGAGGCCTTGCCGACCAGGTCCGCGTATCGCGGCCCCAGGTCAATACCGACCTCCTGCCGACGCTGGCCGCGGCCACGGGCCAGCGGGCCGAGACCGTGGACGGCGTCGACATGGCCGGTCCCGTCACGGCCCAGCGGCTGATCGTCATCACCGCGATGACCAACCGCGATCATCGCTCCATGGCTGCCCTCCAGGACGACGACAAGCTCGTCGTGACCTGCCCGCCGCCGGAGTTCTCCGAGGAGCTCTACGACCTGTCCGTGGATCCGCACGAGCGGCACGACCGGATCCTCGACGATCCCGACCGGGCCGGAGAACTGTTCGACGGCCTGACGGCGCTCATCGGCGGCGACCCCTGCGACGTGATCCGCGACGCGACGGCAGGCGCGGAGATCACCGACAACCTCGACGAGGAGACGATCGAGAAGCTTCGGTCGCTGGGCTACATCCAGTAGGCGCGGGGCAGGCCCCCACGGCTCCCGGCGCTGGCGCCGCACCGCGCAGTATCATGGGCGGCGACCCTGCAGACGGAGCCCGTTCCATGTCCTATCGCATCCCGCTGATCCTGTCGTTCGCGCTGGCGCTGGCCGCCTGCTCGGAGTCCGAGCCGCCCACGCCCGTGGCCGACGAGGCCACGCAGGCCGAGCCGGCGCCGACCGTCGAGGTCGAGGTCGTCGAGCTCGAGATTCCCGAGACGCGGACCGTCGAGGTCGTCGACGTCTACCACGGCGTCGAGGTCGCCGACCCCTACCGCTGGCTCGAGGAGGACGTGCGCGAATCCGAGGCCGTGGCCGAGTGGGTGGCGGCACAGAACCGCCTCACCGAGCGCGTGCTCGCCGGTCTGGAGTCGCGCGACTGGTTCGCCGAGCGCCTGGCCGAATTGTGGAATTACGAGCGCTACGGACTGCCCGTCAAGCGCGGCGACCGCTACTTCTACACGCGCAACGACGGCCTGCAGAACCAGGCCGTGCTCTACGTGAGAGACGGGCTCGACGGAGAGCCGCGCGTGCTCATCGACCCGAACCAGTGGTCCGAGGACGGCACGGTCAGCCTGGCCCAGTGGGTCCCGGGACCGGGAGGCCGGCACCTGGCCTACGGCATCCAGGACGGCGGCTCGGACTGGCGCACCTGGCGCGTGCTCGACGTCGAGAGCGGGGAAGTCCTCGACGACGGGCTCGAGTGGCTGAAATTCACCTCCGTGGCCTGGGACGAGGCCGGTGAAGGCTTCTACTACAGCCGCTATCCCGAGCCCGAACCCGATGCGCAGTTCCAGTCACTGAACCTGAACCAGAAGGTCTTCTACCATCGACTCGGCGAGCCGCAGGCCGACGACCGCCTCGTCTACGAGCGGCCCGATCAGCCCGAGTGGGGCTTCTTCCCGGCCGTCAGCGACGACGGCCGCTACCTCGTCATCACAATCTTCCACGGCACCGACAACCGCTACCAGGTCGCCTACAAGGACCTCGAGGCCGAGGACGCCGAGGTCGTCATGCTCATCGAGGGCTTCCAGCACGATTTCACCTTCGTCGGTAACCAGGGCACGCGCTTCCTTTTCTATTCGAACTTCGAGGCGCCGAAGTACCGCGTCGTGGCCATCGATCTCGAGGAGCCCGAAGGGCGCGAAGTCGTGGTCCCGGAGCGCGAGCACGTGCTGCAGGGCGTTTCCCACGTCGGCGGGCACCTCGTCGCGGCCTACCTCGAGGACGCCAAGAGCGCCGTTCGCATCCACTCCGACGACGGCGAGTTCGTGCGCGAACTCGAGCTGCCGGGTATCGGGACGGCGTTCGGATTCTCCGGGGAGTCCGATGATCCCGAGACCTTCTTCTCCTTTTCCAGCTTCAACCGGCCGGCGACGATCTACGGCTACGACGTCGCGAGCGGGGAGCGGTCGACGTGGCAGCAGCCCGAGGTCGGCTTCGACCCCGAGGACTTCGTCGTCGAGCAGGTCTTCTACGAGTCCGCCGACGGTACGCGCGTGCCGATGTTCCTGGCCCGACGCGCCGATCTTTCGCTCGACCGGCCCCGCCCGACGATGCTCTACGGCTACGGGGGCTTCAACATCTCGCTGACGCCCTCGTTCTCGGTCCAGAACCTGGCCTGGATGGATGCCGGTGGCGTGTTCGCCATGGCCAACCTGCGCGGCGGCGGGGAGTACGGCCGCGAATGGCACCAGGCCGGGACGAAGACGAACAAGCAGAACGTGTTCGACGACTTCATCGCCGCTGCCGAGTACCTCATCGAAGAGAGCGTCACCGAGACCGAGCACCTGGCCATCTACGGCCGTTCGAACGGCGGGCTGCTGGTCGGCGCGACCGTCAACCAGCGTCCCGAGCTGTTCGCTGCCGCGTTGCCGGCCGTCGGCGTGATGGACATGCTGCGCTTCGACCAGTTCACGGCCGGCCGATTCTGGGTCGACGACTACGGCAGCCCGGCGGATCCCGACGAGTTCCGCGCGCTGTACGCGTACTCGCCGTACCACAACATCCGCTCGGGTGCCGACTACCCGGCCGTTCTCGTGACCACGGCCGACACCGACGACCGTGTCGTGCCGGGGCACTCGTTCAAGTACGCCGCGGCGCTGCAGGCCGCCGACACCGGCGAGGAACCGCAGGTCATCCGCATCGAGACACGAGCCGGGCACGGCGCGGGGACGCCCGTGCAGATGCTCATCGACATGTACGCCGACATGTGGGGCTTCGCCGCCGACCACGTCGGGCTTCGTCCGCAGGACTGAACTCCGCCGGCGTCCCGGCTCCGCGCCGGGACGCCGGGGAGTCAGTGGAAGCGCCGGACCGCCGCGGGCCGGTAAGCCGGGCCGGTTCGTCCTGCGCAGCCGCCTCCGGCGGCCTCGGCGATGGCCTGGAGCCGGTTCATCGTCGCGCCGCCGCTGCCGGGCGGCAACAGTGCGCCCAGCGCCTGCTCGGCGCCGAGCGGATCCCCCAGGGCCAACGCGCGCAGCGCGGCCAGAAGGTCGCGCTCGTCACCCGTCGTGCCGGGCCGGTCGAGCGGCTCGATGTCGAGGTAGCGCGCGCCTTCGGCCTCGAGTGCCTCGAACAGGCCGACGGCCGCGCGGCCGAGCGGCGTGCGGCCACAGCGCAGCGCCCAGCGATCGAGCAGGCCCGCTGCATCCACGGGCCGCGTTCGGTAGCGCCACGCCATGCGCAGGCAGGCCAGCCAGAAGCGTTCGACGCGGGACGGACAGGGAGCGGTCATGGCTGCGATTCCGGTGAGCATGATCGCAAATGCTAATGCGAACGATTAGCAAATGCAATCCCTTCTCATCCATGCCGCCTGCAACGATTCCGTCATGTTTCGGTCACGGTCGTGAAATCTCCCCCCGATAGCTTGATGCCGACCATCGGATCGCACCCCATCGGGATCGTGGAGGAACCATGTCGAAGCCGCCCTGCCGGTTCGCCCTGTCGTGGCGGGCGGGCCAGTTCATCGTCCTGGCCGTTCTGGCATCGCTGGCCGCTCCCGCGGCGGCACAACAGGAACTCGAGGCCCTGGCCGAGGAACTGGTGCAGATCCGGGGCGAAGTCGAATCGCTGAACGAGCGCCTGACCGGGCTTCGCGAGCAGCACCGCGCCGAGATGAGTTCGCTGGCCGCGCAGAAGGGTGACCTCGAGGCCACGCGCCGGCGCGAGGCGCTGCGCATCCAGCAACTGGAGCAGGACCTCGGCGAGAACCGGGAGCGTGCCGCCCAGGCCGGCGTGGCCGGCGAGGCGCTCGTG
>JAWVZQ010000125.1:0-6917 GCA_033722095.1 Wenzhouxiangellaceae bacterium | reverse complement strand
CGAAAGCCGCGCGAGACGCCCACGTCGACCTTGAGCAGATCGCCGTAGCCGCCGTTGGCATGGATGTGCGTCGACATCACCCCGGCTTCCTCGTCGGCGGCCAGCACGGCGGCGCCGGCACCGTCGCCGAACAGTACGCAGGTCGTGCGGTCGGTCCAGTCGACCATGCGCGTCAGGGTCTCGGCGCCGACGACGAGAACACGCTTGCAGGTCCCGGCCTCGATGTACTGGGTGGCGACCGACAGCGCGTAGATGAAGCCGGAACAGGCAGCGTTGACGTCGAAGGCGCCGCACTCGCCGAGACCGAGACGCTGCTGCAGCAGGCAGGCCGTGGAGGGGAACACCACGTCGGGCGTCGTCGTCCCGACGATGACGAGGTCGATCTCCGAGGGATCGACGCCGGCATCTTCCAGCGCGGCACGCGAAGCGCCCTCGGCCAGGTCGCAGGTCGTCTGGTCGTCGGCAGCGACGCGACGCTCCCGGATGCCCGTCCGCGTCTGGATCCACTCGTCCGAGGTCTCGACGATCTTCTCGAGGTCCGCGTTGGTCACGACCTTTTCGGGCAGGAAGCGACCGGTCCCGATGATTCTTGCGTGCATTTCAGTAGTCTCCGCGGAAACGTGGATCCCGTGGGCGCGCGGCCCGGCTTCAGCGATCCATCCAGAGCTGGCCTTCCAGCGCACCCATCATGTCGCGCCGCACTTCGAGCGCGGCGAGCGCAATGGCATTGGCGAATGCGGGTACGCTGGCGTGGGCGTGGCTCTTGATCACGATACCATCGACGCCCAGCAGCGAGGCGCCGTTGTGGCGGTCCGGATGCAGCCGCTCGTGCAGGTGCCGCGCAGCGCGGCGATGTCCCCCGCCCCACCACGCCGATCCGGCGTCCTCGAGCATGCCGATGGCCATGCCCAGCGCGCCCTCGGCCGACTTCAACAGCACGTTGCCGGCGAATCCGTCGCAGACCACGACGTCGGCCTTGCCCGCGAACACGTCGTGGCCCTCGACGAAGCCGACGTAGTCGAGCGGCGTTTCCGCCAGCCTGCGGCCGGCCTCCCGGACCACGTCGGGACCCTTGTTGGGTTCGGTGCCGATGTTGAGCAGGCCCACGCGCGGCCGGCGCCCGAGCAGCGCCGTCACGGCCGCGCCAGCCAGGCGGCCGAACTCCGTCAGGCGCTCGGCATCCACGCCGAGGTTGGCCCCGAGGTCGAGCACCCAGGCCTGGCCGCCGGAGACGGGGAACGCCGTCATGAGCGCCGGACGCTCGATACCGGGCAGCATGCCGAGCCGCGCGCGCGACAGCGCCATGAGCGCACCCGTGCTGCCCGGGCTGACGACGGCATCGACGCGCCGGCGGGCCAGTGCATCGATGGCAAGGGACATCGTCGAATCGGATCCGTCGCGCAGCACGCGCGACGGCGGTGTGTTCATGTCGATGGCGCGGGCGCAACCGATCCGGCGAAGGCGCTCGCGCACGGCGCGCGGCCAGTCCCCGAGCAGCGGGTCGAGCACGTCGGCATCGCCGACGATCTCGACGCGCAACGCTTCGTCGGCGTCGAGCGCCAGCCGCACGGCTTCGGCCGCCTCGGCGGCGCCGAAGTCGCCGCCCATGGCGTCCACGGCGACGCGCGGCGAGTCATGGCGCCGGGGTTCGTCGGAATCGTTCATGCGCGTCGACCGCGGCGGGACGCCGCGGTCTCGGGGAGCGGGAGAGTCATGCCCGGCCCGGGGAAGCCCCGGTTCAGGCCTGGTCTTCGTCCAGTTCGACTTCCTCGGCCACGTCGACGACCTGGCGGCCGCGGTAGAAGCCTTCGGGCGTCACGTGGTGGCGACGGTGGATCTCGCCCGTCGTCGGGTCCTCGGCAAGCGTGGGTGCGCTCAGCGAGTCGTGGGAACGGCGCATGCCGCGACGCGACGGGGTCTTTCTGCTCTTCTGAACTGCCATGGCGGCATTCTCCTCAATGTACGTTTCGTTTCGAGTCGATTCCTGATTCGCCGTCCCGGAGAAACCGGGCCAGGCGGACCGGGATCAGTCCTTCGACCGATCCGACTTCATTCGTGCCAGTTCCGCGAACGGACCCGGCTCCTCTTCGGGCTCCTCGAACCGGTCGCCGGCACCAACCACCCGTTCGGTATCGGGCCGCACCGGGACCAGCGGGAGCGACAGCAGCAGCTCGTCGGCCACCACGTCCTCCAGTTCCAGACGCCCATCCTCGGCCAGCTTCGGCTCCACGTCCTCGGGCAGACCCTCGGCCTGGCGCTCGCTGGAGACGACCGCGAGCCGGGTCGACGACGCGACCGGCTGCAGGTATCGTTCCAGCGTGCGCTGGCAGCGCAGCGGGACCTCGCCTTCGAGCCGCACGTCGAGCCGCGCATGGCCCTGCTCGTCCCGCCAGGCGTCGATCTCGAATCCGATCTCGTCATCGGCTTCCGGCGATTCCAGCAGGTCGACGATCCTCGGCATCCGGTCCAGCCGCATCGTGCCGCGGAAGCGCCGGTTGCCGCGGGCCGCCCGGTCGGCATCGATCCAGTCGGGATAGTCACGCGACATAGCCGCTCAGTATATCATTCTGCGGCCTGAAACAACACCCCCGGAGCACTTCGAGCCATGTCCGACGCGCCCCCGCTGATCCTCGCCTCAGGCTCTCCCTACCGGGCCCAGATGCTCGAGCGCCTCGGCCTGCCGTTCCGGTCCGAATCCCCCGACGTCGACGAGACGCCGCGCGGCGGCGAGCGCCCTGCCGACCTGGCCCTGCGCCTGGCCACCGACAAGGCGCGGACGGTCGCCGCGCTCTTCCCGGATTCGGTCGTGATCGCCGGCGACCAGGTCGCCGGACTCGACGCCGAAATCTTCGGCAAGCCCGGCGACCGCGACGCCGCCATCGCACAGCTGAGGTCCATGCGTGGACGCACGGTTTGCTGGCACTCGGGCATCGCGATCGTCGCCCCCTCGCGCGAGTTCAGCGACGTCGTGGTCACGGAGGCCCGATTCCGTGAACTCTCCGACGGCGAGATCGAGCGCTACGTCGACTTCGACCGCCCCTTCGACTGCGCCGGGGCGATGCGATCGGAAAGCCGCGGCATCGCACTGCTCGACGCGCTGTCCAGCGACGATCCCAGTGCGCTGATCGGCCTTCCGCTGATCCGGATCTCGGGCTGGCTGCGCACGCTCGGATACCGCTGCCCCTGAGCCCCGGGCACGACGTCGCCGGGCCGCCCCCCTGTTAGACTGTTTCCATACGCCACAGAATGGAGTTCGACAGCGATGGTCAACCAACCGGCCGCGACCCAGGACGTCGGAAACTTCCGGCACTGGCGACTCGAGAAGGACATCGACGGCATTGCCTGGCTGTACATCGACCGCGCCGACGAGAAGGTCAACAGCCTCAGCAGCGACGTCTTCGAGGAGCTCGACACCATCGTCGACCAGCTCGAACAGGATTCGCCGGCCGGACTGGTGCTCATGTCGGGCAAGTCCGGCAACTTCATCGTCGGAGCCGACGTGCGCGAATTCGACGAAACGCGCGATGTCGACCTGCTTCGCGAGAACCTGAAGAAGGTCCACGCGCTGCTCGAGCGCGTCGAGCGCCTGTCCTTTCCCAAGGTCGCGGCCTTCGAGGGCTACTGCCTCGGCGGCGGCCTCGAACTGGCGCTGTGCTTCGACTGGCGCATCGCGCTCGATGCCGACCACACGCGCATCGGCTTTCCCGAGACCAAGCTCGGCATCTACCCCGGCTACGGCGGATCGGGACGCTCCATCGCCGCCATCGGCGGCATGAAGGCCATGGAGATCATGCTGACGGCGCGCATGCTGCGCGCGCGCCAGGCCAGGGCCATGGGTCTCGTCGACCAGACCGTCGACGAGCACGGATCGCTGCGCTGGGCGGCGCGTCGCGCCATCCAGAAGAAGCGCAAGCACGAGAAGAAGGGGCTCGTCGCCAGGCTCTCCACCTGGGGGCCGGCGCGCCGGTTCCTGGCCGGCCAGATGCGCAAGAAGACGCGCAGCAAGGCCCGACCCGAGCACTATCCCGCTCCGTACCGGCTCATCGACGAATTCGAGGCCCACGGCGATTCGCAGAAGGCGATGCTGCGCGGCGAGATCGACAACATTCCCGAATTGCTCGTCGGTGAGACCTCGACGAACCTGCGTCGCGTCTTCCGGCTCCAGGAACTGCTCAAGAAGCAGGGCAAGCGCAGCGACTTCAAGGCCCGACGGGTCCACGTCATCGGCGCCGGCACCATGGGCGGCGACATCGCGGCCTGGTGCGCCTACAAGGGCCTCGAGGTCACGCTCCAGGACCGCGAGATGAAGTACGTGGAACCGGCCCTGAAGCGCGCCGCGAAGCTGTTCGGGAAGAAGTTGAAGTCCCGGCCGCAGGTCGAGGCCGCGAAGGCGCGACTGCGCGCCGATGTCGAGGGCGCAGGCGTCAAGCGCGCCGACGTCGTCATCGAGGCGATCTTCGAGGACCGCGACGCGAAGCGCAAGCTGTTCGAGAACCTCGTCGATGACCTCCAGGACCACGCCATCGTCGCGACCAACACCTCGGCGATCCCGCTCGACGAGCTGTCCGACGTCTTCTCCGATCCGACCCGGCTCGTCGGGCTGCACTTCTTCAACCCGGTCGCGAAGATGCCGCTCGTCGAGGTCGTGCACGCCGAGAAGACCGATTCCGGCCGCGTCGACGACGCGTCGAGCTTCGCGACCCAGATCGGCAAGTTCGCACTGCCCGTGACCTCGACGCCGGGCTTTCTCGTCAACCGAGTCCTCGTGCCCTACATGCACAACGCGATGCGCATGCATCGGGACGGTGTGCCCAAGGAAGCACTCGACAAGGCGGCCGTGCGCTTCGGCATGCCGATGGGCCCCGTCGAGCTCGTCGACACGGTCGGACTCGACGTGGGCTTGAGCGTCATCGACACCATCATGGGCGACGAGGCCGGCGAGGACCGCAAGGTGCTCGAGAAGATGGTCGACGAAGGCAAGCTCGGCAAGAAGTCCGGCGAGGGCTTCTACGAGTGGGAAGACGGCAAGCCGAAGAAGGACGACGATGCCCACAAGGGCCATGACCTCGACAGGCTGGCCGCCGACCTCATGCGTCCGTATTTCGAGGAATGCCGCGCCTGCCTCGAGGACGACGTCGTCGAGGACGCCGACCTGCTGGACGCCGGCATGATCTTCGGAACCGGCTTCGCACCGTTCCGCGGTGGCCCCATGCACTACCTCGACGCGCACGGCATGCCGGAGTCCGGCGACGAGCTGGCCAGCAAGCCGAAGAAGGAGATGTCGGAGCCCATCGAGGACGACCGGTCCGGCAGCGATGACGACTCCGGTGACGATTCCGGCGACGAAGGCAGCTCGAGCGGGAAGAAGAAGACCTCGAAGAAGAAAAAGAAGAAGTCGGGCGGCAAGAAGAGCTCGAAGAAGAAGAGCTCGAAGAAGAAATCCTCGAAGAAGAAAAAGAAGAAGTCCGGTTCGTCCGGCGATGATTCGTCGTCATGAGCGCGAACCGCGCCGCAACGATTGAGGCCCGGCAGTGCCGGGCACGAACGCACAACACAGGATGGACGTCATGAGTGAGGGTTCACTGAAGCGGATCGCCGTCATCGGCGGAAGCCGTATCCCGTTCTGCCGGTCGAACACGTTCTACGCCGAGCAGACCAACAAGGACATGCTGGCCTCTGCGCTGCAGGGCCTCGTCGATCGCTACGGCCTCGACGGTCGCAAGATCGACAAGGTCGCCGGCGGCGCCGTGGTCTCGCATTCGAAGGACTGGAACCTGGCCCGCGAAGCCGTGCTGTCCACTTCGCTGTCGCCGCTGACGCCCGGCATCACGCTGCAGCAGGCCTGCGGTACGAGCCTGCAGGCAGCCGCACTGCTCGGCGCGGAGATCGCCACGGGACAGATCGATTGCGCGATCGCCTGCGGTACGGACACGACGAGCGATCCGCCGCTGGTCTTTCGCCGGCGCTTCGCCCAGCGGCTGCTGAAGGCCTCGCGCGCGAAGTCGTTCACGCAGAAGCTCGGCGCGTTCAAGGGCTTCTCGCCCGGCGAACTCGCGCCCGAGGCGCCGGGAACGGGCGAGCCTCGCACGGGCCTTTCGATGGGCCAGCACTGCGAACGCATGGCGCGGCAATGGCAGATCACGCGCCATGAGCAGGACCAGCTGGCGCTGGAAAGCCACCACAACGCCGCGACGGCCTGGGACGAGGGCTTCTTCGACGACCTCGTCAGCAAGCACGGCGGCGTGATCCGCGACAACAACATCCGGGCGGACACCGACATGCAGCAGCTCGGCAAGCTCAAGCCTGCCTTCGACCGGTCCGGTCACGGCACGCTGACGGCCGGCAATTCCACGCCCCTCACCGACGGGGCCGCGGCCGTGTTGTTGACCTCGGAGGACTACGCCGAAGAACACGACCTGCCCGTCTCGGCCTGGCTGACGATCACGCGCACGGCCGCGGTGGACTTCGTCGAAGGTGACGAAGGCCTGCTCATGGCGCCGACCGTGGCCGTGGCCGAGATGCTGCAGGCCACGGGCCTGTCACTGCAGGATTTCGACTTCTACGAAATCCACGAGGCCTTCGCCGCGCAGGTGCTCTGCACGCTGCGGGCCTGGGAAAGCGAGGAGTACTGCCGCGAGCGGCTCGGCCTCGACGAGGCGCTGGGCTCGATCGACCGCGAAAAGCTCAACGTCAAGGGCAGTTCCGTGGCCGTCGGTCACCCGTTCGCCGCCACCGGTGCGCGCATCATGGGCACGCTGGCGAAGCTGCTCGAGCAGAAGGGCTCCGGCCGTGGCCTGATCTCGGTCTGCACGGCCGGCGGCATGGGCGTGGCCGCGATCATGGAGCGCGACTGACCCGCCTGCCCCTTTCGAAGCCGGTTCGACGGCCCCGCCCCGCGGGGCCGTTTTCGTTTCGGG
>JAWVZQ010000124.1:0-6983 GCA_033722095.1 Wenzhouxiangellaceae bacterium | reverse complement strand
TTCGCCGAGCGATGTGGCGTCGAGCGAGCGGCCGAGCATCACGAGCACGGGATTGTCGCCGGGAAGGCGGCGCTCCGGGTCCGCGTCGTCGCGGCCGTGGACGAGCGCGCTGGCCTGGCCGAGCAGATGGGCCAGCTGCTCGTCGCGGAATCCGCCGGGTCCCCTGCCGTCGCCGGCCGCACAGCCGATGAGCAGCACGGGATGCCGGCGCGGCCCCTGGTGAAGGGCCTGGAACAGCGAGTGCTGCAGGTCCGTGCCGGCACCGCCGAAGACCAGCGGCGCCGTGGGGTGCGCGACGTGTCGATCGCGGTCGGTCCACGACTTTCCGAGACTTTCCATGACGAGCTGCTGCAGGTATTCGGCCAGCAGCGCCAGGCGCGGCTCGTAGCTGACCACGCCCAGCGACTCGGCACCGGCGCCGCGCACGAGCGCGTCCAGCGCCTCGGCCAGCGACGTGGCCAGCGAAGCAGCCGGTTCGTCACGCAGGCGCGCGTCGAGACGCTCGGCGCCTTCGAGCAGGTCGCTCCAGGCCCGCGGCCCGACCAGCGCGGCGGCGGACAGTCCGACGCCCGACCACAGCGAGAAGCGGCCGCCGACGGCCTCCGGGAACTCGAGCACGTTTTCGGGGGGTATGCCGAATTCCACGGCCCGTTCGGTCTTCGAGGTCGCCGCCCAGGCCCGCGCGCCGAAGCCCTCGCCCATCCAGTCCCGGATGGCCGTGGCCTGGAGCCGCGTCTCGACGGTGCCGAAGCTCTTTGACGCGACGACGACGCCCGTGCGCCGCGGGTCGAGGCCGTCGAGCAGGCGCGCCAGGCGGCGCTCGTCGAGCGTGGCCAGCCAGTGGACGCGAACGGCCGAACGGCCCTCGTCGAGCGCATCGGCCACGAGGCGGGGTCCCAGGTCGGAGCCGCCGATGCCGACGTGCAGCAGGTCGTCGATGCCGCAGCCGGCGTGCAGCTCGCCGGCGATCGCCTCCATACGCCGTCGTTGCGCCGCGACGGACCTGGCCGCATCGTCTCCGGCGAAGGCAGTCGGGTCGGATGCGCGCAGCGCCATGTGCAGCGCCGGGCGCTGCTCCGAGGGGTTGACGATCCCCCCCGAGAAAAGCAGTTCGAGCGCCGCCCGGCGTTCCTCGTCAGCGGAATCATCGAAGCGCGCGCGCCAATCGTCGAGCGCGACGGGAATGCGTGCGCAGTCGAGACGCCAGTGCGGCGTCTCGACCGTCATTTCGTGCAGACGCTCGGGTTCGTCGCGCAGCAGCGCGGCGATGGAACGAGTGTTGTTTTTATGCAACACCGCCCCCGACCGGATTTCAGGCGGCCTGGACGGGCGTTTCGCCGGCGATGCGCGTGACGCGGTTGTCCGCGTCCGGGTAGACGAGCTTCGGCGCGAAGCGGCGGGCCTCGGCCTCTTCGAATTCGGCGTAGGCGGCGATGATCAGCAGGTCACCGGGAGAGGCCTTGTGGGCGGCCGCGCCGTTGACGCTGATGATGCCGCTGCCGGCCTCGGCGCGGATCGCGTAGGTCACGAATCGCTCGCCGTTGGTGATGTTGTAGAGGTGGATCTGCTCGTATTCGCGGATACCGGAGGCCGCGAGCAGATCGTCGTCGATCGCGCAGGAACCCTCGTAGTCGAGCTCGGCGTGGGTAACCGTGGCGCGGTGGATCTTGCCTTTGAGTAGGTGCAGTCGCATGGCGGGTGCGTCGTCGTTGAAATCGTTCCAAAAAAAAGCCCCTCCCCTGTGTCGGGGGAGGGGCAGCGTGTCGGAGTGATGTACCTCAATTCGCGCCCTGACCTTGATTGCCGTTGCGGGATTACCAAGGTTCGTGGTAACTGTACCACAGAATTTCGCAATCTCCAAGCCCGAATTGCGATTCAGTCGGCGGATTGTCTCTTTACCGCAACATTGTCGATGAGACGGGCGGTTCCGAGGCGGGCGGCGGCGAAAATCCGGTCGTTTCGGCCGGTCGGCGCGCCCAGCGTGTCCGCATCGCGGAACTCCACGTATTCGGGCTCGAAGCCCCGCTCGGCGAGGCGCTCCATTCCAGACCGCGCCAGGGCCGGGAAAGTTCCCGGTTCCGGCTCCTTCGCGGCACGGCTGGCGATTTCCGCGAGCGTTTCGTGCAACCGCGGCGCCAGTCGGCGCTGGTCCTCGTCGAGGTAACGGTTCCTGGAACTCATCGCCAGACCGTCGGCCTCGCGCTCGGTGGGCACGGATTCCATGGCAACGGCGACGGAGAGGTCCTCGACCATGGCACGCAGGATCGTCCACTGCTGCCAGTCCTTTTCGCCGAAGAACGCGCGATCGGGGCGAATCTGCCAGAACAGCCGCGCGACGACCGTGGCCACGCCGTCGAAATGCCCGGCCCGGTGCGCGCCGCAGAGCACGTCGCCGAGCCCGTCCGGGACGCGAATCCGGAACGCGTCGGCGCCGCGCGGATACATGGTCGCGACGTCGGGCGCCCAGACGGCGTCGCAGCCGTGCCCTGCGAGCTTGTCCATGTCCTCGTCTAGCGTGCGCGGATACCGCTCGTAGTCCTCGCCGGGGCCGAACTGGGCGGGGTTGACGAAGATGCTGGCGATCGTGGCGCCGGCGCCAGCGCGCGCGGTATCGACGAGCCGCAGGTGGCCGGCGTGCAGATTGCCCATGGTCGGCACGAAGTGCACGGGGCCGGTTCGAGCGCCGCGCCAGTCCCGCAGTTCGGGCAGTGTGGTCAGCAGCCGGGGACGGCTCACTCGGCGTAGACCTCGTCGTCGGCAGGGAAACGTCCGTCGCGCACGGCCGAGACATAGGCCGACACGGCGCCGGAGATGCCGTCGGCGCCCGACAGGAAGTCGCGCGCGAATCGCGGCGCCGATCCTGGATCCATGCCGAGCAGGTCGTGCAGCACGAGCACCTGCCCGTCGACGCCGCGCCCGGCGCCGATGCCGATGACGGGGATGGTCAGCGTCTCCGAGAGCGCCCGGCCCAACGGCTCGGGCACGCATTCGACCACCAGCAGTCCCGCACCGGCTTCCTCGAGCGCGCGGGCGTCCTCGAGCAGGCGTTCGCGGGCCTCGGCGCCGCGACCCTGCACGCGGAAGCCGGAGAGCTGGTGGACCGACTGCGGCGTCAGGCCAACGTGTCCGCAGACCGGCACGCCCAGCGAGGCCAGCGCCCGCACCTGGGGGACCACGGCGCGGCCGCCCTCGATCTTGACCATCTCGGCACCGGCCTGCATGAGGGCCCGCGCCGACTCGATGGCCGGAGTCACGTCGGCGTAGGTCAGGAACGGCAGGTCGGCGACGAGCAGCGCACGCTCGAGGCCGCGCCGCACGCAAGTGACGTGGTAGATCATGTCCTCGAGCGTTACGGGCACCGTCGTCTCGCGCCCCTGGATCACGTTGCCCAGCGAGTCGCCGACAAGCACGCAGTCGATGCCCGCGGCGTCGAGCACACGAGCGAAGCCGGCGTCATAGGCCGTCAGCATGGTCAGGGGGGTGCGCTCGCGCTTCATCGCGGCCAGTTGGCGCAGCGTGACCTTTCCGGACTTCATCGCCGGACCTCGGCACGCGCGTCCTCGGCCTCGATGCGCGTCACGCCCCGTGCATCCACGCGCCCGAGCAGCGCGGCGACCCTCCCCTGCCCGGGCACCTCGAGGTCCGGATCGAGTTCGTTCATGGGCACGAGCACGAAGGCGCGCTCGGCAATGAGCGGGTGCGGCAGGCGCAGCCGCGGCGTGTCGATGCACGAATCGCCGAGCAGCAGGAGGTCGAGGTCGATGACGCGCGGTCCCCAGCGGACGGCCGCGTCGCGCTCGCGCCCGAGTTCGCGCTCGATCACGAGCAGCGCTTCGAGCAGCGACTCGGCGTCGAGACGGGTCTCGAACGTCGCCACGGCGTTGACGAAGTCGGGCTGGTCGGTCACGCCCCACGGCGGGGTGCGGTACAGGGAGGAGCGAACGAGCGGTCCTTCGGCCAGGATTCCGAGCGCGTCGACGGCGGCCTCGACCCGCGCGACGGGATCGCCGAGATTGCCGCCGATGCCGACCCAGGCCCGGTTCATCCCTGCCCCGAAGCTCCGGCCGACCCCCCGCTTTCGGCCGCCTCGCGGCGCTTGGGGTTCTTCTTCTTCCTTTTCTTCTTTCCGCCCTTGTTCCCGGGCTGGCTGAAGATCATTTCCTGCCGCGTCTCGGCGTCGACGTCCTGGACCTCGGTCCACCATTCGGCGAGCGGACGCAGTTCCTCGTCCTCGAGTGCGCGCAGCAGCAGGAAGTCGTAGGCGGCGCGGAACCGCTTCTCGCCGAGCAGACGCATCGCGCGCTTGCCGTGGCGCTTCTCGAAGCGGGGCTGGAACATCCAGATTTCCTTGGCCATCGTCGAGAAACGGCGGTGGACCTGGACGCGGTCGGTGAAGCGCGAGAAGGCCTTTTCGCCGGCCGCGGCCAGCGCGTCGACGGGCGGCTGGCCGTTGTCGATGCGCTTCTGCGCCTCGCGCCGCACGCGCGGCCAGAACAGCGCCGCGAACAGGAAGCCCGGCGTGACGGGCTTGCCCTCGGCGACGCGTTCGTCGGTGTTGGCCAGCGCTCGCTCGACGAGCAGCGGCGGCCGTTCCGGTTCCTCGATGAGGTCCGGGAACAGTTCCTGCCAGAGCCCGTACTCGACGAGCCCGCGGAAGCCCGACAGCGCGCCGCCGCCCATCATGAGCTTCAGCAGCTCGTCGAGCAGGCGCGCCGGGGGGATGTCCGCCAGAAGCGGCGCGAGCTCGCGGATGGGGTCCTCGCTGGGCGCGTCGATGACGAGGTCGAGCTTGGTCTTGAAGCGGATCGCGCGCAGCATGCGCACGGGGTCCTCGCGGTAGCGGGCCTCGGGGTCGCCGATGAGCCGCAGCCGGCGGACGCGCACGTCCTCGTAGCCGCCCACGTGGTCGCGCAGGACCTCGGTGGCCGGGTCGTACATCAAGGCGTTGATCGTGAAGTCGCGGCGCACGGCGTCCTCGGCCTCGCTGCCGAAGACGTTGTCGCGCAGCAGGCGACCGCCGTCCTCGTGGCTGCGGTCTCCGTCGCCGCTGCCGCGGAACGTCGCGACCTCGATGATCTCGCGGCCGAAGCGCACGTGCGCCAGGCGGAAACGCCGGCCGATCAGGCGCGCGTTGCGGAACAGGTCACGGACCTGCTCGGGCGTGGCGTCGGTGGCCACGTCGAAGTCCTTGGGCACGATGCCGAGCAGCGCATCGCGCGGTGCACCACCGACGACGTAGGCCTTGTGGCCGGCCTGCTGCAGGCGGTCGGTGACCTTCAGGGCATTGCGGCTCATGGCGTCGCGGACGACGCCATGCTCGCTGACGGGAATTTCGCGGAGAGAGTCGTTCAATGAATTCTTTTATACTTGCTGAGAGCCGGCGCCTCGGCGCACGGCCGGGATGGGAAAAGGCCCGAATCGGGCAAGCGCGTAGTCTATCACCGCACGCCCCGGCACCCATCGCACGCACGCCGTGGCACATCCGCGGCCTCCCCGATCCGAACAGCCTGGAACAGCGCGCATGACATTCGTCGTCGTCGAGAACTGCATCAAGTGCAAGTACACCGATTGCGTGGAGGTCTGTCCCGTGGACTGCTTCCACGAGGGGCCGAACTTCCTCGTCATCGATCCCGAGGAGTGCATCGACTGCACGCTCTGCGAGCCCGAATGCCCCGTTCAAGCCATCTATCCCGAGGACGATGTCCCGGCCGACCAGGTCGATTTCCTCGAGATCAACGCCGAACTTTCGCGGGAATGGCCCGTGATCACGGAGCGCAAGGACCCGCCGCCCGACGCCGAGGAGTGGGAGGACCGTCCCGACAAGCGCCAGCTGCTCGAGCGCTGAGGCCGTTCGCCGACCCCGGCGCCGCGGGAGCGCCGGTTCAGCCGAGCCGGTGACGCAGGCGGTCGAGGACGAACTCGGCACGCTCCATCGGCAGAACATTGCCCTCGGCGTCGAGGATCGCCACGCGGGTCCGCTCGCCGGTCTCCCGCTGGACCTCGAATACGTAGGTCCCGCGGTAGTCGATCGACTCCGGCTCCTTCCACCACAGGAACACGCGCTCGAAGAAACCGCTGCGGCGGCCGCGGATCGGCTCGTGGTCGAAGCGCACGCGGAACCGGCGCTCGTCCTCGATGACCTCCTGGACCGACATGCCGTCGCGGTTCAGCGCGAAGCCGAGCCGGCGCCAGACGCTCGAGGCCTCGTCGTCGACTTCGAGGTACAGCCCCGTGGGACCGAACCGGATTCGCGAGCGTGCCTGCTCGGCTTCCTGCGATGTGGGCACGCGCGGCGGCCGCGACTCGTCGCCGCGGGCGGCGAGTTCGGGCAACGAGTAACCGGGGATTTCGTAGACGGAGCGCGTCTCGGGCGGGTCGAGGTCGGGGGGGACCTCGATGGGCTCGACTTCCGCGCTCGTCGCGTAGACGGGCTGGCGGTCGCCGAACACGCCGCAGGCGGCCAGCAGGGGAAGCACGGCCAGCAAGAGCAGGCAGCGCGGAAGAAAGCGGACAGATTCGGAATCGGGATTCATTCGTCGGTGATCTCGTGGGCCGTCGGGCGGCCTCTGGTTCAGGTGCCGCGCGCGAGACGATCGAGCAACTCGCGACCCGCGGCGTGATGTTCTTCGTCCAGGCCGACCAGCGGCAGACGCAGGGCCGGACCGATGCGCCCGGCTTCGGCAAGCAGCCACTTGACCGGGATCGGATTCGACTCGGCGGCCAGGAACGCATAGAGCGGCCGCAGCGATTCGTCGATCTCCCGGGCGCGTTCGGCGTCGCCTTCCAGCGCCGCGTCACAGAGGGCCTTGAAGCGTGCCGGCACCACGTTCGCGGCCACCGAGATCACGCCCCGCGCTCCGTTGCGCATGGCCTCGCAGGCGCTCGGGTCGTCGCCGCTGAGCACGACGAGGCCGGTCGAGGCCAGGTCACGAACGCGCTGCATGTCGGCCACGGCCTCCTTGATCGCGACGATGTTGCCGTGA
>JAWVZQ010000123.1:0-7000 GCA_033722095.1 Wenzhouxiangellaceae bacterium | reverse complement strand
GCGCCGGCCTGGCCGGGCTCAACGACGACTGGCGCGGCTTCCACGAGTTCGCGCACCTGCTGATCCCGTTCCCGGGTCGCGACGACATCTGGTTCTCGGAGGGCTTCGCGTCGTACTACCAGCATCTGCTCCAGTCGCGGACCGGCATCCTGGCGCCCGATGAAGCCTGGCGCCGCATCATGGCCGGCTTCCGCCGCGGCCTCGACGACCCGGCCGGGCGCGGGCGCACGCTGTCCGAACTCAGTCCGCGCATGCGTCGCGAGCGCGCCTACCGCCGCGTCTACTGGACCGGCGCGGCATTCTTCCTGCGCGTCGACACGCGACTTCGCGCCGCGACCGCCCACCGTCTTTCGCTGGATGCCGCGCTGGCGTCCTACCACGCCTGCTGCATGCGCCGCACTCGCGGCCCCGATGCCGCCGCACTGGTCCGCGAACTCGGCCGCACCGGCCTGCCGAGGATCTGGCGGGAGGAGTGGAAGCGCACGCTCGAGGGCCCGGCCGAGCCCCGTTTCGGCAATGCACTCGACCTGCTGGGCATTCGCGCCGACGGCGACGGCTGGATCCTGGACGGCGACGCCGAGGCCCGTCGCATGCGCGCGGCCATCGCCGCGCCGCGTGCTCGCGACCAGGCCCGTGGCTACTTCTCCGCCGAATAATCGACGTCGACGATCCGCAGGCTGCGCGTCCCCGACGGCGTCTCGATCACGGCCTCGTCGCCGACGGCCTTGCCGAGCAGACCCCGCGCCAACGGCGAATCCACGGAGATCCACGCGCGTTCGGCGTCGATCTCGTCTGCGCCGACGATGCGATAGCGGTGCCGGCTGCCGTCCGCGTCCTCGACTTCCACGTGGGCGCCGAAGAAGACCCTGGCCGGATCGTCGGGGGTGTCCGCCACGGGGCGCAGTTCGTCGATGCGTCGCTGCAGGTAGCGGATCCGACGGTCGATCTCCCCGAGTTGCTTCTTGCGGTAGGTGTATTCGGCGTTCTCGGAGCGATCGCCCTCGGCCGCAGCGGCGGCGAGCGCACGCACGACTTCGGGGCGCCGGTCCCGGAACAGTCCCTTCAGCTCGGCCTTGAGGCGCCGGAGCCCTTCGGCCGTGACGTAGGGGCTCGAGCGGGCCGGCGGCGGGCGCCAGCGGCTCATTCGACGGGCTCGACGCGCCCGCGGCGTCGCGGCATGATCGACAGGATGCGCATGGCGGGACAGTCTAGGGGAACCTCCGTCCCGGTTCGCGTCGAAATTCCGTGCGACGTTTTCGGTCGCCGAGGCGTCTAGGAGTCGAGATGAACGAATCGCCCTTTGCAACGCCGCTGGACGAACTCAGCCTTCAACGGCTCAGGAAGCGCTGCCGCGCCACGCAGGAACGCGTCTACCGGACCTACGTGGACGCCTGCTGGAACCTGGCCCTGCGCTCGACGGGTTGCGAGGCGCGGGCCTGGGACGTGGTCCAGGACGCATTCGTGCGTGCCTTCCGCAAGCCGGCCCAGCTTCGCGACCCCTCGCGCTTCGGCTTCTGGCTGCGCCGCATCGTCGTCCACGGCATCGCCGACCAGTACCGCGACCGTTTCGAGGCCTCGCGCGTCGACAGCGACGAGGAACCCGTCGAGGCCGCCGGCGAACCGACCTGGCTGGACCTGGAACGGTGCCTCGGCCGGCTCGGATCGGTCGACCGACTCGTGCTCTGGCTGCACGACGCCGAGGGCATGACCCACGAAGAGATCGCCGAATCGACGGGGCACACGGTGCCCTGGTCGAAGACTCGACTGAGCCGGGCCCGAGCCCGGCTCCGGAAGATGCTGAACGCTGGGCTGCCGGCCTCGCGGGACGGCACGGGAGAAGCATTGCATGGAACGTGAATTCGAACGCGACCCCTTCGGCCTCCGCGCCGCGCCGCGATCCCGCGCGCCCGAGGACCTGTGGCAGTCACTGAGCGACGAACTCGATTGCGGCCGGGCTCCGGCTCGAACCGCACCCTGGATCGCAGCGGCCGCGGCCGTCGCCGCGCTGGCGCTTGCCGTACCGCTGATCGTCGACGGGCCGTCGCCGACCGAGCCATCGATGTCGAATCCCCTGGCCTCGACGGCGACCGCGACGCCGGCCGCGACAGGCATCGAGGCGCTTCGCGACGCCCAGGTCCGATCGGCGCTGCTCGAACGCCGCATCGACGCGCTCGACGACCGCAGCGTCTCGGCCGGTGCGCTGGAGCGCATCGTGATGCTCGAGTCCGAACTGCGCTGGATCGACGAGCTGATCAGCAGCGACCCGGATCGGCTCGAACTCTGGCAACAGCGAAACGAGCTGCTCGGCGAGATGGGCCAGCGCTACGCGATGAACGATTGGCAGACCGAGAACCCGACGCTGGTGCTCTGAACGCCCGCCGGGGCCCGAAGAACGGATTCATACCGAATTCCCGGCCCCGCGCCGGAACCACGATGACGAGAAGACAGGAGCAATCGCAGATGAACACGAAGACGCATTCACGCATTTCCTTCGGCGGGGCGCTGGCCACCGCCCTGGCCTTCGCGCTCGCCATCCCGGCCTTCGCGCAGGACCGCGCCGAGTCCGACCGCGCAGCGGCGGCCGTCGAGCGTGCCGAGACCGAGGCCGAGCGAGGCGCGACCCGCGAACAACTCGATGCGGCGCGCCGCGAGCTCGCCGAGGCCGCGCGCAAGCTCGCCGCGCTGCAGCGCGAACTGGCCGAAGCCGACGGCGCTTCCCACTTCGTCTGGCACTCCCACGAGGACGGCGAAGGCTTCGCGCCCGAGGTCGACGTGCAGCGCATCCGCACGCGCATCCACGAGGCCATGACGGGCATGCCGCCGCGAATCGGCGTGCTGCTGGGTCCGGCCGATGACGAGGGCGGATACCGGATCGTCGGCGTGACGCCTGGCGGCGGCGCGGAGGAAGCCGGTATCCGAACCGATGACGTGCTCGTGGCCATCGACGGCAACGAGATCGAAACCAGCCGCCCGGGCTCGGTGCGCGAGCTCATGGCGCGCGTCGAGGCCGGCGACGTCGTCGAGGTCACCGTCCGGAGGGACGGCGAGCCCCGGACCTTCGAAGTCGAAACGCGTTCCATGGGCGAAGACGTGAAGGTGCTCGTCGAGCGCTTCGCCCCCGAGGACTTCCTCGCCGACTTCGGCGAACGCCTCGAGCGCGAGATCGTCATCCACGCACCGGACGGCGCACGGCCGCCGATGCCGCCGCTGCCCCCGCTGCCGCCCCGGATGTCGGCGCTGGGCCACAACAGCGACCTCGTGACCAATCACGACGGCCTGGCCGACTACTTCGGCACCGGCGAAGGCGTACTCGTACTGCGCATCGCCGAGGACAACGCGTTCGGGTTGCTCGCCGGCGATGTCGTCCTGCAGGTCGACGGGCAGGACGTGGCCCGGCCCGTGGACCTCGGGCGACAGCTCATGGGCCGGGAGGTCGGCGACCGCGTCACGCTGACCGTCATGCGTGCAGGCACCAGGATGGAACTCGCGGGAGAGATTCCCGAGCGCGCCGAGCATCGCGTGAACGAGCGAAGCATCGGGCTGCACGCTCCGACCGCTCCCCCTGCTCCCGCGGCGCCGGATCGCCCCGCGCCGCCGGCCCCCGTCCGGCCGCTCTGAGGAGCCGACGCCGGGCAGCGCGGAAACGGGCCGCTGCAGAGCCGGGCCGGGGCACGACCCCGGCCCGGCGCGTTAGGATGCCCGCCGATGCGGATCGTGGCCCACACCTGCTCCAACACCGAGATCGTCTGCGCGCTGGGCCGTGCCGACTGGCTGGTCGGCGTCGACGACCATTCCGACCATCCGCCCGACGTCGTCGAGGGACTGCCGCGCATCGGCCCGGACCTCGACGTCGACGTCGGGCGCATCGCCGCGCTGGAGCCCGACCTCGTGCTCACGTCGCTGACCGTGCCGGGACACGAGCGCTGCGTGGCACGGATCCGCGAGGCCGGCCTTCCCCACATCGTCACCCGCCCCGAGTCGCTTGCCGACGTGGCCGCCGACCTGCGCCGTATCGGATTGGCGCTCGACGCGGAGGACCGCGCCGCCGCCCTGGCCGGGGAATTCGAGCGCCGACTGGCGGGGACGCGACCTCCGGACCCGATCCCGATCCTCGTCGAGTGGTGGCCCAAGCCCGTCATCGTTCCCGGCCGGCGCTCCTGGGTCAACGAGATGCTGCGGCTGGCCGGCGCCTTCAACCCGTTCGAGGACGAGGAAGCGGAAAGCGTCGAAGTCGAGGCCGGGCGCGTGGCCGCCGCCGCACCCGAGGCCGTGGTCATGAGCTGGTGCGGCGTGCGCGAGGACAAGTATCGAGCTCACGTCGTCGCTCGGCGCGCGGGCTGGGAATCGGTGCCGGCGATCCGGAACGGCGAGATCCACGCCGTCAGCGAGGCCTGGCTCGGCCGTCCGGGTCCGCGACTGCTCGACGGCATCGAGCGTCTCGAACGAATCGTCCGGTCGGTCCGCACGGGACGCCCCGCCACGCCGGTACAATAGGCGGGATGGGAAGCACTGAATCCAGAACGCCGGCCGTGGGGCTGGTCAGCCTCGGCTGCCCGAAGGCGCTCGTCGACAGCGAGCAGATCGTCAATGGGCTGGCCTCGGAAGGCTACCGGCTCGTCGACGACCATGCCGAGGCCGACCTCGTCGTGGTCAACACCTGCGGCTTCATCGACGAGGCGAAGGCCGAATCGCTCGAGGCCATCGGCGACGCGCTGCGCGACAACGGCAAGGTGCTGGTCACGGGCTGCATGGGTGCCAAGCCCGACGAGATCCGCAGTATCCACCCGAAGGTCCTCGACGTCAGCGGCCCGCACGCCAGCGAGCGCGTCCTGCAGGCCGTGCACCGCCACCTGCCGCGGCCGCACGACCCCTTCACCGACCTGGTGCCGCCGGGCGGCCTGAAGCTCACCCCGGGCCACTACGCCTACCTGAAGATCTCCGAGGGCTGCAATCATCGCTGCCGCTTCTGCATCATTCCGGCCATGCGCGGCGACCTCGTCAGCCGGCCGATCGGCATGGTGTTGCGCGAGGCCGAGCAACTCGTCGAGCGCGGCGTCGGCGAACTGCTCGTGATCAGTCAGGACACGAGCGCCTACGGCGTGGACACGCGCTACCAGAAGGACTACTGGAAGGGCCGGGAAATCGAGACGCGGATCCTGGACCTCGTGCGTGAACTCGGCGAACTCGACGCATGGATCCGGCTCCACTACGTCTATCCCTACCCTCACGTCGACCGGCTGATTCCGCTCATGGCCGAGGGGCGCGTGCTGCCCTATCTCGATATCCCCTTCCAGCACGCCAGCCGCAAGGTGCTCAAGGCGATGCGCCGTCCGGCCGCAGCCGAGAACACGCTGGAGCGGATCCGGGCCTGGCGCGAGATCTGCCCCGACCTCGTCATCCGCTCGACGTTCATCGTCGGCTTTCCGGGTGAAACCGAGAACGATTTCCAGGAGCTGCTGGACTGGCTCGACGAGGCGCAGCTCGAGCGCGTCGGCTGCTTCCGCTATTCACCCGTCGCGGGCGCTGCGGCCAACTCGCTTCCCGACCCCGTGCCCGAGGAGGTCAAGGAGGAGCGCTGGCACCGGTTCATGGAACATCAGCGCCCGATCAGCCGGAGCCGTCTGGAGCGCCGTGTCGGGCGCGTCGAGCCCGTGGTCGTCGACGCCGTCGACGGCGACACGGCCGTCGCGCGCAGCTACGGAGACGCCCCGGAGATCGATGGCAACGTCATCGTGCGCGGCGCCGGGAACGTCGAGCCAGGCTCGTTCATCGACGTGCGCATCGAAGGCCACGACGATTACGATCTGTTCGCTCGATCCGAGGAACTTCCGGGCGAGCAGGCCATCTGACCTCCCGGCACGAGCGTCGCGCCTGCCGAACGGCCGCGACCCCGTCAACGAATCACCCATCGAAACCTTCAAGGATCGACGACCACCATGACCAAGAATTCCACGATTCCCGTGATGCTCGCCGGACTGCTGACCGCCGGCGCCGTCGCGCTCGTCGCGCTGGCGGCCTGCTCCTCGGAGCCCGAGCCGACCGAGTCCGCGCCCGCGGAAACCGCGTCCACTGCCGGAAGCGAGCAGGAGAGCCCGCGCCGCGGAGGCGCGACGGTCCACCGGCCGCAGACCAATGCCCCGACCACGCAGACCTTCGCCGCCAACCGTCCGCTCGTTCCCGACGTCGATGGCCAGCGTACCGACGGCGAGGGCCAGGGGCTGCTCGTCGTGCTCGACGGCACGAGCGAGGAGGCCTTCGAGGCCAGCCTGGCATTCGTGGCCCAGGACACCACGCCCGAGCAGTACGACGAGCTGGAACGCGCCCTCAACTACCTCGTGATCTACGACCACGCCATCCTGAACGACCGCGCGCGCATGCTGCGCCAGGTCGACGGAATGACGGCCGAGGAAGTCATCGCGCGCGCGAGCGAGATCGCGCGCAGCAAGCAGCGCAACCGCTGAGGCGACCCGCTTCGCCGGTCGCGGCCCCGCCGCGGCCGGCACTCCCTTCGGAAGACACCGGGACCGGCCATCGGGTTCGGACCCGGTCTCCGCCCGACCCGGAAGGCAAGCCGTCCGGCCCCCCGCCACGCACAGGTTCACGGCGAATACGCCGGTCCCGGCGCGGCCCGGTACCCGGAACACCGGCCGGTGCCGGACGTGGCGGAACAGGCCGCCGGTGATCCGTCCCTTCCCGTGCCGCAGCGTGAAGAACTTCTGCGCGTCGGCCGCGATCATCACCGAAGTGCCGACGAGGACGGGCAGCGAGCAGAGCGCGGACCCGGCACCGCCGGGCCAGGGCCAGCGCCGGCCGTTCCCCAGACGACCCGCCTGCCGAACCCGGCACCATCCCGGCACGCCGGCGAAGGCCGTCGGAGCGCCTCCGAGCGGGATCCGGAAACCCGGGTCCTTGTCCCACGATGCAGGAGCGCAGCCGCCGTGCCGCGCGAAGTCGATCCACTCGCGCCTTCCCCAGGCGCCGTCCCCACCGCGGGGGACAG
>JAWVZQ010000122.1:0-7146 GCA_033722095.1 Wenzhouxiangellaceae bacterium | reverse complement strand
TGACAGCCGCAGGCCCCCGGATCGAGGGCGCGAAGAGTAGCCCAACGGCTACGCCCGTTGGGGTGAGAGCGAGAACATCGTCCACGCTCGGTGTCGGCCCGCGTGCACCGCTTGAAACCTCTGCTTCCGGGGCGGTGTAACCGGAAGATTTCTCGAGAGCGGAACCGGTTGCGCCGATCCCGGCAACGATCCTGTCAACCCGCTGGCGGCTTGCCCTTGTTCTTCAACTGGTCGACGACGTGGCGCAGCGTGGCCTGGGTTTCGTCGCGGAACCAGAAGTCGGCGAAGCCGTCGACGTCGAGCGCACCGGGCTCGCCGAAGAAGTCGCCGAGGTCGGATCGCACGAGTTCGCGCGTGGCCGTCATCGAGTGGCGCGGCAGGGCCAGCAGTTCCCGGCACCATTCCAGTGCCCGGTCGACGACCTCGTCGGCAGGCTGCAGTTCGTCGACGAGGCCGAGTTCCATCGCTTCCTCGGCCCGGATCATCCGGCCGGCCACGAGGTGACGCTCGGCAGGATAGGGGCCGACGAGCCGGGCCAGCGCCTTGTGGATCACGGGAGGGACGACGAGACCGACCTGGACCTCGTTGAGCCCGAGCCGGAAGTCGCCCTCGGCCATGATCCGGTAATCGGAGAACAGCGCGATGACCGTGCCGCCGGCCGGGCTGTGGCCCGTCAGCGCCGATACCACGGGTACGCGGCTCTTCGCGAGCGTCTCGAGCACGCCGAACAGCGAGCGCCAGAACTCGCGCATGCCGTCGCGGTCGAGTTCGAGCAGTTCCGGCAGGTCCAGGCCGGCCGAGAACAGGCCCGGGGCTCCCGACAGGACGATGCCAGCGGTCCCGTCGTCCTGGGCCTCGGTCAGCCGTTCGTGCAGGGCGGCGACGAGCTCCGGATTCAGGGCGTTGACGGGCGGACGGGCGAGGCGGATCTCGCGGATGCCGTCGCCGTGTTCTCGGAGTTCGAGCATGGATTCAGTCCGGGTTCAGGTGAGCTCGATAGAGTGTAACCGTACCTACCGACCGAGGAGGTCGACATGAAGGCACGATGGCTGATTCCGACGGCACTGCTGGCAACGGTCGCGCTCGCCGGGTTCGCTGCGCCGGCCGCGGCGGGTGGCTACGGCTCGAAGCACGGCCCCCACGAATGGGTCTACAAGAGCCATTCCTACCACCGCGGGTATCGCAACGACGGTTACGCGTACAACCGCTATTACCGCCACGGGCCGCCGTACGGCTACCCGGGCCAGCGCAGTCGCTACTACGGCCCGCCCGTCCATGGCCATGTGCACGGCCCGCATTGCGGCCACGCCGGTACCTACGACTATCGCCACGGATATCCGCAGGGGTATCGCCACTACCGTCATGGGCGCCACGGGCCGCACTTCCGGGGCGGCGTGTCGCTGCACTTCGACTTCTGAGCCGCGAGCGTCGGGCGGGTCCCCCGGCCGGACGTCCATGCGTTCGGCGCGAGTCGTCGCTCAGGGTGCGACGTCGGCCAGGTTGCCCTTTTCCTCGAGCCAGGCCTTCCGGTCGGCCGAGCGCTTGCGTGCCAGCAGCATGTCCATGAGGTCGTGCGTGAGCCGTTCGGCGGCCTCGTCGTCGTCGACGGTCAGCTGCAGAAGGCGGCGCGTATCGGGATCGATCGTCGATTCGCGAAGCTGCAGGGGGTTCATTTCGCCGAGGCCCTTGAAGCGCGTCTCCGAGACCTTGCCCTTCATGCCCTCGGCGCGGACGCGCTCGAGGATGCCCGCTCGCTCGGAGGCGTCCAGCGCGTAGAAGGTCTGCTTGCCGACGTCGATGCGATACAGCGGCGGCATGGCGACGAAGATCCGGCCGTCGTCCACGAGCGGCCGGAAGTGCTTCAGGAACAGCGCGGCCAGCAGCGTCGCGATGTGCAGTCCGTCGGAGTCGGCATCGGCCAGCACGATGATCTTGCCGTAGCGCAGCTTCTCGAGATCCGCGGAGCCCGGGTCGACGCCGATCGCGATCGCCAGGTCGTGGATTTCCTGCGAGCCCAGGACCTGGTCCGGATCGCTCTCCCAGGTGTTGAGGATCTTCCCGCGCAGCGGGAGAATGGCCTGGAACTCGCGATTGCGCGCCTGCTTGGCCGAGCCGCCGGCCGAGTCCCCCTCGACGAGGAACAGTTCGGTCTCCTCGAGGTCGGTCGAGGCGCAATCGGCGAGCTTGCCGGGCAGGGCCGGGCCGGCCGTGACCTTGCGCCGGGCGACCTTCTTGCGCTGCTTCTGGCGCTTCAGCGCGTTGTCGATGGCCAGCTTCGCGATCGCCTCGCCGGTCTCCGTATTCCGGTTCAGCCACAGCGAGAAGGCGTCCTTGACGAGTCCGGAGACGAAGCTCGAGGCCTCGCGCGACGACAGGCGCTCCTTGGTCTGGCCCGAGAACTGGGGCTCGGCCAGCTTGACCGAGAGCACGAACGACAGGCGCTCCCAGGCGTCCTCGGGTGCCAGCCGAACGCCGCGTGGAAGCAGGCTGCGGATGTCGCAGAATTCACGCAGCGCCTCGATGAGGCCGGTGCGCAGGCCGTTGACGTGCGTGCCGCCCTGCGGGGTCGGAATCAGGTTGACGTAGCTTTCCTGGACGAGATCGCCCTCGGGCACCCAGGTCAGCGCCCACTCGGCCTCGGTGTCCTCGCCGCTGAACTCGCCCGTGAACGGTTCTTCGGGCACGCGCTCGAAGTCGGCCAGGGCCTCGTTCAGGTAGTCCGTGAGGCCGTCGACGAACTGCCATTCCTCGGACTCTCCGTTCTCTTCGTCGCGCAGCTCGATGCGCAGCCCGGGACACAGGATGGCCTTGGCGCGCAACAGGTGCTTGAGTCGCGGCCTCGAGACGCGCGCAGAATCGAAGTAGCCGTCGGCGGGCCAGAACCGGATGGCCGTGCCCGTGTTGCGCTTGCCGACCTCGCCGACGGCGCTCAGCGGACGCTTCGTCTCGCCGTGCTCGAAGCCGATCTCGAACTCCGTGCCGTCGCGCTTGATGCGGCAGTCGAGCCGCTCGGAGAGCGCGTTGACGACCGAGACACCGACGCCGTGCAGGCCGCCGGAGAAGCGGTAGTTCTTGCCCGAGAACTTGCCGCCGGCATGCAGCCGGGTCAGGATCAGTTCGACGCCGGGCAGCTTGTGCTCGGGATGCGGGTCGACGGGCATGCCGCGGCCGTCGTCGATGACCGAGATCGAGCCGTCCTCGTGCAGTGTCACCTCGATGTTCTTCGCGTGTCCGGCCAGGGCCTCGTCGACGGAATTGTCGACGACCTCGGCGACGAGGTGGTTCGGCCGCGCCGTGTCGGTGTACATGCCGGGCCGGCGGCGGACCGGCTCCAGGCCCTGCAGCACCTCGATGTCGGCGGCCGCGTAGTCCTTGCTCATCGGTGGGGATCCCCCGGGGGCGTTCAGGTGCCGTCGATGATACCCGGCCGGAATGCGGGCCGACTGCCGGTCAGTCGTCCTTGATGATCCTCGGCCCCTTTCCGGCCGTCTTCTCGTAGACGCCCTTGCCCAGCTTCCGGTACTGCGTGAAACCGGCCTTCTCGATGTTGTCGGGCTTGAGCCGGTGGGCCGTGCCGCCGACGACGTGGGGCGGGGAGATCAGGCGCCGCACGGCGCTGCCGCAGACCGGGCATTCGGTCAGCGCGTCTTCGGAGAGCTTCTGCAGGCGCGTGAAGCGTTCCCGGCAGGTCGGGCAGCCGCCATCGCCCTCGTGGATGTACTCGTAGAACGGCATGTCGCGAACTCGGTGCGGTGCGGATCGGGGTACCATCCCCATCATGGAGTCCCCCGACGAAAAAGAAAAGCCGTCCGACGAGGAATCGGCGGCCGGCGGCGGCGCGGCCGCTGCGCCCTCCGGTCAGCCCGTCACGCTCGTGACCGGCGCTGCCGGCGAGCTCGGGCGGGAGCTCGTCGAGCGGCTGCTGGCCGCCGGCCACGACTGCGTGGCGCTGGATCGCAATCGCCGCGGTCTCGAGCGCCTGCACGACCGGCTCGCGAAGACCGGTTCCGCGCCGCTGGGCGTGCCGCTGGACCTGGCCGGTGCCGGCCCCGACCACTACGCCGAACTGGCGGCCCATATCGAGGATTCGTTCGGACGGCTCGACGGCATCATCCACGCCGCCGCCGAGTTCAAGGCACTGCGCCCCCTCGATCACACGCCGCCCGACGAATGGATGCAGGTGCTGCAGGCCGGCATCACCGGCCCCTACCTGCTGACCGTCTCGCTGCTGCCGCTGATGCGTGCCACGCCGGGCAGCCGCGTACTCTGGGTGCAGGATGCGCCGCGGCAGCGCCGGAATGCGCACTGGGGTGCCTACGGCGTGGCCCAGGCCGGGGCCGATGCACTGGCCGACATCCTGGCCGCAGAGACGGCGTCGCGCGGGCCCGCCGTCGATCGCATCGATCCGGGCCCCTTCTACAGCCCGCTGCGCTCGCGCGCCTGGCCGGCCGAGGAGCCCGGTGAGCTTCCGAGCGCGGCCGACGCGGCCGGGAAGGTGCTCGCGCGCTACCTCGGCGGCTGAATCGGCGCGGCGGCATACTGGGTCGCAGTCCACCACCACGGAGAGCGACCCGATGTCCGATGACCTGTTCGAGAAGATCGTCCGGCGCGAGATTCCGGCCGACATCGTGTTCGAGAACGACGACCTGCTGGCGTTCCGCGACGTCAATCCGCAGGCGCCCGTCCACGTGCTCGTCATCCCGAAGCGGCGCATCCCCACGCTCAACGACCTCGGCGAGGAAGACGCCGAGCTCGTCGGGCGCATGGTGCTGGCGGCCCGGGAGATTGCAGAGCAGGAGGGCATCGCCGAGGACGGCTACCGGCTGAACTTCAACTGCAACGAGCAGGGCGGCCAGTCGGTCTACCACATCCATCTGCACCTGCTGGGTGGGCGCACCATGAAGTGGCCTCCGGGCTGAAAAATCGCCGGAGCGCTGCTGCGCGGCTTTCTGGCGGCGTCTTCCGGTGCTCGAAATCCTCATGTACCTGGCACGTACACTGCGGTTTCTGCGCTCCGGGAGCCACCGCCAGAAAGCCGCTCGCGACGCGCTCCGGCGATTTTTCGCGGATCGGGCACGGAATTCGGGACTGCGGCCGGGCGGCTCGTGACGCGCTCCGCGGGCGCTGATCGGGGCCGCGCGCGACCCCGCCCGAAAGCGGGGGAAGGGTCGAATTTTTGGTAGACTGCAGGGTCTTGTTTCGACTCGGAAAACGGCGATGCCCGGCAAGCTCTTCATCAAGACCCACGGCTGCCAGATGAACGAATACGACTCGGACCGCATGGCCGAGGTCCTGGCGGCCTCGCACGGTCTCGAACTGACCGATGACGAGCGGTCGGCCGACGTCATCCTGGTCAACACCTGCTCGATCCGCGAGAAGGCGCAGGAAAAGGTCTTCTCGCAGCTCGGCAAGTGGCGGCCGCTGAAGGAGCAGCGCCCTGACGTCGTGATCGGCGTGGCCGGCTGCGTGGCCAGCCAGGAGGGCGAGGGCATCCTCAAGCGCGCGCCGTTCGTCGACCTGGTCTTCGGTCCGCAGACCATCCATCGCCTGCCGCAGATGCTGGACAAGGCGCGCGAGGGCGCGCCGGCCGTCGACGTCAGCTTTCCCGAGATCGAGAAGTTCGACCACCTGCCGCCGCCCGGGGCACGCGGCGCCTCGGCATTCGTTTCGGTCATGGAGGGATGCTCGAAGTACTGCAGCTTCTGCGTCGTGCCCTACACGCGTGGCGAGGAAGTCAGCCGCCCGCTCGACGACGTCGTCGCGGAGGTCGCCGAACTCGAGGCCCAGGGCGTGCGCGAGATCAACCTGCTCGGCCAGAACGTCAACGCATACCGGGGGCCGATGCACGACGGAGGCACGGCAGACCTGGCCATGCTGATCCGCTACGTGGCGGCTTTCGACGGCATCGAGCGCATCCGCTTCACGACCTCGCATCCCGTCGAGTTCTCCGACCGGCTCATCGAGGCCTACGCGGAGGTTCCGAAGCTCGCCGACTACCTGCACCTGCCCGTGCAATCCGGCTCGGACCGAGTGCTCGCCCTCATGAAGCGCGGCCACACGGTGCTCGAGTACAAGGACCGCATCCGGCGGCTGCGCGAGGCCCGTCCCGGGATCGCGCTGTCCTCGGACTTCATCGTCGGATTTCCGGGCGAGACCGATCACGACTTCGAGCAGACGCTGAAGCTGGTCCGCGATCTCGAGTTCGACCAGAGCTTCAGTTTCATCTATTCCGCGCGCCCGGGCACGCCGGCGGCCTCGCTGCCCGACAACGTCCCGCTCGAGGCGAAGAAGGAACGGCTGCAGCGGCTGCAGCAGCAACTCAACGAGCAGGCCCGCGCGTACGCCGAGGCCATGGTCGGCACCACCCAGCGCGTGCTCGTCGAGGGTCCGAGCCGAAAGGACGCCGCCGAGCTCGCCGGGCGGACCGAGAACAATCGCGTGGTCAACTTCCCGGGGCCGGCTTCGCTGAAGGGCTGCATGATCGACGTGGAGATCACGGCTGCCCTGGCCAATTCGCTGCGCGGCCGCGTCGCGGCGCGCACGGCGGCCTGAGCCATGGCCGACGCCGCCGAATCCGCCGTGACGATGGAACTCGAGCCCGCCGACAACGACCGGCTGGCCAACCTGTGCGGGCCGTTCGACGAACACCTGCGGCTCATCGAGAAGCGCCTCGGCGTGGAGATCAGCGCGCGCGGCAACATCTTCGCCATCGAGGGCGACCGCGATGCGACCAAGGCTGCGCGGCGCGTCCTGCGACGGCTGTTCCGGCAGACCGAGCGCGAGGTCCTCACGCCGGCCCTCGTGAACCTCGGCCTGCAGGAATCGGGGCTCGGCGAACCCGACGAGGCCGTGCCCGAGACGGTCATCCGAACCAAGCGCGGCATGATCCGCGCGCGCGGGCCGAACCAGCGCCGCTACCTCGAGCGCATCGGCACCAACGACGTCAACTTCGGTGTCGGGCCGGCAGGCACCGGCAAGACCTTCCTGGCCGTGGCCTGCGCCGTCGACGCGCTGGAATCCGAGCGCGTGCAGCGCATCGTGCTCGTCCGGCCGGCCGTCGAGGCCGGGGAGCGGCTCGGCTTCCTGCCCGGCGACCTGGCCCAGAAGGTGGATCCCTACCTGCGCCCCCTCTACGACGCGCTATAC
>JAWVZQ010000121.1:0-7154 GCA_033722095.1 Wenzhouxiangellaceae bacterium | reverse complement strand
GGCTGCACGTACCACGGGCTGGCGATGAACGTCGACGCCGACCTCGAGCCGTTCTCGCGGATCAATCCCTGCGGCTACGCCGGCCAGCCCATGACTTCGCTCGCAGAGCAGGTCCCGGACCTGGATCCGTCCACCGTCCCGGCCGCATTCTCGGCGGGCTTCGCCGAGGCGCTGGAGGTTGACTGCCGCCCCGCCCCGTCGGATGATGCGACTCACGGCATGCTGGCCGCGATCCGGTAGAGTCGAGGGATGCGTCGTGGGCCGCGCCGAGCGGTCGGTGACGCCGATGAAACCCCGAAGGTGATTTGCAGGTCATAGAACGCATGAAAAAGACGCTGACGATCCTGATTCCCCTGGCGTTCGTGCTCGCCGCCGCGCTGCCGGTCGCCCGTGCCGTCCCCGAGGAAGGGCTGACGCCGCTGGAGCCTTCGGTCGAGCACCGCTTCGCCACGCGGCTGGCCTCGCGCTTCCTGACTTCGTACCACTACCAGCGCAAGCCGCTCGACGATGGCCTGTCGAGCAACATCCTCGACCAGTACCTGAAGCTGCTCGACCCGAACCGCATGTACTTCCTCCAGGAAGACATCGAGGACTTCCAGCGCTTTCGCGACCAGCTCGACGATTCGCTGCGCACGGCCGAGCTCGCACCCGCCTTCGAGATCTTCAACCGGTACCGCGAGCGCGTCGCCGAGCGCATCGAGCATGCGCGCTCGACGCTCGACACCGAATTCGACTTCACGGTCGACGAGCGCTACCAGTTCGACCGCACCGAGGCCCCGTGGGCCGCCGACCGGACCGAGCTCGACGAGATCTGGCGCAAGCGCGTCAAGAACGACTGGCTGAACCTGAAGCTGGCCGAGCGGGAGATCGACGACATCCGCACGACGCTCGACGACCGCTATCGCAACATCGCCAAGCGGATCAGGGACTTCGAGTCGCAGGACGCCTTCCAGTTCTTCATGAACGCCTATGCGCGCTCCATCGAACCGCATTCGTCGTACATGTCGCCGCGCTCGGCGGAGAACTTCGAGATTTCGATGAAGCTGTCGCTCGACGGCATCGGCGCCCTGCTGAGCAGCGAGAACGAGTACGTCGAGATCCAGGAGATCGTGCCCGGCGGGCCGGCCGACCTCGACGGCCGCCTGCAGTCCGGCGATCGCATCATCGGCGTCGGCCAGGGCGACGAGCCCATCGTCGACGTGGTCGGCTGGCGCCTCGACGACGTCGTCGACCTGATCCGCGGCGAGCGCGAGACGAAGGTGCGGCTCGAGATCCTCCCCGCCGAGACGGGCGTGAAGGGCCCGCCGGAGATCATCGACATCGTCCGCAACGAGGTCAAGCTCGAGGAGCAGGCCGCCCAGGCCCACGTCGAGGAGTTCGAGACCGAGGGCGAGACGCGCCGCATCGGCGTCATCCAGATTCCGGTCTTCTACGTGGACTTCAAGGGCCGCGCGCGCAACGAGCCCGACTACCGCTCGAGCACGCGCGACGTGCGCAACCTCATCCAGGACCTGCGCCAGCAGGACGTCGACGGCATCGTCATCGACCTGCGCAACAACGGCGGCGGCGCGCTCATCGAGGCGACGACCATGACCGGGCTGTTCATCGACGAGGGCCCCGTCGTCCAGATCCGCGATTCCAGCGGCCGCGTGACCGTGGAATCCGACCAGGAGCCCGGCATGGCCTGGGACGGCCCGCTGGCCGTGCTCGTCAATCGCGCCAGCGCCTCGGCCTCCGAGATCTTCGCCGCCGCGATCCAGGACTACGGACGCGGCATCATCATCGGCGAGCCGACGTTCGGCAAGGGCACGGTGCAGAACCTCTACAACCTCGACAACTATGCCGTCGACGACGAGCAACGCCTCGGACAGGTCAAGCTGACCATGGCGAAGTTCTTCCGCGTCGACGGCGGTTCCACGCAGTCGCGCGGCGTGACGCCCGACATCCGGCTGCCGACCTACGGCGACGCCTCGGACTACGGAGAGGCCGCGCTCGACTTCCACATGGAGTGGAGCGAGATCGACGAGACCGACTACCGGCCGCTGGCCGACCTCGACCCGCTGCTGCCGGCCGCGCGCGAGCTCCACGAGGCGCGGCGCGAGACCGACGAGGAACTGAAGTCGCTGATCGAGGACTACGAGCACTTCGGCAACCTCGGCGACCGCGTCAGCGTCTCGCTGCTGGAGACCGAGCGCCTGGCCGAGCAGGAGGAATCCGAGCGTCGGCGTCGCGAGCGCTATGCCGACGCCGGCGACGAACCGTCCGACGATCCGGCCACCGACGATCCCTCGGCCAACGTCGACGATGATGCCGAGGACGAGGAGCGTCCCGACATCCTGCTGCGCGAATCGGCACGCATCCTCGCCGACCTGATCGCGCTCGACGACGGCCAGCAGCGCCTCGTCCAGGCCCCGGAACCCGACGACCTCCCGTCGCCGAACTGACGGCCGTGTGCCGTCGCGACGCGGGACGCCCGCGCCCGTGAGCGGCCGCGCACCGCCCCGGGTCGTCGTCGAGGTCGCGGTTCCGGTGCCGCTGCACCGCAGCTTCGACTATCTACCCCCGGCCGCCGGCGCGATGCCGGAGCCGGGCGTTCGTGTACGCGTCCCGTTCGGGGCGCGCAAGCTCGTCGGCGTCGTGCTGTCCACGCGGCGGGATTCGCCGGCCGACCCCGCCTCGCTGAAGCCGATCGCCGAGGTGCTGCCCGACGGCGCCGTGCCCCCCGAACTGCTCGACCTGCTGCGCTGGACGGCCGACTACTACGCCGCACCGCCCGGCGAGATCGTGACCCACGCACTGCCGCCGGCGCTGAGGCGCACGCGAGCGTTCCGCCGACCGCCGCCCGACTGGTGGCGCATCACCGACGCCGGCCGCAGCAGCGAGGCGCGCGGCGCACCGCGCCGGCGCCAGGCGCTGGACCGGCTCGCCGAGGGTCCGGCCCACCGCGACGAACTCGAGGCCGAGGGCATCCGGCAGGCCGTGCTCAGGGCCCTGGCCGAGGCCGGGCTCGCCGAGGCCTGCGATCCCCCTGCGCCGGAGCCGGTTCCCGGGCCGGAACTCAACAGCGACCAGCGCACCGCCGTCGCAGCGGCGCTGCGCGCACGCCACCGATTCGAAGCGCTGCTGCTGGCCGGCGTGACCGGCAGCGGCAAGACCGAGGTCTACCTGCAGGCCGCGCGCGCACTGATGGGAAACCGACGCCAGGTGCTCATGCTGCTGCCCGAGATCGGCCTGACCCCGCAGCTCGTGCGGCGCATCGAGGCGCGGCTCGGCCAGCGCGCCTGGACCTACCACTCGGGGCTGTCCGAAGGCGAGCGCGTCGCGACCTGGGAGGCCGCGGCCTCGGGCCGGGCCCGGCTGCTCGTCGGCACTCGATCGGCCGTGTTCCTGCCGCTGAAGGACCCGGCCCTGATCGTCGTCGACGAGGAGCACGACGCGTCCTTCAAGCAGTTCGACGGCATGCGCTACCACGGCCGGGACGTCGCCGTCATGCGCGCCAGCCGCCTCGGCATTCCGGTCATGCTCGGCACGGCGACGCCGTCGCTCGAGAGCCTGTCCAACGCCGGACGCGGACGCTACCGGCAGGTCGAACTGCCGAAGCGCGCCGGGGCCAGCGAACTGCCGCGCTGGCGCATCGAGGACCTGCGCGGTCAGTCGGTCCGCGACGGCCTCGGCGAACGCCTGCGCGATCGAATCGGCAAGCGGCTCGCGAACGGCGACCAGGTGCTCGTCTATCGGAACCGGCGCGGCTACGCACCGGTGCTGGTCTGCGAGGAATGCGGCTGGCAGGCCGACTGCGAGCGCTGCTCGGCGCACCTGACCTGGCACCGTGCCCGGGGATCGCTGGACTGCCACCACTGCGGCCATCGCCGGCCGGCCCCGCCGCGCTGCCCTTCGTGCCAGTCCCCGCGTCTCGTGCCGGCCGGCGCCGGCACGCAACGCATCGAGCAGGCCCTCGCCGCGGCGTTTCCCGACGTGCCCGTCCATCGCGTCGATCGCGACAGCGTGCGCGGCAAGGACGAGCTCGAGTCGCTGCTCGCGGAGGTCATGCGCGGCGAGCCCTGCATCCTCGTCGGGACGCAGATGCTGGCCAAGGGTCACCACCTGCCGGCGATCGGCCTGGCCGTCGTGCTCGATGCCGACCAGGCACTGTTCAGCGCCGATTTCCGCGCTCCGGAGCGTCTCGCCCAGACCGTCTTCCAGGTCGCCGGGCGTGCCGGGCGGGGGCGGCCCGGCGAGTTCCTGCTCCAGACCCGGCACCCCGAGCATCCGCTGATCCGCGAACTGGCGCGCGGTGCGTACCTGGACTCGGCCGGACTGCTGCTCGCCGAGCGCGATGCGGCCGAACTGCCGCCGGCCTGGTCGCTGGCCATGGTGCGCGCCGAGGCGCGCGACGCCGCCGACGCCCGGCGATTCCTCTCGACGGTGGCCGGTCGGCTCGACGGCGACGGGCTGCGCGTGGCCGGGCCGCTGCAGGCCATCCTGCAGCGCCGGGCCGGCCACTGGCGCTACCAGCTCTGGCTCATGGCGGAACGACGCGCGACGCTCAGGCGAGCGCTGGCGGGTCTGCCGGCCGCGCTCGAAGCCCTGCCCGAGGCCCGCCGCGTGCGCTGGCACCTCGACGTCGATCCACTGGAGATGTAGGGGTGCGCGCCCTCCTCAGGCGATCCGCCCGGACCAGGCATGGCCGTCGCGCCGCGGATCGGCGGCCGCGTCGGCATCCGATACCGCGTTGACGCCGCCGAAGTAGAGACTGCGCTCCGGCCAGCGGCGCGCGTCCGGAAAGCGGCGGGCTAGCCATTCCGCGCAGCTGTCGGGCCAGTCGACGGCCCCTTCCCCGCCGAGTTCGATGGCCAGCCGGCCGCCCTCGAGGTGCAGGCGCGGTGCGTCGATGGCCTCGGCCAGCCCCATGTCGAAGTGCTGCAGGTTGCAGAGCACCTGGGCGATGGCCGTGCGGATCCGGTTCGAGCCGCCGCTGCCGAGCAGTACGCGTTCGCCGTCGCGCTCGACGAGTGTCGGCGCGATCATCGACGACAGCCGCCGGTTCGTGGGCCAGCGATGGAAGCCGAAGCGGTTCAGGTCTTCCTCGCCGAGCATGTTGTTGAGCATGAATCCGCAGCCGGGCACGACGCGCCCGCAGCCCTCGCCGTTGGTCAGCGTCATGCCGGCGAAGTTGCCGTCGCCGTCGCGCACGGCCATGTGCGTCGTCCCCCGCGAGACGCGGCGGCCCGGCGGGCCCAGGGCCCGGAAGCGGCGCATCAGCGCCCGATCGCAGCGCAGGCAGTCGGGCTGCTCGAGTTCCAGCCGGTCCTCGTCGCTGTCGCGCATCGCCGTGGTCAGCGCGTCGAGGTGCGCCTCGGAGCCGAACACGGCTCCGTCGGGCAGCACGTGCTCGAGCGCCCGCGTCATGAGTTCGACCATGAGGCCGCCGAAGGCCGGCGGCGGATTCGACCAGACCGTCGCCGAGCCCAGCGACCATTTCGTGGGCCGCCGCCAGCGCACGCGATAGCCGGCCAGGTCGGCCAGCTGCAGGTGGCCGGCCGAGGCCGTCGACATCTCGGCGATGCGCACCGCGATCTCCCCGCGGTAGAACAGTTCCGAGCCATGCTCGGCGAGGGCCTCCATGCAGTCGGCCAGCGGCGGGTTCGTGAGGACATCACCGGCCGCCGGCAGCGGCGCGTCGCCCGAGGCCATGCCGAACATCGCGCTCGCCTCCGGCGTGGCGCGGACGATCGGCTCGAGGATGTCCAGCGCGAAGGCCTGCGTGGCGTTGTAGTGCACGCCGCGGCGCGCCCGGTCGGCGGCGATGGCGACGAGCTCGCGCATGGGAACCCGTCCATGGCGGCGGTGCAGTTCCTCGAAGCCGGCCGCGGTCCCCGGCACGGCCACGGCCCCCATGCCGACGTGGAATTCCTGCGTATCGGTTCCGAAGTTGCCGTGGATGGGATAGAAATCCAGGTCGTCGACGCGCCGCTGGCGCGGCGTCTGGGTGAAGAAGTCGAGCATCGACGGCGCCCGCCCGCGCATCCTCAGCAGCGCCGCGCCGCCCCCGCCGAGCGAGCAGAAGATGGGCTCGGCCACGCAGGCCGTCCAGCCGGCCGCGACGAGCGCGTCGACGGCGTTGCCGCCGGCACGCAGCGCCTCGACGGCGGCCTGGGTGGTTTCCTCGTGTCCGGAAGCGACCTGGGCAGGGCGACTGGGCATCGCGCTATTCTGCCGCAGCCGATGCGGTCGCGCGACCGCGTGCGGGGCAGCGCCTGCTGGACGGCCGGCGGCCCGTGTTGCATCATGGGCTCGTTGCCGTTCGGGGAGTTTCCAGCATGTCGATCGCGTCCGTCCGTGCCACGCTGCTCGTCCTTGCCCTCCTTCCGGCCTGGAGTCACGCGATGGCACTGGACGTTTCGCCGCAGCCGGCCACGTTCTTCGACGAGATCGTCGCCGAGGCCGTACTCGGCCTGCCCTGCGGTCGCGGGATCGACTTCGGCAGCGTCTCGATGACCGTCGACGGCACGCAGGTTTCCGTCGAGTTCGGGTTCCTCCCGCCGCCCGATCCGCCGCCCCCGTGCGTCACGCCGCCGCCGTACTTCGCGGACTTCCCGCTCGGCCGGTTCGATCCGGGGACCTACGATCTCGAAGTCATCGGCCGCCTCGACGGAGCGCCGCACTACGTTGCCGCGACGGATTTCACCGTCAGCGGCGCGCCGGGCCCGTTCCCGGCCGAGCCGATCCCGGCACTGGGCCCGCTGGGCCTTTCGCTGCTGGCCCTGTCGCTGGCGCTCGCGACGGCCTGTGCGTGGCGCCGCGGTCCGCGTACACGCTGAAGGCTTGCGAACGGCGCCGCCCGATCGGGGTGGCGGCCCGGATCGTGATCGATTCCGGACCCTGCTGCCCCGAACTGTGACGGCGCGCACGGCATCCGCGCTGCACGATCGCTACACTTGAACTCACCGGGGGGATGACTCGAACCGAACGGAGTTCCGACATGCGCGTTTCGCTCATCGCCCTCGGCCTGCTGCTCGCCTCGCCGCTGGCCGCCCAGATTCCGCCCGACGTGACGCTGGACCCGGTGCCGAGCCTGCCGGGCTTCACGACCCCCGTGGGCATCAAGCATGCCGGAGACGGCAGTGGCCGGCTGTTCGTCGTCGAACTGGGGG
>JAWVZQ010000120.1:0-7201 GCA_033722095.1 Wenzhouxiangellaceae bacterium | reverse complement strand
CTCGGCCTGCTGCGCTGGGACGGCCAGCGCGCCGTCGTCATCGATCGCCGCCATGGACTGCCCGAGAGCCGCGCGTTCTCGATCGCCGAGGACGGAGTCGGCGGCTTCTGGCTCAGCGGTAATCGTGGCGTGTTCCGGCTCGATGCCGCAGAGATGGAGGCCTTCGAGCCCGCCGGCCCCCGGCACCTGTCGCCGGCCCTGCGCATCGATGCCGACGACGGCATGCCGCGGACCGAGACCAACGGTGGATTCCAGCCGGCCGTCTGGCGCGACGGCCGCGGCCGGCTCTGGTATCCGACCAGCAGCGGTGCGGCGCGCGTCGAACCTGCCGCCTTCGCGAGCCCGGAACCGCCGGAGCAGCCCGTGATCCTCTCGGTCCGCCTCGACGGAGACGACCTGGATCCGTCCGGACCGCTGCGGCTATCGGCGCGGCCGGGCGTGCTGGAACTGTCGTTCGCCTCGCCGACCTGGCGGCGCGTCGATCGCGTGGAGTACGTGTATCGACTCCACGGATACGATGAGGACTGGCTGCGCACCGGCGACGGCCGGACCCTCTACCGCCAACTGCCGCCCGGCGAATATCGCTTCGAGGTCCGCGCGCGGCGCGACGATCGGGCGACGTCGCCGGCGACCGAGCTCCCGGTCCGCGTTGCACGACACCCGCTGGACGGACCCTGGCCGGGAATCGCGGCCGCGCTCGTGCTGAGCGTCGGACTCTTCGTGCTCGTCATCGCGGCCATGAAGCGCCACGATCGCCGGCGCACGCTCGAGCAACGCCAGCACCGACTCGCCGACGCGGCGCGATTCACCGAGGCCGTTGCCGGAGATTTCACCGTCGTGCTCGATGCCGTCGCCGAAAGCGCGCGGACGATCGACCGCCGGCTCCCGGACGAATCCCCGCTGCGCGACGAGGCGCGCATGATCGTCGAGGCCACCGAGCGCGCACGCGGCTACACGCACAGACTGCGATCGTCTTCCAGCCACGACGCCGGAACGCCGGCCTGGGTCGACCTGCAGTCCGAGGTGCGGGACATGCGGCGCTTCGTCGAACGCCTGGTCCCCCACGACGTCCGGATCGTCTGGGACCTGTCCCACTGCGGCTGGTGCCTCATCGATCCCGTACAGTTCCAGCAGGCCCTGATCCATCTCGTGCTCAGCGCGCGCGACGCGATCGAGGGTCACGGCGATATCCGGATCTCGCTGGTGCACTGTCCGCAGCGCCTGGCGCCGGCCGGAGGAAAGGGAGACGGCTGGGCACGCTTGTCGGTCCAGGACAGCGGCTCGCTCGACACGACATCCCGCATGCCGTCCTCCGCTCGGGCCGGAGAGTCCGACGACGAGCGTGCGCCGCAGGTGGACCTGTCCATCGCCGCGAGCATCGTCTCCGCGGCCGGCGGGGAAACCCGGGCCAGGCCGGAAGCCGACCGCGGCATGCGCATCGACGCCTATCTACCGGTCTCGTCCCGGCGACCCGCCGACCGCGACGACGAAGAAACGACTTCGACGACTTGAGACGGGCTCAGCCGTCGGCAAGCAATGCCGGTCCCGATCCGAAGTCCACGGGCGACTGCGCCGCCAGCCAGGCCAGCACCGCGTAGGCGGCGACGTTCTGGGCCATCGCCTCGGGGTCGATCTTGTCGAGCGTGTCGTTCTCGGTGTGGTGGTAGTCGAAGTAGGTCGTGCCGTCCTGCTCCAGGTCCACGGCGGCCAGCCCATGGCGCAGCATGGGGCTGAAATCCGGCCCGCCGCTGGCCGAGCGCACGCCGAGCTCGATGCCCAGCGGCGCCAGTTCGGCCTGGATATCTCCGATCACCGGCCAGGCCTCGTCGGACACGCGCGCCGAAATCTCGTAGATGCGCCCGGCGCCGAAATCGGACTCGGCGGCGACCTGGTAGCGCCGCACTTCTTCGGCATGCGCGCGCGCCCAGGCGCGACCGCCCCAGAGCCCGGTCTCCTCGGCAGCGAACAGGATGACCCGGATGCTGCGGTCCGGCCGGCGGTCCAGTCGCGAGATCAGCGTGGCGGCCGCAGTGACGATGCCGACGCCGGCGCCGTCGTCGAGCGCCCCGGTACCGACGTCCCAGGAATCCAGGTGCGCGCCGAGCGCGACGATCTCGTCGGCCCGTTCGCCGCCCCGGATTTCACCGATGACGTTCTGGCTCGTGTAGGTGTCCTGGATCTCGGCGCCGATATCGACGTGCAGACGGACCGGCTCACCGAGGTCGAGCAGCCGCTCGAGCTGATCGGCGTCGGGATTCGAGACCGCCACGGCCGGAATCCGCCGGCTGGCCGCGTCGAAGCGCATCGCCCCGGTATGGGCGAAGCGGTTCGTCGAGGTCCCCACGGAGCGGATCACGATGGCCAGCGCGCCCTTTTCGGCCGCCACCATCGAGCCCCGGCCGCGAGCGGCCACGGCCGGGCCGTAGCCCGAGCCGTCCCGGGCGCGGGCCATGCGTTTCTCGATGTAGACGATGCGGCCCTCGACCTGGGCCGGGTCGGCGGCCTCGAGCGCCGCGAGGTCCTGGTACGCGACGACTTCGCCCGTCACGCCGCCCTCGGGCGTGGCCGGCGAGAAGCCGATGGCCAGCGCGACGAGCTCCTGCTCGACGGGTGAGACGATCGCCACGCGCTCGTGCTCGCGCGTCCAGGCCGGAAACGTCACGGGCTCGGTCCAGACGCGGTCGAAGCCCAGTTCCTCGAGCTTGTCCTGCGCCCAGGCTACGGCCAGCGCATCGTTCGGCGACCCGGCGAGGCGGTTTCCGATCCTCGTCGTCAACTCCGCGGTGATCGCGTAGCCGAGCGCGGATTCGAGACCCTGCTGGCGAAGTGCACGAGCGGTTTCGAGGTCGTCCGCGGAAAACGTCTCCGCGGATGTCGGCGCAGGAACGAGCACCGCCGCGAACAGCAGCGGAAGGATCGGGAGGATTCGCGTCAAGTGTATTCTCCGAGGAACTGCGTCACGCCCTCGAGGAACATCTGCACGGCGATGGCGACGAGCAGCATGCCCATGAGGCGTTCGGTGGCGATCAGTCCGCGCTTGCCGAGCAGGTGCTTGATCAGCGGTGCGGCCAAAAGGATGGCGGCCGTCGCGGCCCAGGCGAGGAACAGCGCCAGCGACCACTTGCCCAGCTGATCGGGCTGCCCCGTCGACAGCAGCAGCAGGATGGCCATGGCGCTCGGTCCGGCGACCATCGGCACGGCCAGCGGCACGAGGAACGGCTCGTCCTCGTCGTCGAACTCCTCGTCGTCGCGCATCTGGCGCGGCACGGGGAAGATCATCTTCAAGGCGATCAGGAACAGGATGATGCCGCCGGCCACGCTGATCGAGTACTGGCTCAGATGCAGCGCGGCGAGCACGTACTTGCCGCAGAACAGGAATGCGAACAGGATCACCAGCGCCAGCGCGAGCTCGCGGAACAGCACGCGGTAGCGCCGCTTCTCGGGGACCGTCTCGAGCACCGACAGGAAGATCGGGATGTTGCCGAGCGGGTCCATGACCACGAACAGCAGCATGAAGGCGCCGATGAGATCCATTCAGTGCGCTCCGTCTTCGTCGGTTTCGCCGGCCAGCGCGGGCAGCAGCGGTTCGAAGTGGCCCAGGGCGCGCTCGTAGACGCGTCGCTTGAAGGCGATGACGTTCTTCGGCGGGTACCAGAAGTCGACCCAGCGGTAATGGTCGAACTCGGGTTCGTCGCAGGCGTCGAGCCGCAGCGCCGAATCGTCGGCCAGGAACTCGAGCAGGAACCAGACCTGCTTCTGGCCGATGCAGACGGGCTTCTGGTGGCGCCGGCGCATGCGGCGCGGCAACCGATAGCGCAGCCAGCCCGGCGTCGAAGCGAGCACGCGCACGTGCTCGGGCGCCAGCCCGGTTTCTTCGCCGAGCTCGCGGTACATGGCCTCGATGGGCGTCTCGTCGGTGTTCATCCCGCCTTGCGGGAACTGCCAGCCGTCCTGACCGGCGCGGCGGGCCCAGAAGACCCGTCCGTCGGGGCGCGCCAGGACGATGCCCACGTTGGGGCGGAATCCATCGGCGTCGATCATCGTCTCGATTCGTGCGGCAACGGCGGCGGCCCGTCGGACCCTGTGCTACCGTTCCCGGCACTGCAAATTCACTGCCTGCCATGGTATTCCATTCCCGTCGCAGCCGCCAGCCGGCAGGCCCCGGCCGGCGATGAGAACCGGCCTGATCCTCGGCGCCCTCGTGCTGCTCGCCGCCGGCGCGCTGGCCGTGGCGCTGATGGCGGGCAGCGCCGGCTTGCCCGATCTGTCGAGCGAGGCCGGTCGGCGCATCCTGTTCGAGCTGCGCCTGCCGCGCGCGATCGCCGCGCTCGTGACCGGCAGCCTTCTGGCGCTGGCCGGAGCCGTCATGCAGGTGTTGCTGCGCAACCCTCTGGCCGATCCCTACATCCTGGGCCTGTCGGGCGGTGCCGGCGCCTTCGCGCTGGCCGGCATCGGCCTCGGGCTGGCCTTCGTTCCCGTCGAACTGCTGGCCTTTGCCGGCGCCATGGTGTCGATGCTCATCGTCTTCGTGCTCGGCCGCGGCAGCGGCCCCTGGTCGACGACGCGCATGCTGCTGACGGGCGTCGTCGTCGCTGCCGGCTGGGGTGCCGTCATCACGCTGATGCTCGCGCTGGGCAGCGATGCCAGTCTGCGCGGCATGCTCTACTGGCTCATGGGCGATCTGTCGTATGCCCGACTCTCGCCGTGGTGGCTGCTGGCACCCGTAGCGCTGACCGGCCTGCTCATGCTCCGGGCGCGCAGCATGAACGTACTCGTCTCCGGCCAGGTCCAGGCCGCGCTGCTCGGCGAGGCTCCGCGGGCGAGGCTCGTCGAACTCTACGTCGCCGCCTCGCTGCTCACGGGGCTCGCCGTGGCCATCGCAGGACCCGTCGGGTTCGTCGGGCTCATCGTCCCGCACCTCGTCCGGCTCGCGATCGGCGCCGATCATCGCCGGCTGCTGCCGGCCGCGGCGCTGTTCGGGGGCGCCTTCCTGCTGCTCGCCGACACGTTGGCGCGCTCCGTGCTGGCCCCGCGCCAGCTGCCCGTCGGCGTCGTCACGGCACTGATCGGCGTTCCGCTGTTCCTCATGCTGCTTCACCGAACGGGAGGCCGGCAGCGATGAGCGAGGACGCGGCGCTGATCGAGGCACGCGGACTGACGGTCCGCATCGGCCGCGTGACGGCCGCCTCGGGGCTGGACCTCGCCGTACCGGCCGGCAGGTCGCTGGGCATCCTCGGTCCCAACGGCATCGGCAAGACCACGCTGCTGCTGACGCTGGCCGGCATCCGCCCGGCCGAGGCCGGGACCGTGCTGCTCGACGGCGCGCCCCTCGATGGCTTGCCGCGCCGCGCCGTCGCGCGCCGGCTTGGCATGCTGACCCAGAACACGCGCTTCGCCTTCGACGCCACCTGCCTGGAAACGGCGCTCAGCGGCCGCCACCCGCACCTCGGACCCTGGGCCCGCGAGAGCGCCCGAGACCGGGCCATCGCGCTCGAGGCGCTGGACCGCGTCGGGCTGGCCGAGCGCGCCGACGATTCCTGCATGCATCTGTCCGGCGGAGAGCAGCGGCGCCTGTCGCTGGCCGTGGTGCTCGCCCAGGACCCGGCCGTGATGCTGCTCGACGAGCCGACGAACCACCTCGACCCGGCCCACCAGGTCGCGCTGCTCGACCGGCTCTGGGCGCGCGTGCACGCCGGGCGGCGTGCACAGGTCCTGGCGCTGCACGACGTCAACCTCGCGACCTGCTACTGCACCGACGTACTCATGCTGTTCGGCGACGGCCGCTGGGAGGCCGGCCCCACCGGCGACCTGCTGACGGCCGAGCGCCTTAGCCGTCTCTACGGCTGCACGATCCGCGCGGTCTCGGACGGTGCGCAGACGGTGTTCGCGGTGGCCGGCGGAGATTCTCGGGCATGAAAAAGGGCGGCCCGCCGTAGCGGACCGCCCTCGTGCGTCCCTCTGCCGCCCGGAAGAGCCGGGCGGCGCCGATGGTTCCGATTACGGCTCGGAACGTTCCAGGCCGACAGTCCAGCCGGCCGCCCAGTCCGCGGCCGGGAAGCCGACGGCACCGGCGTAGTTGACGTTGTCGAAGAAGTCGTTCGTGTACGGAACGAAGCCGATACCGATCGCCGGCGAGCCTGCGGCCGGCAGGTAGTTCATCAGCATCGGATTGGCCACCGCGTTGCCGGCCTGCCCGCCGAACCAGTCGGAAACGTCGAACCCGTCACCGGCCTCTTCGTCGAAGATCGAGCCGCAGCCGAACAGCAGGCTGTTGGTGATCGCGAGGTTCGCTTCGTTGGCGAACGTCGAGTCCTGGTCGATGTCGAGGCAGGCATCGCCGAAGCCGACGGCGATGGAGTTGGCGATGTTGACGCCCGTGCCTTCGCGGATCAGCCAGCCGATGTCGGTGTTGGCGTTGCCGATGAACGTGGCGTTGGCGATGACGGGCAGCGCGCGCGGCAGCGAGTCGTTGGCATCGCCGTTGTTGTCGCCCTCGATGCCCTGGTCGCCGTCGTCGGTGTACTGCTTGGCCACCAGGTACTGGACCTTGCCCTGCCAGCCCTGGGTCCAGTCGAGGTTGTCGTCGCCGATTCCCGTCAACACGACGTGCCTGGCATTCGCCGTGCCGCCGAAGAACTCGATGCCGTCGTCGGAGTTCAGGTGGACCTGGATGTACTCGATGGTGGTGCCGTCGCCGACGCCCTGCCATGCGATGCCGTTGAGCTCGTTTTCCTCGTTGAACAGGATGCCGGCGTTGGAGACGATCATGTACTTGTAAACGCCGCTGTTGTCGTGCGGATCGTCACCGCCGTATTCGCCCGAGTTGCCTTCGCCCTGGGCCGTGCAGGGATCGACGCCCGGAGCGCAACCGTTGATCGGCGCGTTGCCGTTGACCACCATTCCGCCCCATTCTCCGCGGCCTTCGTTCTGGAATCCGCGGAAGACGATCGGATTCTCGACCGTACCTTCGATGAAGGCCTGCCCGCCCTTGGCGACGATGAACGTGTCGGTATCGCCCAGCGTGCCGCCCACGAGCTCGGTGTTGGGCTCGACGGTAACCGAGCCGCCGTCGCCGACGATGAACTGGCCCTGGATCAGCCACGTGGTTTCATTGGTCAGCGTGATGTCGTTGGTGATCGTCTGGCCGCCGATGACGCACGAGCCCTGCAGCGGACCGGGCGAAGCGAACGACGGGCAGCTG
>JAWVZQ010000119.1:0-7210 GCA_033722095.1 Wenzhouxiangellaceae bacterium | reverse complement strand
GGTCTTCCTGGGTCAGCGGCGTCGGACGGTGTCCGCCGGACACGTCGTAGTCACGGCCTCGGTCCGTGTTCATCGAGCCCTGGAAGATACCGTCCGCGAAGTTCGAGGAACCCTTGAAGTCCGACTCGATCTCGTAGAAGCGGATGCCACCGGTGATCGTCAGCTCCTCGGGAATGATCTCGTAGCTGAGTTCACCGAAAGCGGCAATCTGTTCCTCGGTGCGGCGGATGTCGTTGAAGAACGCCACGCCCGGCGGACGGGTTTCCGGGTTGACCTGGAAGGCATCGGAGATCGGCGCGTTCGGCGCGAAGCCGAGATCCGGGGTCGCCAGGTACAGGTAGTCGTCCTGCGTGTCGATCTGGAAGTCGTCGTAGTAGATACCGCCGATCGCGCGCCAGCGATTGTCGGCCGGCGTCGAGACGCGGAACTCGTGCGTCATGCGCTCGTGATCCTGATCGATGACGGCACCCTTGGTCGGGTCCAGGCACTGCCGGTTCTCGGTGATGAACCGCGGATCGATGTCGTAGTTGGTGATGTAGGCCGGGTTGTCGTAGGTGCAGGTGTAGTAGGCGATGAAGCCACCGGCATTGTTGTAGCCCGTGTAGTCCACCGACTGGTTGACCTCGCGCTCGAGGTAGCCGCCCGTATACAGCGCGTTGAGCGCACCGAGGCGGCCTTCCAGGGTCCAGGTGGTCTGGTTGAACGTGTCCTCGAGTTCATCGGGGAAGAACCGCGTGACCTCGAGATCGCCGACCGTGGGGTCGTAGTCGAAGACGCCGTCCGAACCCAGTTCCTGGTAGGTGTTCTGCACGAGCAGGTTCCAGTCCAGGTTGAACTCGTGGTAGACGCCGACGCGCAGCCCCTTGTAGTAGCTGTCGTTGAAGTCTTCCTCGACGAGGTCGACGTTGTTGATCGTCTCGTAGGTCGCATCCGGGCCCAGATCGACGGAGGACTCGGGATTGATTTCCGGGTCCAGCGTGAATTCGCCGAGCACGTTGTCGATGTAGCCGCCCATGTTCACGTCGTAGAACGAGAACCGGGCCGCCGTGCGATCGCCGAGAGGGAGGTTCATGTACCCCTCGGCCGAGCTGTTGAACTCGCCGTCCTTGGTGAACGAGCCCATGCCCGTGAAGCCGGCGTCGAATTCGTTGAGGCGCGGCTTGTTCGTGATGTAGCGGATCGTGCCGGCCTGCGAGGAAGCGCCGAACAGCGTGCCCTGGGGTCCCGGCAGCACCTCGATGCGCTCGAGGTCGGTGGCGTAGACGTCGAGGTTGCGGCCCGGTGCCGTGACGGGCTGCTCGTCGAGGTAGAGGGCCACGTTCGGCTGGGTGCCCTGCGCGCCCGATAGCAGTACCGTGATCGGCTGTACGGCCATGCCCCGGATGTAGATGGTCTGCTGGCCCGGGCCGCGGCTGGCGGCGTTGATGTTGGGCATGGAATTGCGCAGGTCGTCGAAGTTGCCGATGTCGAGCTGGATCAACTGCTTCTGGTCGATGGCCTGCACGGTGACCGGGGCCTCCTGCAGGTCGATCTCCTCGGTCTTCGTCGACGTCACGACGATCTTCTCGATCTGCTTGGTATCTTCGCGGGACTCCTCGCCTTCGGTCTCCTGCGAGTCCTGCGCGTGCAGCGTCGTCGCCGTCGCGGCCAGGCCCCACAGGATCGCCTGTGACAGTCGCGACCTCCGGGGCCGTTTGTTGTTCGGATAAGGCATGTCGTTCCTCAAGATTTGGGATTCGAAGTTTCCCGGCGCGGCCGGGGCGTATATCGGTGGCCGCATTGACCGGGTTCGGTGTCCGAGAGGGCCCGCTTCCGTGCCGCGACCGACAGTTGGCGCACTCTGGCGCCGATGCCACGATGAACGTTCCGCACGCGTTCCGTGTTCCCGGTCCTGGCAACAGCCGTGGCGTGGAACCGGTACGGATTTCGCAGGAACGCAACCTCGGTGCCCGACCATCCGCTGATTCCCCCGCGGAGATCGGCTCGATGCCGTGCATCGGGTGTTTCCGATTGGTTAACCTAAGGTTAACACACGGGTCCCCACGCCCCGTGTCAATGCCCTGCCCCGCACCGACCGGCCGACAGCCCGGCCACTGTGCATCGAACCGGACCTTCACATGAACGCCAGCCAATCCTCCGAAACCGCCTCGGCGACCGCCGCCGCACCGGCCAGCGTCGGGAATGTCGCCGTGGGCTTCGACCTGCTGGGACATGCGCTGCAAGGACCGGAAGATCACGTTCGCGTGTCGCGCCACGACGGCCCGCTGACGATCGCCGGAGTGTCCGGCATCGTCGAGGACCTGCCCCGGGACGTCGAGAAGAACACGGCCACGCGCGCCGTCGCGGCGCTGTGCCGGGCGACCGGTACATCGCCGAACCTGTGCCTGGAGATCGAAAAGGGGATTCCGCTGGCGGCCGGGCTCGGCGGTTCGGCGGCCTCGGCCGTCGCGGCCGTGGTCGCCGCGAACCGGGTGCTGGGACTCGACCTCTCCATGGAGGACCTCTACCCGTATGCACTGGCCGGCGAGGAAGCCGCCAGCGGCGCACCACACGGCGACAACGTCGGCTGCCAGTTGCTCGGAGGCCTCGTGCTCGCCCTGCCCGACGCGCTCGTGCCGATCCCGGTTCCGCGGGGCCTGGTCTGCGCAGCGGTTCACCCCGCAATGCGCGTGCACACGCGCGAGGCGCGCGCCGCACTCGGCGAGCCGTTCGCCCTCGACGTCGTCGTCGCACAGGGCGCGCGCCTGGCCGGCATGCTCGCCGCCTGCCACTCCGGTGACCTCGACCTGCTGCGCCGCTCGCTCGAGGACGTGCTCGTCGAGCCTCGCCGCGCCGGACTGATCCCCGGCTTCGATGCGGTCAAGCGCGCGGCCCTGGAATCCGGGGCGCTGGGCGCGTCGATTTCCGGCGCCGGGCCGACCGTTTTCGGCTGGTTCTCCGACGGCGGGGCCGCGCGGCGCGGTGCGCAAGCCATGTGCGACGCCTTCGCCGGGGCCGGACTCGAGGCGGAAATCCACCTCTCTCCCGTCGGGGCTCCCGGTGCGCGACTGATCGAGGACGCCTGAATGCGCTACGTCAGTACGCGCGCCGAGGCCCCTCCCGTCACCGTGGACCGAGCGATCCGCGCCGGACTGGCGCCCGACGGCGGCCTCTACGTACCCGAGCGCCTGCCGCGCATCGACACGGCGTCCGTTCCGGCCGACGCCTCCCTGCCGGCCATGGCCGCAGCGGTCCTCGCGCCCATGTTCGCCGGCAGCCGGCTCGCTGCGGCACTGCCCTCGATCTGCGATGAAGCGCTGGACCTGCCGCTGCCCATCCGCGAGCGCCCCGGCCGGCCGCGGAACTGGATCATGGAACTGTTCCACGGGCCGACAGCCGCGTTCAAGGACTTCGCGGCGCGATTCCTGGCCCGGTCCCTGGCCGCCGTCGACGATCCGCCGCGAACCGTGCTCGTCGCCACCTCCGGCGACACGGGGGCGGCCGTGGCCGCGGCCTTCCACGGCCAGCCCGGCATGCGCGTACTCGTGCTCTTCCCGGACGGCCGTGTCTCGCCGCGCCAGGCCCACCAGCTCGGAGCCTTCGGCGGAAACGTCCGGGCGCTGCGCGTGCGCGGCAGCTTCGACGACTGCCAGCGGCTCGTGAAGGGCGCACTGGCCGACCCGGATCTCGTCGAGCGCTTCGGGCTGACCTCGGCCAACAGCATCTCGGTCGGCCGCCTGCTGCCGCAGGTGGCCTACTACGCCCTGGCCGCCCGTCGGCTCGCCGAGCACGGCCCGATCGATGTCATCGTGCCGACCGGCAATCTCGGCAACGCACTGGCCTGTGTTCTGGCGCGCGAGATGGGTTCTCCGATCGGCCGCGTAGTGCTGGCGACGAACGCCAACCGGACGCTGCCCGACTTCTTCGCCGGCGCGCGCTACGCGGGTCGGCCCGGCCTCCGCACGCTGGCCAACGCCATGGACGTCGGCGATCCGAGCAACTTCGAGCGTCTGGCCTGGCTCTATCGCGAACGCGACGTCCGCGACCAGGCCATCACTGCGGAAAGCGTCGACGACGAGGCGATCCGTTCGCGGATTGCCGCGGAGTACACCGAGCACGGCGAGATCGTCTGCCCGCACACGGCCTGCGCGCTCGAATGCCTGGCCCGGCTGCGGCACGCCGGCGACGAGTCGCCGCTACTCGTGGCGGCCACGGCTCACCCGGCGAAGTTCGAGTCCGTGGTCGAACCGCTCATCGGCCGTCCCGTTCTTGTACCCGAAAGCCTTCAGCGGCTGCTCGATGCCCCGTCTTCGGCCGAGCCGATCGACGCGGACGCCGGCAAGCTCGTCGCGCAGCTCGAGCGCCAGGCCCCGGGCTGAGCAGGAACCGCCGCGGAGCCGATGCCGCTTTCGGGCACAATGCCGGCTGCCGATCCGACCGCGACCGCACCATGACCGCCCGCCCCTTCCGCGCTGCCATCTTCGACATGGATGGCCTGCTCATCGATTCGGAGCCGCTCTGGCAGGACGCCGAGATCGCCGTCTACCGGCCGTTCGGGGTCCCGGTCACGCACGAGCTCTGCCGGGCCACGGCCGGGCAGCGCATCGACGAGGTGCTCTCCGGCTGGCATCGCCGGTTCGGCTGGGACGGACCGCCGCTGGAGGAGATGGTCCGGCGCGTGCTCGACGAAGTCACGCGGCGCATCGAGCGCGAGGCCCGGGCACTGCCCGGCGTCCACGACACGATGGAGCGGCTGGCCGAGCGCGGGCTGAAGCTCGCCATCGCTTCCTCGTCCCCGCCCGAACTCATCGAGGCCGTCGTCGAGCGCCTGGGCATCGGCGCGCGCATCGAACTCGCCCATTCCGGCATCGACGAAGTACGCAGCAAACCCGATCCCGCCGTGTTCCTGACCACGGCCGACAGGCTCGGCGTCGAGCCCGGCGAGTGCGTGGTCTTCGAGGATGCGCCGGCCGGCGTGCGGGCCGGCCGGGCGGCCGGCATGACGGTCGTCGCCGTCCCGTCGGTGTTCTCGCCCGACGAGCCGGCATTCCGGGAGGCGGACCTGGTGCTGGATTCTCTCGAGGAATTCGAGCCCGGCTGGCTCGACCGGCGAGGCGCCTAGGCGTCGCCGCTGCCCTCCCGGACCTGCCGGAGCCGTTCCTTGAGGTCCGGCAGCGGGCGCGCGTAGAGGAAGCCGTACGACACGCAACCGTGCTTCTCGTGGACGGCGTGGTGCATCTTGTGCGCCTGGACGAGGCGCTTCAGGTAACCCGACTTCGGCTGCCAGCGCAGCGGCCACCTGCGATGCACGAGACCGTCGTGGAACAGGAAGTAGAGCAGCCCGTAGCCCGCCATGCCCCAGCCGATCCAGTAGGACGGGCCGAGATCGTCGGCACCCCAGGCAATCAGCGAGATGGACACGGCCGCGCCGACGACGGCGTACAGGTCGTTCCACTCGAACCAGCCGGTCCGCTTCGAAAGCGGCTCGTGGTGAGAACGGTGCCAGGCCCAGCCCCAACCGTGCATGACGTACCGGTGCGTGAGCCACGCCACGCCTTCCATCGCGACGACGGTGCCGAAGAACAGCAGGGCGTTGAACAGGTATTCCACGGATTTCCTCTCGCTGGTGTCAGGCCCGGTTCGACGTGCGCGCGGCCAGGATCGCGCTGGCCGCGATCGCGACGCCGGCCGTCGCGAACAGGACCAGCCAGGCCGGAACCAGTTCCGCGACGGGCTCGCCGCGCCAGAACAGGCCCTGCCAGGCGTCGATGGCCCAGGCATTCGGAGTCAGCCAGCCCAGTTCCCGCAGCCAGCCCGGCATCAGGAATCTCGGCATCATGCTGCCGCCGATGGCCGACAGTATAAGGACCACGAATGCAGACGCCGTCTGCGCCTGCTGGCGCGATCGGCTCAGCGAGGCCAGCAGCAGGCCCAGGCCCGCCGCGGCCGCGGCCGCGGCCAGCGCCGTGACGAGCCAGGGGCCGAACCGCCCGGGCAGATCCACGCCGTAGACGAGCCAGGCACAGGCGAAGATCAGGCCGGCCTGCAGCAATCCCTGGACCGTCAGGAACAGCCCCTTGCCCAGAACGATCACCGGAATGCCGCCGGGCGCGGCGACGAGGCGGTCGACGATGCCGCTGCTGCGTTCCTCGGTCAGCGTCACGGCGCCCTGCATCGCGGCGAACAGCAGGAACAGGATGGCCACGGCCCCGGCGTAGTAACTCACGCCGGCGTCGTCGGCGCGCCGGCCGCCGGCCAGCAGCTCGCGGGCCACGAGCCCGGTCTCGCCGGCCGCCCCGTCGACGTCCCCGTCGAGCGCACCCGGCTCTTCCTCGAGCGCCCGCAGTGTCTCGTCGATGGCCTCGCGCTGCTCGGCCGAGTAGGGCCCGGCCAGCACGTCGACGAGCGCCGCGGCGCGCGCCACGCCGAGCTCCGGGAAACCGCGCTGCAGCAGGTCCTGCAGGCGGCCCGAGAGGACCGCGGCGGCAAGGGCCCGGCCAGAGTCGCCGACCACGACGAGCGGCGGCTCGGCGTCGAGGTCGTCTCCGGGTTCGGCGCGGATCCAGATGCCGGCATCGACCTCGGCCCCGCGCACGGCCTCCACGAGGGCGGCGCGGCCGGGCAGCGTGCGCGCCTCGACCCCTTCCAGAGCCGCCACGGCCTCGGCGATGCGCGACGTGCGCGGGGAGCCGACCTCGTCGGCGACGGCGACGACGAGTTCCAGGTCGTCGCCGCCGCCCGAGAAGACCTCGGCGAAGACGAAGAACATCAGCGGCGGCAGGACGAAGGCCAGTACCAGAGCGCCGCGGTCGCGCCAGAGAGACAGCGCCATGATCCGGAACACCGTCGCGATCACGTCGCGTCCCTCCCGGGGGCTGCATCGGTCCGGCGATCCCCGATGCGTGCACGCCAGTAGCTGTCCAGCCCGGGACGACGCACGTGCCACTCGCGCAGCGGCAACGCTTCGAGTGCGCGGGGAACCGCCTCGTCGGTTTCGTCGACGAGCCCGCGCCAGGCGGACTCGCCTCCGCCGTCGCGGCCGGCCTCGTCGGACTCCGCCAGCCCCAGCGCCTCGAGCCGCCGACGCTCGGATTCATCGGGGCGCCGCGACAGCACGACCTCCCATTCCATGCAGGCCCCGAAGGCCTCGGCGACGAGCCGCTCCGGCGCACCGTCGGCGACGACGCGACCGTCGACGAGCAGGATGACGCGATCGGCCAGGCGTTCCATG
>JAWVZQ010000118.1:0-7211 GCA_033722095.1 Wenzhouxiangellaceae bacterium | reverse complement strand
CCGAGGCCGTCACCGTCGAGATCCATCGACGGGATGTTCAGGCTCAGCGAGGACAGGTCGACCTGGCCCTGGCGCAGGTTGTCGCGCGCCGTCAGCAGGCTCTGCAGGTTGATGAAGTAGGCGCCCGAGGAATCGATGTTGCCGTCGGGGCCCGGCGCACCGGTCTGGTTGTCCTGGAGGTCGAGGTCGAAGGTCCGCTCGTTGGCGATCGGCCCGAACGGCGTGTTCTCGACGTAGAGCGCGGCCAGCGGCTGCGACGGATCCATCGGGTTGGTCTGCGTGATGCCGTGCAGCGGCAGGTCCATGGACACGACGGCGAAGCCGATCGAGGCCATGGTGTCGGCCAGCGCCAGCGCGTTGGAACGGTTTCCGGTGATGCCGTGCTGGAAGATCACGACGGGCCAGCCGGCAGCCGGCTTGACCTGGCCCGAGAACTGGTTCGGGACGGTCACGAGGATCGGCACGGTCTGCGTGCTGGTCTCGACGGGGATGGGGTTGGCCACCGTCACGGCCGTCGAGGTCGGATCCAGGCCCAGTGAATCGAAGGGCGGCACGTAGTTGCCCGGCGCGGCCTGCCAGAACTCGTTGAGCGGCGCGGTCGGGTTCTGCGGCGTCGGCACGCCGAGGTAGTACGGCAGGTCCGTGACGCCGATGAGGATGTCGGCGATGCCCGGCGAGGCGCCCGGCGGCAGCACGTCGGCCGTGGTCAGGCCCGTGGGAGCGACCTGCGAGAAGCCGGCGTCCAGCGTCGAGCGAACCACGCCCAGTACCGGGGTGATCGACTGCGTCGTGGCGGTCCAGGACAGGACGATGTCCTCGCGTGCGACGCCGGCGCTGACGGCCGCGCTCTCCTGGCTGACGGTCAGCTGGCGCAGAGGCTCGAGTGCACGGGCCGTGGCGTTGTCGAGCAGCGGCTCGGTGCTGACGCCGCCCGGCGTGACGAGCGGCTCGGTGCGCTTGGCCAGGAAGTAGGTCTGCGAAGGTGTCGCCGGGTTGCCTTCCATGTCCGTGATGCCGTTGGTGACGACGGCCATGTAGGCGGTGATCTCGTCGAGCGGCTGCAGCGGAACGATGGCCACGGTCGCGCCGGTCGGATCGCTGGCCGTCGAGACCACGGCCGTGTACTCCTGTCCCGGGACGAGTTCGCGGTTGATCGACTGCACGGCGATCGTGCCGAACACCAGTTCGACCTCGTAGAGACGGACCGAGCCGCCGGGAACGACGGTGCTCGGGTCGACGGGGTCGGTGAAGCTGAACGACCAGGGCGTGACGGTGCTGAAGCCGTCGAGCTGATTCAGCGCGACCTGCGGATCGCTGAAGTCGTCGGGATCGGCGACGGGAATGTTGATCGTCAGGTCGCCGCTGCCCGAGAACAGCAGGTTGATCGGAAACGGAAGGACGCCGTTGGAAGGGTCGAACCGCGCCGTGATGACGTCGGTGGTCGGATTGCCGTCCGGGTTCGTGACCGGCTGGACCGGTGAGCCCTGATCGGTACTGGAGCTTCCCCCGCACCCGGCCAGAATGATCATCGCCAGCGTTGCCGCCGGAAGCAGACGATACTTCATCAGATTTTCTCCCCGAAGCTGAACTTGTCGGATGTTGTTGTCGATGTCCGGCCGATTACGGAACGCCGGGCGTGCATGCGTGCATTCCTATGATATGAACAGCATTCGGAGGAATGCAAGCATCGCCCGCTCCGTCGGGGGCGATTCCCGCCCCACGACGCGCGTTCCGGCGCCTTGACCGCGCGCCCGCGGCCGGTACAATCCGGCGCCATGCCGACCCGGAACCCGAGCCCTCGAAATCGGCCGACGCCCGCCATGCTCGACGCGAGCCGGTGAAGATCACGTCGTTCCGCAACGCGCTGGGCCCCGGGCTGATCATGGCCGGGGCGGCGATCGGCGTTTCCCACCTCGTCCAGTCCACGCGCGCCGGCGCCGAATACGGCCTTTCACTGGCCGTCCTCGTCATCGTCGGCTGCGCCGTGAAGTACCCGTTCCTCGAGTTCGGGCCGCGCTGGGCGGCCGCGACCGGCGAGAACCTCCTGGCCGGCTACCTGCGGCTCGGTCGCTGGGCGCTGGGTACGTTCGTGTTCCTGACGCTGGCGACGATGTTCATCGTGCTGGCCTCGGTCACGCTCGTCACGGCCGGACTGACCGGGCTGCTGTTCGGCCTCGACGCCTCGCCCCTGGCGCTGGCCGTCCTCGTGCTCGCCGTGTGCATGGTCATCCTGGCCTGGGGCCAGTACCGGGGCCTGGATCGGCTCATGAAGATCATCATGGCCGTGCTCGCCCTGGCCACGCTGGTCGCGCTGATCCTCGCCGCGGCCGGCACCGAGGACTGGTCGCGGCTGGCCGTCGACCCCGCCGACCCGGCGCTGTGGTCGGGCGCCGGCCTCGCGTTCGTGCTCGCGCTGCTGGGCTGGATGCCGATCCCGCTCGACGCTGCGGCCTGGCACTCGCTGTGGACGCTGGAACGCGCCGGCGACACGGGCGAGCTGGCCAGCGTCCGCCATGCGGGGCTCGACTTCCGCATCGGCTACGTGGGCGCGACGCTCATGGCGGTGGCCTTTCTCGCGCTGGGTGCGCTGGTCATGCACGGCACCGGCGCCGAGTTCTCGGGCTCGGCCGTGGCGTTCTCGGGCCAGCTCGTCGAGCTCTACGCCGCCAGTCTCGGCCCGTGGGCGAGACCGCTGATCGGGTTCGCGGCGCTGGCGACGATGTTCTCGACCACGCTCGTCGTCGCCGATGCCTACCCGCGCGTGCTGCGCGCGCTGCTCGAACTGCGCCAGCCGGGGCACGACGCGCACGCCCGCATGCACAGGGCGCGCTACCTGTCCGCGCTGGGCCTGACCTCGGCCGGCGCACTGGCCGTCATCGCCTGGTTCGGCCACGCGTTCACGGCGCTCATCGACTTCACGACCACGGTCTCGTTCCTGGCCGCGCCGATCATCGCCGCTCTGACGTTCCGCCTCGTCACGAGTCGGCACATGCCGGCCGATGCCCGGCCCGGGCCGGTGCTTCGCGGGACGGCGTGGGTCGGGATGGTGTTCCTGAGCGCCTTCTCGCTGCTCTGGGTGGCCTGGCGCCTGGGCCTGACCTGACCCCCTCCCCCGGTGCGCCGAGCAGCGTGACCCATGCACCGCGAATTCCGCGGCAGCGGCGCGGGATTGTCGTACACTAGCCGTTTGGCGTGCCGCGTCCCCCGCGCGCGCCTTCCGAATTCCTGCAACGAACCGGGCTTTTCATCTCCATGTTCAAACGTCTTCGTGGCCTGTTCTCCAACGACCTGTCCATCGACCTGGGCACGGCCAACACGCTGATCTTCGTGCGCGGCCAGGGCATCGTCCTCAACGAGCCCTCGGTGGTCGCCGTGCGCATGGACCGCGGGCCCGGCGGCCCGCAGGACGTCGCCTCGGTCGGACTCGAGGCCAAGCAGATGCTCGGCCGCACCCCCGGCAACATCCGGACGGTCCGCCCCATGAAGGATGGCGTCATCGCCGACTTCGACATGACCGAGCAGATGCTGCAGCACTTCATCCGCAAGGTGCATTCCTCGCGCTTCCTCCGCCCGAGCCCCAGAGTGCTCGTCTGCGTGCCCTGCTCTTCGACCCAGGTCGAGCGCCGCGCCATCAAGGAATCGGCCGAGGGCGCGGGCGCGCGCGAGGTCTTCCTCATCGAGGAACCCATGGCCGCGGCCATCGGCGCCGGCATCCCGATCCACGAGGCCCGCGGCTCGATGGTGCTCGACATCGGGGGCGGCACGTCCGAGGTGGCCGTGCTTTCGCTCAACGGCATCGTGTACTCCGCCTCCGTGCGCGTGGGCGGCGACCACTTCGACGAAGCCATCGTCAACTACGTGCGGCGCTCCTACGGCACGTTGATCGGCGAGGCCACGGCCGAGCGCATCAAGCTCGAGATCGGCTGCGCCTATCCGCTCAAGGAAGTGCGCGAGATGGAAGTCTCGGGCCGCAACCTGGCCGAAGGCGTGCCGAAGATGATCACGCTGAGTTCCTCCGAAGTGCTCGAGGCACTGTCCGAGCCGCTGTCGGGCATCACGAGCGCCGTGAAGAACGCGCTGGAACAGACGCCGCCCGAGCTCTGCGCCGACGTCGCCGAGACCGGCATCGTGCTGACCGGCGGCGGCGCGCTGCTCAAGCAGCTCGACAAGCTGCTCATGGAAGAGACCGGCCTGCCGGTCATCATCGCCGAGGACCCGCTGACCTGCGTGGCACGCGGCGGCGGACGGGCCCTGGAGATGATGGACGAGAACCGCGGCGACTTCTTCTTCGCCAACTGACGACCGGCGTGCAATCGCCGGTCACCGCATGAAATGAGATCTCCGGCGGGCATCGATCGGCGCCAGCTGCTGGGCACGGCCGGGGGGACGGCCCGTCTGATGTTCTATGCGCTGCTGGCCGTGGTGCTCATGGTGCTCGACTACCGGGGCCAGTACGTGCCGCGCGTCCACGAGTTCGCCGTGCGCGTCGTCGAGCCCGTGATGCTGGCCGTGGACCTGCCGTTCGCGGTCTCGAGAAACCTGACCCGGACCTGGGCCGACCGGCGCGCGATGGCCGAACGCATGCGCGAGCTCGAGCGCGTCACGCTCGAGCAGCGCGCCGATCTCGAACGAACGCACGACCTCGAGCGCGAGAATGCGACGCTGCGCGCGCTGCTCGGTGCCGCGCGGCGCGTCGATCACCGCTTCGTGGCCGCCGAACTGGCCAGCGTCGACCTCGATCCGTTCGCGCACCGCATCGTCGTCAAGCGCGGACGCATCCACGGCGTCGACGCCGGCATGCCCGTGGTCGACGATCACGGCGTGCTCGGCCAGGTCGAACAGGCGGCGCGCCGAACGGCCCGCGTGATCCTGCTGACCGACCCCGACCACGCCCTGCCCGTCCAGATTCTCGCAACCGGCGAGCGGACCATCGCCTACGGCAGCGGATCCGTCGATCGGCTGCGCCTGACCGACCTGCCCATGAACGCCGAACTCGCGCCCGGCGACCTCGTCGTCACGTCGGGCCTCGGCGGACGCTTTCCGCCCGGCCTGCCCGTCGGAACGGTGGCGGCCGTGACGCGGCAGCCGGGACAGCCCTTCGCAACGGCCGAGGTGCGACCGCTTGCGGCCATGGACCGCAATCGCCTCGTGCTGGTCCTGGCACCGGAATCCGACGAGACGACTCCGCAACCCGAGGCACCGCCGCCGGATGCCGCAGCCGACGAAGAGGCCGGGGTCGCCGGGGAAGAGATCGATGCGGGCCGCCGGACCGGCACCGACGGCGAGCCCGACGGCGACGACCGGGAGCCGGGCCGATGACACGCGAACGCCCTCTCACCGTCGCGCTGTCGCTGGTCCTGGCCATGGTCCTGACCATCGCGCCCATGCCCGAGGCACTGGAACCGTGGCGTCCCTACTGGGTCGCGCTGGTCATGATCTACTGGCACATCGAGTCGTCGTGGCTGCACTCGCTGGGCACGGCCTTCGCGCTCGGGCTGGTCGTCGATCTGCTGACCGGCAGCCTGCTCGGCCAGCATGCCCTGAGCCTCCTGATCATCAACTTCCTGGTCGCGCGCTTCCGCAACCGCATCCGCTTCTTCCCGCCCTGGCAGCAGGCCGCGGCCGTCGGCGCCCTGCTCGTCAACGACCGCATCGTGCAACTCTGGGTCGTCGGCCTGCTCGAGCGCGGCTGGCCCGACTGGAGCTGGTGGCTGTCGCCGCTGGCCGGCCTCGTGGTCTGGCCGTGGCTGTTCCTGCTGCTCGACGCGGTACGCCAGCGCACGGCCGTGCGCCGATGAGGGCCGGGGGCACGACGCGCGACGCGCTCTCGGCCCGCCTCGTCGCGCGCCGGATCGGCTTGCTGACGGTCGCGATGATGATCCTGATTGCGCTGGTCCTGGCCCGATTCGCCCAGCTCCAGCTCGGCGCCCACGACGAATATGCCGCACGGGCCGAGAACAACCGCGTCAAGCTGCGCGCCATCGCGCCGAACCGCGGGCTCATCCTCGACCGCCACGGCCGGGTGCTGGCAGAGAATCGCCCCGCCTACCGACTCGTGGCCGTGCCCGAGCGCCTCGGCGATCGAGCGGCGATGCTCGACGCCGTCGACGAACTGGTCGGACTCAGCGAGGACGAACGCGAGCGCTTCGAACTCGAGTCGCTGCGCAATCGACGCTTCCAGCCCGTGGTCCTGAAGTCCAATCTCGACGAGGACCAGGTCGCGGCGCTGGCGCTGGACCGCCACCGCCTCGACGGACTCGAGATCGAACCCTATCTCGTGCGCCACTACCCGCACGGCCCGATCACCTCGCACGTGACCGGTTACGTCGCGCGCCTCGACGAGGCGGACCTGGAGCGCCTGCCGGCGGAGAACTACCGCGCTTCGACACACACGGGCAAGACCGGCATCGAGCGCTACTACGAGGAGCGCCTCCACGGCCAGAGCGGCATCGAACGCGTCGAGACCAATGCCCAGGGCCGCATGGTCCGCGTCCTCGAGCGCACCGACCCGGTGCCGGGCCGCGACGTCCGCCTGACGATCGACCTCGACCTGCAGAGCACGGCCGTGGACGCGCTCGGCGACCTGTCCGGCGCCGTGGTGGCCATCGATATCGCGACGGGCGAGGTCCTGGCACTGGTCAGCAAGCCCGGATACGACCCGAACCGTTTCGTGCACGGGATCGGCTACGCCGATTACCAGGCGCTGCTCGATTCCCCGGACCGGCCGCTGTTCAACCGCTTCCTGTCGGGTGGCTACGAGCCCGGCTCGACGGTCAAGCCGTTCATCGCGCTGGCCGGCCTCGAGGCCGGCGCCGTGACACCGGAAACGCGCGTGTTTTCCAGCGGCACGTACCGGCTGCCCGGCCACTCGCGCGAGTACCGGGACTGGCGCGAAGGGGGCCATGGCTGGGTCGACCTCGAGGCCTCGCTCGAGGAGTCGGTCAACATCTACTTCTACGAACTGGCCAACCAGCTCGGGATCGACCGGATTTCGCGGGAACTGGCACTGTTCGGATTCGGGCAGCCCACGGGGATCGACCTGCCCGGCGAGTTCGACGGCGTCCTGCCGAGCCGCGGCTGGAAGCGCCGCAATCTCGGCGAGGCGTGGTTCCCCGGCGAGACCGTCATCACCGGCATCGGCCAGGGCTTCACCGTCGTCACGCCGCTGCAGCTGGCCCATGCGGCCGCGCTGCTCGCCGGCCAGGGCCGCT
>JAWVZQ010000117.1:0-7382 GCA_033722095.1 Wenzhouxiangellaceae bacterium | reverse complement strand
CGGCGTGCTGCTCGCCCACGGCCCCGACTTCGCTTCGGGGCGGGTCGTGCATACCACGATCATGGAGATCTTCCCGACGCTGGCCTACCTGCTCGACCTGCCGATCTCCGACGTGATTCCGGGCACGATCGAGTTCGACCTGCTCGACGAGCGCTTCACGGCCGAGCACGCACCGCGCTACGTGGAGCGTTACGAACTGGACTGGAAGCCCGTCGAGTCCCGCGACATCGACGAAGCGTCGCAGCGGGAACAGATGAATTCGCTGCAGGGACTCGGCTACATCGGCGAGGGCGTGCAGCTGGCCGACGAGGGCGGGACGGCGAGCGCCGACTTCTGGAACTACGAGCCGGAACTCGTCGTGCGCACGCTGCACGCCGACGCGACCTACTACCTGCTGCAGGGCGATGTCGACGCCGCCGACCGCGTCGCCGAAACGCTGCGGCGCAACGCCCCGGAACTGATGCCGAACTTCCTGACCCGAATCCGCCACAAGATCGAGGCGTTCCGCGCCGACGTGCCGGGCGGAGCCGACATGGCGCCGGCCTTCGAGGCCTACGTCCAGCGACACGCGCCGGGCCGCGCGGGCTGAGCGCGTCGCCGCAGGACCGCGGCTGCGGGTTGCACCGCCCGATCGACGATAATGAACCCGAGTATCGAATGGAGCATTCCATGTCCGTCTTCCGAATCTTCCTCTCCGCCGCCCTCCTGCTCCTGCCGGCCATGGCCTTCGGCTACATCGGTCCCGGCTCGGGCATCAGCCTGCTCGGCGGCATCTGGAGCGTACTCGTCGGCATCGTGCTGGCGCTGGCCGCGATCCTGTTCTTCCCGATCCGGCTCATGATCCGGCGCATGCGCGGCAAGCGCCGCGGCGAGGAGGCCGAGGTCGACGCCGACGAGGCCGCCCAGCCCGAGGCCACGACCGAGCACGAAGACCGACCCTAGGAGTCTTCCCATGACCGATCGACGCGCCGCGACCGCGGCCCGGCAGCGCGGCCCGCGGTCGCTGCCCGCGCTGGTTCTCCTGGCCGTCCTGGCCACGCTGCTTGCCGGCTGCGGCGGCGAGCCCGAGCCGGCCGAGCGCCGGGTCATCGTGCTCGGCTTCGACGGCATGGACCCCGTGCTCGCGCAGCGCTGGATGGACGAGGGCAAGCTCCCCCACTTCGCCGAACTGGCCGAGCGGGGCCACTTCCAGCCGCTGGGCACGAGCAACCCGCCGCAGTCGCCCGTGGCCTGGTCGAACTTCGCGACGGGCGATGGGCCCGGCAGCCACGGCGTCTTCGACTTCCTGCGCCGGGATCCCGCCACCTACGTCCCGCAGTTCTCGATCTCGGAGAACATCCCTCCCGAGCGCTTCCTGAAGCTCTTCGGGCTCAGCATTCCGCTGGACTCCGGCCAGGTACTGAACCGCCGTAAGGGCCAGCCGTTCTGGGTCGAGGCCGAACAGGCCGGGGATCGAGCAACCGTGTTGCGCGTGCCCGTGACCTATCCACCCGACGACGTCCACCGCATGCTGTCGGGCATGGGTGTGCCGGACCTGCTCGGCACGCAGGGCACCTATACCTTCTACACGACGACGCGTGTCGGCCAGGCCGGCCAGAGCACGCGCGTGGTACGCGTCCGACCGGGCCGCGACGGCACGATCCGCACGACGCTGGAGGGGCCGCCGGATCCGCTCGCGACCGAGGCCCGGCCGATGACCGTGCCCATGATCATCGCGCCGGCCGAGCCCGATGCGCGCGTGACGCTGGCCGGTGAGGAAGTCGTGCTGCGGACGGGCGAGTGGTCGGACTTCATCCGCGTGACCTTCGACGTGACGGGCCCGGTCAACGTCACGGGCATCGTGCGCCTGGCACTGGTCCAGGACTACCCGCGCCCGAGGCTCTACGTCTCGCCGATCCAGATCGACCCGATGAAGCCGGCCGTGCCGATCTCGTCCCCACCCGGCTACGCCGCCGAACTGGCCGACGAAATCGGCCTGTTCCACACCATCGGCATGCCCGAGGAAACCTGGTCGCTGAACGAGGAACATCTCTCGGACGCGGCCGGGCTGGACATGGAGAAGACGATCCTGGCCGAGCGCGAGGCCATGTGGTACGACGCGCTCGAGGCCAACGACAGCGAACTCGTGATCGGGGTGTTCGTGCAGACCGACCGCGTCAGCCACATGTTCTACCGCGGCATGGACGAGAAGCACCCGCGCCACGCCGATACCGCGCCCGAGTTCCGGGACGCCATCGAGTGGATCTACGGCGAAGCCGACCGCATCCTCGGCGAGACGCTGGACCGCATGGGCCCCGATGACGAGCTCGTCATCATCAGCGACCATGGCTTCGCGCCGTTCCGCACGGCCGTCCACCTGAATCGCTGGCTCGTCGACGAGGGTTTCCTCGTGCTCGCCGACGGCGCTGAGGAATCCGACGTGCTGTTCGCGAGCGTGGACTGGTCGGCCAGCCGCGCCTACGCGCTGGGCCTGAACGGCATCTTCCTGAATCTCGAAGGCCGCGAGGGGCAGGGCAGCGTCGACCCCGCCGATGCCGACGCCGTCGAACGCGAGATCGCCGCGGCACTGGCCGGATGGACCGACCCGGCCGACGGGTCCCCCGTGGTGCGCCGCGTCTTCGATGGCGAGGAGATCTACCCCGGCGGGAATCGGGCCGACGCGCCGGACCTCGTCGTCGGCTACCACTCCGGCTACCGCGCCTCGTGGCAGACCACGCTGGGCGCCGTGCCCGCCGTACAGACGGAGCCGAACCGGCAGAAGTGGAGCGGCGACCACTGCATCGATCCTCACCTGGTTCCGGGCGTGCTGTTCACGTCGTTCCCGCTGGAATCCGGGGTCGAATCGATCCAGGCCGTCCCGGCCCTGGCGCGCGAGCGGCTCGAGCGGGCGCCGCGCGGAACGCCGCAGTCGTGATCGATCGCGGCCTGCTCGACCTGCCCGGCCTCGTGCTGGGCCCGATCAACGACGTGCTCGTCTCGTTCCTGCCCGAGCCGCTGGCGCTGTGCGTCTGGGCGCTGATCTCGGCATGGCTGACGATGGCCGTCTACCGGTGGACTTCGAACCAGGACCGGCTCGCCGAGCTCAAGCCCCAGGTCAAGGCAGTACAGAAGAAGCTTTCGCGCTACGACGGGGACTTCTCGGGCCTGATGCCGCTGATCGCCGAAAACTTCCGGCTCTCCGGCCGGCACATCCTGCTGGCCGTCGGCCCGGCGCTGCTGGCCGGCATCCCCGTGCTGTTCGTGCTCGTCTGGGTTTCGAACGCCTACGGGCTCGAGATGCCGGCGGCCGGGCAGCCCGTGACGGTCCAGGCGCTGCCGGCGGGCGACGCCGAACCGGACCGGTGGACCTGGCGCGGCACCTCGGCCGAGCCCGCGCCCGACCGGGCCGAAGCCGAAGCGGTGACGGCCTGGGTCGTGGCATGGCCCGTGGATTCCGCGCGCCTCGTCACCGGCGCCGGCGAGACGGTTGCATCGCTGCCGCCGCCGCGGCCCACGCCCGTGCTGCACCAGCGTCAGTGGTGGAACGCGCTGATCGCGAACCCGGCCGGCTACCTGGAGGACGGCAACCCGGCCGAGGCCGTCTACCTGGATCTGCCGAAGAAGGAAATGCTGCCGTTCGGACCACGCTGGATGCGCGGCTGGGAATTTCTCTACTTCCTGCTGCTGATCGCCGGCTCGCTGGGTCTCAAGGTGGCCTGGAAGATCCACTGACGCGCGGCTCGCTCACGCCGCCGCGCAGTGCGAGCGGGATAATCTCCACGCTGTCCCGACCCGGAGATTCCCGATGACCCGCTTCATTGCCGCCCTGCTCGTCTCGGCCGCGCTGGCCGCCCCGTCCTTCGCCGAAGTCACCGAGGGTGACCCTGCGCCGGCGTTCTCCCTGCCGGACCAGTACGGGGAAGTCCATGCGCTGGAGGACTTCGAGGGCCGGTGGCTTGTCGTGTTCTTCTATCCGAAGGCGGGCACGCCGGGCTGCACGACCGAGGCCTGCAGTTTCCGCGACAACATCTATGCCCTGCGCGGGGCGGGCGCCGAGGTCGTGGGGATCAGCATGGATTCGATCGACGAACAGAAGGCCTTTTCCGACGAGTACCGCCTGCCCTACGCGATCCTGTCCGACGAGGACGGAACGGTCAGCGAGGCGTTCGGGGTCAGGCGCAGCTTCGGCGGTGCCGACATCGCCAATCGCGAGAGTTTCCTCGTCGGCCCCGACGGCGTCATCGTCAAGCACTACGCGCGTGTCGACCCGGATACCCACGTCGCCGAAGTGGTCGCCGACCTGGAGCAGAGGACTGGCGCTGACTGAAGCCGCGCCGGGCTCAGCGCAGCCGCCAGGCCTCGAGCCAGTCGACGTCCGCGCGCTGCATCCCCCTGTCCTCGACGAGGCGCTGCTCGAGGTCCGGCAGGTGCCCGGCACCGTAGAAGATCGCCACGTCCCGGTCGCCGGCCGCCAGCCGCTCGACGAGCACGTCGACGGCGCGCGGGTTGCGCGCCGTGATCAGCGTCGACCCGTCCTCGTCGTCGAGGGCTTCCATGAGCACCGACTGGTCGACGAGCTGCTCGGCGAACATGCGCCGCAGCGCAAGCTGGCGGTCGTCGGAGAACAGCACGTGGAGGATCGTCGTCTCCGGCAACGCCAGTTCGCCGCGCTGCTGGGCGGCCAGCGCCGATGCCCAGAGTTCGACCATCATCCCGATCATCGACTCTCCGCGCTCGTCCATGCTCGCCGCGAACTCGCCGGCGGTCAGGTCGGCGTGGACGAAGTGCTCGCGGTCGTAGTCGATGCCGTCGAGCTGGTACTCCAGGCCCAGCGCCTCGGTCATGCCGCCCTGCAGCAGCGAGACGAGGCCGCCACCGCCGCTGCCGCGGGCCGGCCGGGCGTCGGGATCGTCGACGACGAGTTCGTAGAGCACGCTGTCGTAGCGCCCGAAGCGATCGTTGAGGGCGTCGAAATAATCGGGTTCGCCGACATGGACGGCACCGACGAGGTCGACGCGCGCGCCGCCCGGGGCCTCGAGCGTCACGACGGCGACCTCCAGCGCGGCGGGGCGGCCCTGGTCGTCGCGCACGAGTCGCAGCACCTCGTCGGGGTCGGCCGATGCCTGCAGGCCGTTCGGCAGCAGTGCCGCCAGCAACGCGAGTGCCGCCAGTGTCAGGATTCGTGGTGTACTTTCCATACCGCAATTATGCCGCCGCCGGCGTCCCGTCACGATGACGGCGCCCGCTGCTATGATTCCGGGCGTTCCTTCACCGCGAGACCTTCCCATGTGCGGAATCGTTGCCGCCGTCGCCGAGCGCAACATCGTTCCCGTTCTCGTCGACGGCCTGCGCAGGCTCGAATACCGTGGCTACGACTCGGCCGGCGTCGCGTTTCTCGACGAGGACGACGCGCTGGTCTGCGCGCGCGAGGTCGGATTGGTCTGGGCGCTGGCCGAGGCGCTCGGCGACGGCCACCGCGGACACGTCGGCCTGGCCCACACGCGCTGGGCCACGCACGGGCGCCCATCGGAGGCCAACGCGCATCCGCACCGGTCGGGCGGGCGCATCGCCGTGGTCCACAACGGCATCATCGAGAACCACGAGGCCCTGCGCGACGAACTGATCTCGGAGGGCTACGAATTCGCCTCCGAGACCGACACCGAGGTCGTCGCGCACCTGCTGCACCGCGAGCTCGAAGCCGGGCACGCGGCGCAGGAAGCCGTCCGGCGTACCGTCGCGCGGCTCGAGGGTAGCTTCTCGCTGGGGATCCTCGACCGTGCCATGCCGGGCTGCGTCTGGGGCGTGCGCGCCGGCAGCCCCCTCGTCATCGGCGTCGGCGTCGGCGAGCACTTCCTGGCCTCCGACGCCGCCGCGCTCGTGCCGCTGACCCAGCAGATGATCTACCTCGAGGACGGCGACATCGCGCGCGTCGAGCGCGACGCCGTCACGATCCGCGATGCCGACGGCGATCCCGTCGAGCGCCCGGTGCGCATCTCCTCGATCCCGGCCGACAGCGCCGACCGCGGCCGATTCCGGCATTTCATGCTCAAGGAAATCCACGAGCAGCCCGCGGCGATCGCCGCGACGCTGGACGGTGCGCTCGAGGGCGGGGAGATCCTGCCGGGACTGGATCGGGACCTGCTGAGCGCCACGCGCGCCGTGCACATCCTGGCCTGCGGGACGAGCTACCACGCCGGCATGGTGGCGCGATACTGGATCGAGTCGCTGGCCGGCATCCCCACGACCGTGGAGGTGGCCAGCGAATACCGCTACCGCGATCCGGCCGTGCCCGAAGGCACGCTGATGCTGGCCATCTCGCAGTCGGGGGAGACCGCCGACACGCTGGCCGCGCTCGAGGCGGCCGGCGAGCGCGGCTACCTTGCCCGACTGGGCATCTGCAACGTGCCCGAGAGCGCACTGACGCGAAGCTGCGAGGAGGTGCTCATGACGCGCGCCGGACTCGAGATCGGGGTCGCCTCGACGAAGGCCTTCACGACGCAGCTGACGGTGCTGCTGCTGTTCGCCGGCGCGCTGGCGCGCGAAAACGGTGCCGACGGCGACCGGCTGCGCGAGCTCACCGAATCGCTGGGCAGCGTCGTCCAGCAGGCCCGCGAAGTCATCGCGCTCGAGGATCGCATCGAGGCACTGGCCGCGCGCATCGCCGACAAGCAGCACGCGCTGTTCCTCGGCCGCGGCCCGGAGTTTCCGATCGCGCTGGAAGGCGCACTGAAGCTCAAGGAAGTGTCCTACATCCATGCCGAGGGCTACGCGGCCGGCGAACTCAAGCACGGGCCGTTGGCGCTCGTCGACGAGAACCTCCCGGTGATCGTCTCGGCGTCGAGCAATCGCCTGCTCGAGAAGCTCAAGGGCAACATGCACGAGGTCCGGGCGCGCGGCGGGCGGCTGCTCGTCTTCGCCGACCGCAACGTGACGCTGGACTCCGGCGACGGCGTCGAAGTCGTCCACCTGCCGATCCCGCACACCGTGGCCTCGCCGATCCTGCAGGTCCTGCCACTGCAGCTGCTCGCCTATCACGTGGGCGTGATGCGCGGCACGGACGTGGATCAGCCCCGCAATCTCGCCAAGTCGGTCACGGTGGAGTGATTCGACGTCGTGCCCGGGTTCCTTAGAGGATCAGCGCAAAGGCGCAAAGAGAAAATCGACAATTTCATTCGGGCAGGCACGAGGAGTAGCCCGAGAGCGACGTCCCTCGGGATGGCCTGCTTCGACCTTGGATCGACCAGCAGTATCGATTCTTTCCGATTTCCGGTCATTTTCCTTGCGCCTTCGCGCCTTCGCGTCTTCGCGTCTTCGCGTCTTCGCGCTCATCCTCGGAAAGTTTTTCGCTTTTCTCCGGCATAAAAAAAGCGCACCCGGTTCTGGAGCGGGTGCGCTCGTCCCTT
>JAWVZQ010000116.1:0-7403 GCA_033722095.1 Wenzhouxiangellaceae bacterium | reverse complement strand
GCATGCCCTTGAGGTCGGCGAACGTGATGCCGTCGTCGACGAGCAACCCCTCGACCTGGTGGAACTGCGGGGTGTGGGTCTGATCCGAGTCGCTGCGGAAGACGCGGCCCGGTGCGACGATGCGCACGGGCGGCTCGCGATCCTTCATGACCCGGATCTGCACGGGCGAGGTGTGGGTGCGCAGCAGGCGGCCGTCGGGCAGGTAGAACGTGTCGTGCATCGCCCGCGCCGGGTGGTGCGGCGGAAAGTTCAGCGCCTCGAAATTGTGGTAATCGTCCTCGACCTCGGGCCCGTCCTCGACGGCGAAGCCGAGGCCGCGGAACAGGTCGAGAATGCGCTCCATCGTGCGCGTGACGGGGTGAGGCCCGCCCGGGTCGACGGCCCGCCCGGGCAGCGTCACGTCGACGGTCTCCTCGGCCAGGCGCCGATCCAGCGCCTCGCGCTCGAGCTCCGCGCGGCGCGCGTCGATGGCCGCGGACAGATCGCGCTTGAGTTCGTTGACGGCGCGACCGGCGTCCTTGCGCTGCTCGGGCGGCAACTGCCCCAGGTTCTTGAGCGCAGCGGTCAGCTGGCCCTTCTTGCCCAGCCAGGCCACGCGGGCCTCGTCGAGCTCGCGCAACGACGACGCCCCGGCCACGTCGGCCAGGGCGTTCTCGCGCTGTGCGGTCAGGTCCGGTCCGGCCATCGCTGCCGGGCCGCTCAGGACAGTTCGGCTCGGGCTTTCTCGGCCAGCGCCTTGAAGGCGACCTTGTCGTTGACGGCCAGCTCGGCCAGCATCTTGCGGTCGATGCCGATCTCGGCCTTCTTCAGGCCGTTGATGAACCGGCTGTAGGACAGGCCGTGCTCGCGGGCCGCGGCGTTGATGCGCTGGATCCACAGCGAGCGGAAATCGCGCTTGCGCTGGCGGCGGTCGCGGTACGCATACTGACCGGCCTTGATGACGGCCTGCTTGGCGACGCGGAAGACCTTCCGACGCGCACCGTAATAGCCCTTGGCCCGGCTCAGCACCTTGCGGTGGCGGCGGCGGGCGATGACTCCTCTCTTGACTCGTGCCATGTTGTTTCTCCTCGACCCTTACAGCTTCGGCAGCATCTTGCGAATCGACTTCTCGTCGGCGCTGGAAACCAGCGACGTCGAGCGCAGGCGACGCTTGCGGTTCTGATCCTTCTTGGTGAGGATATGGCTGTGGAAGGCGTGCTTGCGCTTGATGCGCCCGCTTCCGGTGGCTCGGAACCGCTTGGCGGCTCCTCGGTTCGACTTCATCTTGGGCATGATTGCAACTCCTTCTGGCAGTTCAATCGCGTTGGCGGATGCCTGGTCTGCAGCGGTCGCCGGGAGTCACCCGACCACGCTTTCTCGCCCTGAGGCTGCAGTTCGGCTTGTTATGATCAAGCCGCGCATTATAACCCGCGCAATCCCTGCCTGTCGACAGGTACGCGCAATGGATTTCGAACCGGGAGGAAACCGGCGATGTGCGGACGCGGAGGACTCGATTATCGCTGGGAAACGGTCTGGGAATGGCTGGATCTGGCCGGCGGCCCGCCCGACGGCGGCGTGACGCGCCGCAATGTCGCGCCGGGGCGGCGCACGGCCGACGGCCAGCAGCTCGTCCGGCTGCCCGTGGTCCGCCCCGTCGACGGGCAGCGCGGCATCTCGGAACTGGCCTGGCCGCTGATTCCTCCCTGGAAGCACGGCCGGATTCCGAAGTTCTCCACGGCGAACTGCCGCTCCGAGCCCGACCGGCCGTTCTCCGAGGTCGTGGCCGGCAAGCCGGCGTTCCGCCACGCCTGGCAGCGCGGCCAGCGCTGTCTCGTTCCGATGAGCTGGTTCTACGAGTGGGACAAGAGCCAGTCGCCGCGCGCGCCCTGGCGCGTGTTTCCCGTGGACGATCCGCTGCTCGTGATGGCGGGGCTCTGGGACCGCTCGAAACCGGATGATGGAGACCCCATCGAGAGCTTCACGATCGTGACCACCGAGCCGAACGCATTGCTGCGGCGCATCGGTCACGACCGTGCCCCTGCCCTGCTGCGGCCCGACCGCTTCGACGCCTGGCTGACGGGCAGCGATGCCGAAGCCGAAGCCGTGCTCGGACCCCCGCCGGAAGGGCTTCTCGATGCGCATCGCGTCACGCGCCGGGTCAACAATCCCGGCTATGACGAGCCCGACCTGCTCGAGGAGCAGGCCGACTGACGACCCCGCCCGGCCCCGCCCGTCGCGGGTCCGCCGATGCGCAATAATGGCCGCCGGAATCGTTCCGCCGGAGATCGCCGTTGGCCGAATCCCAATCCCGCGACCGTGAAGCGCCGTCCGTGACCGTCGATGACGGCGCGCTGCGCGCCGAGGGCGATTGGACGGTCGGATCCGCCGCGCGGCTGACCGAGCGGCTTCGCGGCATGAGCGAGGGAATCAGGGAGATCGACGGCACGGCCATCTCGCGCCTCGACGCCAGCGGCGCGCTGCTGCTGCTGCAGGCCGCTTCGCGCGCCGGCCTCGATGCCGGCGACGTGCGGGTCGACGAGTCCCATCGCAAGCTGCTCGAGACCGTCGCGGCCACGGGCCAGCGGCGCCAGGCTCCCGAACTGCCCGAGGCCCGGCCCTGGCGCGAATTGCTGGAACGCGTCGGACGTTCCGTCCACGAGGTGGCTCGAAGCACGGGCGAGCTGCTGGACTTCGTCGGCCAGGTCGTCCATCGACTCGTGCGCACGGCCGTGAGACCGTCGCGGTTGCGGTTGACCTCGACGGTCCACCACATGGAGCAGACCGGCCTCGACGCCGTGCCGCTGCTGGCCCTGCTCGCCTCGCTGGTCGGCGCCGTCGTGGCCTACCTCGGCGCGACGATCCTTCGCGAATTCGGTGCCGAGCTGCTCGTCATCAACCTCGTCACCTTCTCGTTCCTGCGCGAATTCGGTGTGCTGCTCACGGCCATCCTGCTGGCCGGCCGCACGGCGAGCGCCTTCTGCACGCAGATCGGCATGATGAAGAGCCACGAGGAAATCGACGCGATCCGCGTTCTGGGACTCGACGTGATCGAACTGCTCGTGCTGCCGAGGCTCATCGCACTCGTCGTCATGCTGCCGCTGCTGGCTTTCGTCGCGACGATTTCCGGCCTGGCCGGCGGGATGGCCGTCGCGGTCCTGGCGCTCGGAATCGATGCCGGCGTCTACGTGGACCAGGTCCGCGATTCGTTCACGATGACCGACTACCTCGTCGGCCTCATCAAGGCGCCGATCTTCGCGTTCGTCATCGCACTCATCGGATGCCTCGAGGGTCTGCGCGTCGAGGGGTCGGCCGAGTCGGCGGGCCGCCACACGACCACGGCCGTCGTGCGCAGCCTGACCATGGTCATCGTCATCGACGCGCTCGCGGCCATGTACTTCTCGGAGATCGGCTGGTGAGCGGGCCCGTGCCCGACCGGTCGGCCGATCCCGTCGTGCGCGTGCGCGGGCTCGTCAACCGCTTCGACTCCACGGTCGTTCACGATCGACTCGACCTCGACGTGCGCCGCGGTGAGATCCTGGGCGTGGTCGGCGGCTCGGGCTCGGGCAAGTCGGTGCTCATGCGCAGCATTCTCGGACTGCAGCGCCCGCAGGCCGGCACCGTCGAACTGTTCGGCCGGCGGTTCGGTCCCGGCGACTCCCGCGCGGGCCTCGAGGACCTCGTGGGCGTTCTGTTCCAGGACGGCGCGCTGTTCTCGTCGATGACGGTCTGCGAGAACGTCGAGGTGCCGCTGCGCGCGCACCGACCCGAACTCGACGAGCGGCTGCGCCGCCAGTTGGCCTTGTTGAAGATCCGGCTCAGCGGGCTTCCCGGCGACGCCGCGGGCAAGCTCCCGTCGGAGTTGTCGGGCGGCATGCGCAAGCGCGCCAGCCTGGCGCGCGCCCTGGCGCTGGAGCCCGACCTGCTGTTCCTCGACGAGCCCACGGCAGGGCTGGACCCCGTCGGAGCAGCCGGCTTCGACGAACTCATCGAGACGCTGCAGGAGTCGCTGGGCTTCACGATCTTCCTGATCACCCACGATCTCGATACCCTGTACCGCGTATGCGACCGGGTCGCGGTCCTGGCCGACCGAAGGGTGCTGGCCTGCGGCCCGCTCGAGGACATCGAGGCGCTGGACCACGAGTGGGTCCGCGAGTACTTTCACGGCCCTCGCGCCCGCGCGGCGCGGCGCGCGGGTCCGGATGCCGAACGGGACGGGTGACGATGGAAACACGCGCGAACTACGTGATTGTCGGAGCGTTCACGCTGGCGGTAGCCGCCGTGGCGCTCGGGTTCGGGCTCTGGGCAGCCAAGTTCGCCATCGAGGGGAACTGGCAGACGTTCCGCGTCCGGTTCACCGAACCGGTGACGGGGCTCACCGAGGGCAGCCCCGTTCTCTACAACGGCGTCAGCGTCGGCCGGATCCGCGAGCTGCGGCTCAATCCCGACGATCCGCGCGAGGTCTTCGCCCGCATCCAGGTCGAGCAGGGCGTGCCGATCCACGAGGACATCACGGCGACGATCCGGCTCACCGGTCTGACGGGCACCGCCGCGATCCAGCTCAAGGGCGGAAGCCCGGAGGCCCCGCTGCTCGATGCGCGCAGCGGCCGGATCCCCGAGATTCCGGCCGTGGCCTCCCCGCTGCACCGGCTGCTCGACTCCTCGGAGGGCATCGTGGCCACGGCCAACAAGATCCTCGTCCAGGTCGACGAACTGCTCAACGAGGAGAACGTGGCGGCCATCACCGAGACGCTGCGCCATGCGGACCGCTTCGCCGGCACGCTCGACGAGGCGGCCGTCGAGGCTCGGGCAGTGATCGCAAGACTCGACGAGACGGCCGCACGGCTGCAGGGGCTGGCGACGCGCGCCGATTCCGTGCTCGGCCGATTCGATGGCGCCGTCGAGGACGTCGACCGGGAACTCATCGCCCACCTTCCGACGCTGCGCGAGGATCTCGCCGCGACCCTCGAGCACCTGTCCTCGCTGACGCGGCGCGCCGACCGCCTGCTCTCGGGCGACGGCGAAGCCATCGCGGACCTCGGCGGGCCGGCCGCGCGCCAGGTCGGCGCCGGGCTCGAGGAACTGCGCACCCTCGTCCGCGATCTCTCGCGACTCGTTCGCGACCTCGACCGCAGTCCGTCGAGCTTCCTGCTCGGCGGCGAAACGCTGGAGGAGTATCGACCGCAATGAACGACGTCCGCCCCCTTCGCACCGCCCTCGCCGCCGTGCTGCTGTCGCTGGTCGCGGCCTGCAGCGTCCTTCCGGAACCGGAAACCGTGCGCGTGATTCCGCTCGCGGTGCCGGAGCCCGAGTCTGCCCGGGCCGGGATCGACTACACGCTGGCCGTGCCGAGGCCCGTGACCGATGCGGCCCGCGACGATCGCCACGTGCTCGTCCGCACGACCAGCGGCACGCTGACCCGCTACGGCCCCGTCCAGTGGCCGGACCGCCTGCCCGATGCGTTCCGGCTGGCGCTGGTGCGCTACCTGCGCGATACCGGCATCGCGCCCTCGGCGACGGGCTCGCCCGCCTCGGCCGAACGCGTGCTGCTGCTGGATCTGCGCGCCCATGAACTCGCCGAGACGCCGGGCGGCCTCGTCGCCGACATCGACGTCGAAGCACGCCTGCTCGACGGCGACGGCCGACTCGTCGACCGCGAGCGGTTCCGAGCCACCGAGCCCGTCGGCGCACTGCAGCCGGCCCGGGTCGCGGCGGCGTTTTCCGGCGCGCTGGCCGATACGCTGCCTCGCATCGCGGGCTGGCTGGCCCGGCACGGCGGACGCCCGGCGGGCTGACCTGCCCGGCGGTCCGGTGCGATAATGGGCGGATGACGCCGCGACGCGCGGCGCGAACCGTTTCTTCATCCGCACTCCATCCGAACCGAATCTTGCGAGGACCCGCATGAGTCAACGATCCGACCAGATCCTCGAGGCGCTGGGCCTCGAGGCCGAGAACCCCGGCGCCTGCTTCGGCCCCGGCCAGTGGTCCACGACGACCGACGCCGGCGTCGTCGAGGCCCGCAATCCGTCGACGGGCGAAGTCATCGCGCGCGTCCACGGCGCTTCCGTCGACGACTACGAACGCATCATGCGCGAAGCGCAGGACACGGCAAGGGCCTGGCGCATGGTTCCTGCGCCCGAGCGCGGAAACGCCGTGCGCCTCGTCACCGAAGCGCTGCGCGAGCACAAGGACGCGCTGGGCAGCCTCGTGTCCCTGGAGATGGGCAAGATCAAGCCAGAGGGCGACGGCGAGGTCCAGGAGATGATCGACATCGGCGACTTCGCGGTCGGTCAGTCCCGGATGCTCTGGGGCAACACCATGCACTCCGAGCGCCCCGGTCACCGCATGTACGAGCAGTGGCACCCGCTCGGCGTCGTCGGCGTCGTCACGGCGTTCAATTTCCCGGTCGCCGTCTGGGCCTGGAACGCGCTGCTTTCGGCCGTCTGCGGCAACGCCACGGTCTGGAAACCGTCGCCGAAGGGCGTGCTGTGTTGCCTGGCCGTGCAGAAGATCGTCAACGACGCGCTCGCCGACACCGAGTATCCGCCGATCTTCACGAGCTTCATGGAACCCGGGCACGACCTGGCCAACCGCTTCATCGACGACGGACGCGTGGACCTCATGTCGTTCACGGGCTCGTGCCAGGTCGGCCGCAAGGTCGGCGAGCGCGTCGCCGCGCGCATGGGCAAGAGCCTGCTGGAACTCGGCGGCAACAACGCCATCATCGTCGACGAGACGGCCGACCTGAAGCTGGCCATCCCGGCCATCGTCTTCGGCGCGGTGGGCACGGCCGGCCAGCGCTGCACCTCGACGCGCAGGCTGTTCCTGCACGAGTCCATCGCCGACGACGTGATCGGCACGCTCGTCGACGCCTACAAGCAGGTCCGGATCGGCGACCCGCTCGACGAAGGAACGCTGATGGGCCCGCTGACCGACGAGGCCGCCGTGGAGCGCTACATGAACGCGCTCGAGCGTGCCCGCGAGGCCGGCGGCGAGGTGCTCACGGGCGGAAATCGCGTCGACCGCGAGGGCCACTTCGTGGAGCCGGCCATCGTGCGCGCCGAGAACCACTGGGACATCGTCCAGGAAGAGACCTTCGCGCCCATCCTCTACGTCATGACCTATTCCGACCTCGAGGACGCGATGAAGCAGCACAACGACGTGCGCCAGGGGCTGTCTTCGGCGATCTTCACCACCGATCTGCGCAACGCCGAGTTCTTCCTGAGCCACCGCGGCTCCGACTGCGGCATCGCGAACGTCAACATCGGCACCTCCGGCGCCGAGATCGGCGGCGCGTTCGGCGGCGAGAAGGACACCGGCGGGGGCCGGGAGTCCGGCTCGGACGCCTGGAAGAACTACATGCGCCGGCAGACCTGCACGATCAACTACGGCCGAGACCTTCCGCTGGCGCAGGGGATCGAGTTCGG
>JAWVZQ010000115.1:0-7408 GCA_033722095.1 Wenzhouxiangellaceae bacterium | reverse complement strand
GCACGCCTCGGAGATGTACGCGAAGAACGTGTTCAACCTTCTGCAGACGATGGTTCGCGACGGCGAACTCGTCGTCGACCGCGAAGACGAGGTCGTGCGCGGCGCTCTGCTCGCGCACGAGGGAAGCATCGTCCACGAGCGATTCGCGAAGAACGAGGGTTGAGGGATGTCCGGGTTGACCAGGTTCCAGTTGTCGAGGATCGGATGCCGGGTCAGGGGCGAACGTCCGACTCGGAGTGCCGGAGGCGTCTCGACACTCGGCACCTGACCCCTCGGGCTCGAAACCGGATCGCTCCGTACGAGACTCGCCCGGCAGCGGGCATCGAACGCGGTACCAAGGAGGACACATGGAAGGCTGGATCGCGCTGTACATCTTCATGCTCGCCGCGTTCACCGGCATCGAGGTCATCTCTCGCGTGCCGGCGATCCTGCACACGCCGCTGATGTCGGGATCGAACTTCATCCACGGCATCGTGCTCGTCGGCGCCATGGTCGTGCTCGGCATGGCCGCGACGACGACCGAGCAGGTCGTGGGCTTCATCGCTGTCGTGCTGGCTGCCGGAAACGTCGTGGGCGGCTACGTCGTCACCGACCGGATGCTCGAGATGTTCAAGACTTCGGGAGCGAAGAAGGACGACAAGGCGTGATCCCGGGCATCGACTTCCTGGTCCCGGCCGCCTACTTCATCGCGGCCGTGATGTTCATCTACGGTCTCAAGGCGATGAGTTCGCCGGTCACGGCGCACCGCGGCATCCTGTTCGCCGGGGCCGCGATGCTGCTGGCTGTCCTGGTCACCTTCATCCACCCCGCCGTCGACGGCAACTACGGACTCATGGTCGCGGCCATCGTCATCGGCTCCCTGGCCGCCTGGTGGACGGGGCGGCGCGTCGCCATGACCGACATGCCCCAGATGATCGCGCTCTACAACGGCATGGGCGGCGGCGCGGCCGCCGCGATCGCGGCTGTGGAACTCATGAAGTTCAGCGCGACCGATCACGACATGACCATCGCGGCCTCCGCCACCGTGCCGGTTCTCGTCATGGCGATCCTCGGCGGGGTCATCGGCTCGATCGCGTTCTCGGGCTCGCTGATCGCATTCGCGAAGCTCCAGGGATGGATGCGGCGCACCTGGCGATTCGGCGGCCAGCAGGCCTTGAACCTGCTCGTCTTCGCCGCAACCCTCGTGTTCGGCGGCCTGCTGCTGTTCTCGGGAATCGACGCGCTCACGCTGGCGCTGTTCTTCGGTCTCGCCCTGCTGGCCGGAATCCTCGTGACCGTTCCCATCGGCGGCGCCGACATGCCGGTCGTGATCTCGCTGTACAACGCGCTGACGGGCCTGGCTGTCGGCTTCGAGGGCTTCGTGCTCGGCAACCCGGCGATGATGATCGCCGGCATCGTCGTGGGCGCGGCCGGCACGCTGCTGACCCAGCTGAGGGCGAAGGCCATGAACCGGCCGCTGACCAACGTGCTTTTCGCCGGCTTCGGCAAGACCGACGAAGATGCCCAGGCCGGCGATGCCTCGGGCGAGATGAAGGCCATCGATGCCACGGACGCGGCCATCCAGATGGCCTATGCCGACAAGGTCATCATCGTGCCGGGCTACGGCATGGCCGTGGGACAGGCGCAGCACAAGATCTGGGAGCTCACCGAGCTGCTCATGAAGCGCGGCGTCAAGGTCGCCTTCGCGATCCATCCCGTGGCCGGCCGAATGCCCGGCCACATGAACGTGCTGCTGGCCGAGGCCGGCGTACCCTACGACCTGATCTTCGACCTCGAGGACATCAACGCGCAGTTCCCCACCACCGACGTCGCGCTCGTCATCGGCGCCAACGACGTCGTGAACCCGGCCGCGAGAAAGGATCCGTCCAGCCCGATCTTCGGCATGCCCATCCTCGACGTCGATCGCGCGAGGAACTGCATCGTCATCAAGCGCGGCCAGGGCACGGGCTTCTCGGGCATCGAGAACCTGCTGTTCTTCGAGGACAACACCCGGATGCTCTACGGCGATGCGCAGAAGATGGCGCAGGCGCTGATCGCGGGAATCAAGTCACTGGGATGAGATCGACATGGATGCGCTGATCACGGCACTTCAGATGGACGTCGTTCAACTGCCGGAGATCCTGCTCAGGGTGGGGCTCGCCCTGCTCTTCGGCCTCGCGCTCGGCTTCGACCGCGAGGAGAAGGACAAGCCCATCGACTACCGGGCCTACATGATCGTGGGGACGGCGACCTGCATCCTCGGCATCATGGGCCAGGAGGTCTACGCCGACTACGCCCGCGCCGGCGACGTCGTATCGGTGGACCTGGCGAAGATCATCGCCGGCGTGCTGACCGGCATCGGATTCCTGGGCGCCGGAGCGATCATCAAGGTCGAGAAGGAAAAGGTCATCGGCACGACGACGGGTGCCAGCATCTGGGCCTCCGGCGGCATCGGCCTGTGCCTGGGCTTCGGCCAGTACATGCTCGCGCTCGTGGCCTTCATCGTGGTTTTCGTCATCATGATCGCAGGCAACACGCTGTTCGACTGGCTCGATCGCATGCGCTAGCCGCGGACGATCAGCGGGACGCCAGGACGACTCGCTGTTCGGGTGCCTCGAGCAGATCGATCCAGCGCCCGAACACCGCATCGGCCAGCCGCTCGGTCTGCGGCAGGCATTCGATGCCAGCACGCTCGATGTCTTCAGGGCTGCGCGCCAGGCCCGATCGGGCCAGATCCTCGCGATAGAAGTCCAGGGTCAGCCAGCGGTGGATGAGCCGGGCGTCGAGCTCGAGATGGAACTGGAATCCCCATGCGCACGCACCGACGCGGAAGGCCTGGCAGCTGCCCTCCTCGCCCTCGGCCAACGATTTCGCTCCCGGCGGACGATCGAAGCCCCAGTGGTGCCACTGGAAGATCGGGTGCCGCCGATCCAGCGGTGCGAGCACCGGATCGTGCGGCGTTTCCGAGGTGGGCACGAGTTCGTACCAGCCGATCTCGGGCGGCTCGCAGGGCCCGACGCGGCCTCCGAGGACGTCGGCCGTGAGCTGCGCGCCCAGGCAGATGCCGAGAACGGGCACATCATCGTGCAGGGCCTTCTCGATGAGCCGCTGCTCGACGGCCAGGTGCGGATACTCGCGATCCTGGCCGACCTGCATGGGACCGCCCAGCACCACGAGCGCCTGGTAGCGGTCGAGGCGCGGTTCCGCCGCCGGGTCGCGCGCGAAGTTCACGTAGCGGATTCGGTGCCCGGCAGCGCGCAGCATCGGGTCGAGAAGGCCCAGTGGCTCGGCGGCGACGTGTTGCAGGACGAGAATCCGGGCCATGGCATCGAAGCGGAGGGACGAAGCCGGCCGTCTGCCGCATCGGGCCGTTTGAAACCCCGGGTGACGCGTGCGAGACTGACCGGACGTTCAAAGCATACAGGGGATCCTGTCCGCGCGGCCCGCAAGCCTTTCACGCCCGGCGCCCGGTCCCGTATCTCCATGCAGAGGAAGTCGCCTTGCCCAGAAACGTCGCGCAGAAACTCATCGAAGCGCACCTTGTCGACGGCTCGATGCAAGCCGGTGAGGAGATCGCGCTGCGGATCGACCAGACGCTGACGCAGGACGCGACCGGCACCATGGTCATGCTCGAACTCGAGGCCATGGGCGTGAAGCGCGTGAAGACCGAGCTGTCGGCGCAGTACGTCGACCACAACCTGATCCAGAAGGATCACAGGAACGCCGACGACCACCTGTTCCTCGAAAGCGCTTGCCGCCGCTACGGCATCTGGTATTCGCGGCCCGGCAACGGCATCTCGCACGCCGTCCACATGCAGCGCTTCGGCAAGCCCGGCAAGTCGCTGCTCGGCGCCGACAGCCACACGCCTGCCGCGGGTTCGCTGGGCATGCTCGCGATCGGGGCCGGCGGCATCGATATCGCGCTCGCGATGACGGGCGAGCCGTACCGCACGCGCATGCCCGAGATCTGGGGCGTGGAACTGACCGGCAAGCTGCCCGATTGGGTCTCGGCCAAGGACGTGATCCTCGAAATGCTGCGCCGGCACGGCGTCGACGGCGGCATCGGACGCATCATCGAGTACCACGGCCCCGGTCTCCGCAACCTCTCGGCCATGGATCGCCACGTCATCGCCAACATGGGCGCCGAACTCGGGGCGACGACCACGGTCTTTCCCGCCGACGCCGAAGTCAAGCGGTTCATGCTCGGCGAGAAGCGTGGCCACGAGTACGCCGAGGTACGCGCCGATCGCGGCTGCAGTTACGACGTCGAGGATGCGATCGACCTGTCGGAGATCGAGCCGCTGATCGCGAAGCCCAGCTCGCCCGGCAACGTGGTGCCGGTCCGCGAAATCGCGGGCAAGGAAATCTACCAGGCCTACCTCGGCTCTTCGGCGAATCCCGGATATCGCGACCTGGCGGTGCCCGCTCGCATGGTCAAGGGACGGCGCGTGCACCGCTCGGTGTCCTTCGACGTCAATCCCACCTCGCGCGCGACGCTCGAGACACTGATCCGCGACGGTCACATGATGGACCTGGTCCGCGCCGGGGCCCGCCTGCACCAGGCTGGCTGCAACGGCTGCATCGGGATGGGCCAGGCGCCCGCCACCGACCGGAACTCGTTGCGCACCACGCCCCGAAACTTTCCGGGCCGCTCCGGCACCGACGACGACCGCGTCTTCCTGTGCTCGCCCGAGACCGCGGCGGCCAGCGCGCTGAACGGCAAGATCACCGACCCGAGAACCCTCGACCGCAGCTATCCCCGCGTTCGCGAACCCGATGAACCCGTCGTCGACAAGGACATGCTCGTCGAGCCGCCGTCGCCGCAGAAGGCGCGCCACGTCGAGTTGATCAAGGGACCGAACATCGTCAGTCTGCCGGAATTCGACGACTTGCCCGACCAGCTCACGGTGCCGGTACTTCTGAAGGTGGGCGACGACGTCTCGACCGACGAGATCCTTCGCGCCGGCGCCGATGTGCTCCCCTACCGTTCCAACCTGCCCGAACTCAGCCAGCATGCCTTCGAGGTCATCGACGAGACCTATGCCAGGCGCGCCGAGGACGCCGGCTTCCACGCCGTCGTCGGCGGCCACAACTACGGCCAGGGCTCCTCGCGCGAGCATGCCGCCGTCGGCCCGCGTCTGCTGGGCCTGCGCGTGGTCATCGTCAAGAGCTTCTCGCGCATCCACCACCAGAATCTCGTCAACTTCGGCGTGCTGCCGCTCGTGTTCGCGCGCAAGACCGACTACCGCTCGCTGAAGCAGGGCGACAAGTTGCGCTTTCGCGGACTGCGCGAAGCGCTCGCGCCCGGCGAGACGATCGAGGCCCGCGTCGAGGACGCCGACCCGATCCGGCTCGAGCACGGGCTTTCCTCGCGCCAGGTGGAAATCCTGCGAGCCGGCGGCATCATCAACTGGAAGAAGGCCGGGAAGAGCTGAAACCGGCCGGCTCCGCGCGCCCCGTTGCGCCGACGCGCCGAAACCCTGACCGAGGTCAGGCCGTCTCTCGTCGCCCCGATCCCGCTCGGGTTTCGGCGATCCATTCGTCGACGACGCGCTCGAGAATACCGAGCGGCATCGAGCCGTTCATCAGCACGACGCGATGGAAGTCGCGGATGTCGAAGGCCTCGCCGAGTTTCCGACGGGCGCGCTCGCGAAGCTCGAGGATCTTCATCATGCCGGTCTTGTAGGCGAGCGCCTGGCCGGGCATGACGAGGTATCGCTCGACCTCGGCCACTACATCGGTGGCCGCCATGCCGGTCTTCTCGACCATGTAGTCGATGGCCCGCTCACGCGTCCAGCGCTGGTGGTGCATGCCGGTATCGACGACAAGGCGCACTGCGCGGAACATCTCGGCCTGCAGGCGGCCGAGTTCGGAAAACGGGTCCGGATGCAGGCCGGCCTCGTGTGCGACGCGCTCGGCGTACAGCGCCCAGCCCTCGGAGTAGGCCGTGAACGGAAGCATGCGGCGGAACATCGGCACGCCCTCGATCTGTTGCTGCAGCGCGATCTGGAAATGGTGGCCGGGGATGGCCTCGTGATAGGCCAGTGTGCGCAATCCGAAGCGCGGATGCTCGTCGACGTTCAGGAGTTTGACGAAGAACACGCCGGGCCGCGACCCGTCCATGGCCGGGCGCTGGTAGTAGGCGCCGGCCGAGCCTTCCTCGCTGAACTCCGGCACGCGCCGGACCTCGACCGCGGCTTCGGGTCGCAGGTCGAACCAGTCGTCGAGTCCTTCCTCGGCCTCTTCGATGATCGCCCGGAACTCGGCGAGGATCCGCGCTCGACCCGCGTCGGAATCCTCGAACAGGAAACGCGGCTCGGCGTTGAGCGCGGTCATGCGCGCCCCGACGCTTCCATCGCAGTAGCCCTGCTCGCAGAGCAGCGCGTCCATTTCCCGCTCGATGCGCGCGACCTCCGAGAGGCCGATCTCGTGGACACGGGCGGGCGTGTAGTCGGTCGTCGTGTGCAGCGAGACGAGATGCGTGTAGTACGCCTCGCCATCGGGGAGGCTCCAGACCCCGTGGTTGTCGCGAGCCTGCGGCAGCAGGGATTCGAAATAGGCGATCATGCCTTCGTAGGCCGGCCGGACGTGCGCCTCGATCACCGCTTCCAGTTCGGCGGGCAGCGACTCGCGACGCTCCGGCGGGAACTGCTCCAGCGCATCCACCTTGGCAAGCAGCTCGGCGTACAGCGGATTCTCGCGAACCGGTTGGCGCGCGAAGTCCTTCATCGTCTCCAGCGGTTTCTCCACGGCGAATCTCGGCGCGATGACGCCGTTGAGACGATGTTTCTCGAGCACCTCGATCGTGCCCTCGAAAGCCGCGGGGAACTGGCGCAGGCGGGCCAGGTAGAAATCCACGTCCCTCTCGCCGCGCACGGGATGCATCTGCAACATGAAGTCGGGCAGCCCCGTATGAATCCCGTACATCTGGTTGACCGGGTACCCGTGCCAGGTCCATTTCTGCCCCTCCACCTGCTTTTCGAGGAACCACTCGAAGATGTCGTAGGACAGCGCCTTCTGGCCTTCGTAATTCTCGCGGTCGTAGCGCCGCAGCGTGTGCAGGCTTTCCCGCAGCCACGCGTTGAGTTCCTCGATCCTTTCGACCGAAACCTCGTCGAGTTCGTCCTGGTAGAACTTGATCGGGAATCCGTCGAACAGGCCCATCGCGGTCAGCGCCTGGGGGCTGTCGAGACCGTACTGGAGGAAGGTCCGCTCGAAGAACAGGTTCAGCGTGATCGGCTTGAACCAGATGACGTTCACGGCCAGCGCGGCGACGAGCAGCAGCACGGCGCCGATGCCGAGGGAAAACCACTTGAGAATCTTGCGCAGCATGGAAATCCGGTGCAGGGACAGAGTGACCCCAGCGTAGCCGGCCCATCACTCCCCTTGAATAGGCCTCAAGTCACGTGCATAGGCCTCAAGTCACGTG
>JAWVZQ010000114.1:0-7451 GCA_033722095.1 Wenzhouxiangellaceae bacterium | reverse complement strand
GGCCAGATCAGCCACGCGCTCTACGACGTCGGCGGCGAGTACCGGCGCAACATGTAGCGGAGCGGGGTCGATGCGGTGGCTCCGGCTCCGCGTAGCCCGGTCGCGGGTTCCCGTCGGGTTCGGCTAGACTCGGGGAATGGACGTCCTCTCGGCCCTGGCATGGCTTCTGGTCGCCGCGCTGCTCGCGTGGTCGATCTGGACGTTCAATCGGCTGGTTCGCGCTCGGAACCTCGTTCGCGCCGCGTTTTCCGATATCGACGTCCAGCTGCAGCGGCGCCACGACCTGGTGCCGCAGCTCGTCGAGGCGGTGAGCGCCTATGCCCGCCACGAGAAGAGCGTGTTCACCGAGACGGTGGATCTGCGCAACCGCGCCGAGACCGCGGATCGCATCGAAGATCGCGAAAGGGCCGAAGCGCAGCTGGCCGAGCGCATCGACCGGCTCGTGCTGCTGGCCGAGGACTATCCCGAACTCAAGGCTGCCGAGAATTTCCGGCAGTTGATGACCGACCTCGTCGACGTCGAGGACCACCTGCAGCATGCGCGGCGCTTCTACAACGGCGCCGTACGCGCGCTCAACGACCGCGTCCAGCAGTTCCCGGATCTGCTCATCGCTCGCGCTGCGGGCTTCCGGACCGCACCGTTCTTCGACGCCGCCGTGCAGGCGCGCGGCGTTCCGCGACTCGACCTGTCCCCGGTCGCCTCGGCATGAATCGCCGCGCGCTCGCAGTGCTGATCCTGCTCGTCGCAGCGCCGCTGGCCGCTCAGGAGCGGATCGTCGACTACGACGCGGTCGTGCAGATCCGTTCCGATGCCGCGCTGATCGTGACCGAGACCATCGAGGTCGTCAGCGAGGGCGACGCGATCCGGCGCGGCATCTACCGCGACTTTCCGACGATGTACCGGGACGCGCTGGGCAACCGCGTCCGCGTGCCGTTCGAGGTTCTCGGCATCACCCGGGACGGGACGCGGGAACCCTGGCACACCGAGGAGGTCGCCGGCGGCACGCGCGTCTACATCGGTGCGGCGAACGTCCTGCTGGAGCCCGGTACCCATACCTACGAGATCCGTTACCGGACCGACCGCCAGCTCGGCTTCTTCGAGGAATACGACGAACTCTACTGGAACGTCACGGGTAACGACTGGGCCTTTCCCATCCACAGGGTTCGCGCCGAGGTGCGGTTACCGGAACCCGTCCCCGCCGATCGGCTGTCGCTCGCCGCCTACGTGGGCGAGCGCGGGGACGTGGGGCGGGACTGGACGGTGGAGGTCCCATCGCCCGGCGTCGCAGTGTTCACCACCGACCGCGTGCTGAGACCCCAGGAGGGGCTGACCATCGCCGTGGGCTTTCCGAAGGGGATCGTCGAGGCCCCCACGGCACTGGAGCGCGGGGCTGCCTTCGCCCACGCCAATCGCGGCGCGATCCTGGGCCTGATCGGGCTGCTCGCCACCTTGTGCTGGTACGGCTTGGCCTGGAACCGCGTGGGACGGGACCCGGCCCCGGGTGCGATCTACCCGCGCTACGAGGCGCCCGAGGGCTATTCGCCGGGCATGCTGCGCTATGTCTGGCGCATGGGTCACGACCGTACGGCCACGGCGGCCGCGATCGTGAGCATGGCCGTGGCGGGCGCCCTGAAGCTCGACAAGCGCGACGACGACTGGGCCGTCGTGCGCGCCGATCGAGAACCGTCGGCCTCCACCGAAGCGGCGCTGCACGAAGCACTGTTCGCCGACGGCGAGGAACTGGTCTTCGAGTCGTCGGAGCACGCGCGCGTGGGCAAGGCCCTGAAGCGGCACGAGCGGTCGCTGAACGCGCGGCTGGAGCGCGATTACTTCCGCCTGAACCGGACCTGGTGGGTGCCGGGCCTCCTGGTTTCGTTGGCGAGCGCACTGGCCCTGGTGCTGCTCTCGCCGGGCGAATCGCCGGGGATAGGACCGTTCCTGGCCGTGTTCGCCCTGATCTGGAACGGCGTCACGCTGGTCATGATCGGCGCACTGATGAGAAGCTGGCGGGACCGCGCGGGGCTGGCGGCGCGCCTGTCGACGCTGCTCGGCGCGCTGTTCATGCTGCCGTTCCCGCTCGTGGGCCTCGGCCTGATCGGCATGTTCGGCTGGCAGGTCGGCGTGCTGCCGGCGCTGATCCTCGTGCTGCACGTCGTCGTCACCGTGCTGTTCTACCAGCTCATGAAGGCGCCGACGCTGCGCGGGCGCCGGCTGCTCGACGCCATCGAGGGACTGCGGCTGTACCTCGACATTGCCGAGCGCGACGACCTGGAACGGCTGCACGGCGGGCGCCGGCCCGTCACGATCGAGGAGTTCGAGCGGCTGCTGCCCTACGCGGTCGCGCTCGATTGCGCCGATACCTGGGCGCGCCGCTTCGAATCGGCCATCCAGCGTGCCGAGCGCGACGGCACGCTGCAGGGCCGGCCCTGGTATTCGCCGTCCATGCGAACGGGCGATGCGTTCTCGGCGCGAAACATCGGTTCGGCGCTGGCTTCGGGCCTGGCCGGTGGAATCTCGGGTGCGGCGAGCCCGCCCGGCTCCAGTTCGGGATCGGGCGGCGGCGGTTTCTCCGGCGGCGGGGGCGGAGGCGGAGGTGGAGGCGGCTGGTAGCCCTCCGAGCATCCGGTTTCGCGGGGCAGTCCGGATGACGCCGTTGGGCGGCGGGTTCCGACGAATCTCGCCGGCATCGGTCGGCGCGTCCACGGGCCCGGATATTCCATTCGCGCGAGTGCCGCGGATCGTCCGCCCACCGCCGATGACGGCATCGGCGGGGTGCGTCGCATCCGGCCCGATGCGACGAGTGGCGAGCCGAGGGATGGCCCGATGGCCGTCAAGAGATTCCCGGTCGCACCACCGCGGGCAGCCTGCAACACATCATATGTGATGCGTTACGCATCTTGCGTCCGATAGCCTGGCTGAATTCAACTCATCCGGCGGCCGGCATCGGGATTGCAACCACACGCCAGGCGCCGCTTCGAGGGTTCTGCGTGGAAGAGCACGAAGGAGGATTGAAGGAGACCTGGCGGGCGAGGATACGGACCGACTACCGGCTCGCGCTCGTCACGCTGTTCATGGTCTGCACGATCGCGGCGATCCTCCCGTTTGCCGTGTATCGATTCGCGGTCGGAGAGATCCTGGTCGGAATCGTCGACATGCTCATCGTCTCGGCCATGGTCGCCGCGATGATCTTCGCGTGGCGCACGGGCAGATCCGAATTGGCCGGCATCCTGGGCTCGGCGATCTCCAGTTTCATGTCGATCTTCGTCGTCTACGTCATCGACCTGAGTCACCTCTGGGCCTTCGCGGCGCTCGTCGCCAATTTCCTTCTTGCGCCGCGCCTGTTCGCGCTCGGAGCCGGCCTGATCGTGCTCGCGAGCATCGGCTTCGCGCCCGGGGCCTTCGATGACGCGCTGGAGCGCACAACGTTCCTCGGCGTCGGCGCCATGGTGAGCATCTTCAGCCTGGTCTTCGCGAGCCTCATCGACATGCAGAGCGGACAGCTCGCGCGGCAGGCGCGCCGGGACCCGCTGACGGGCGTGGGCAATCGTCGCGCCATGGAGGAGGAACTGACTGCCTTCGCGCGTGGGACCGCAGCGGCTGCCGACACGAGGTTCGGCCTCGTGCTGCTCGATCTCGATCACTTCAAGCGCATCAACGACGACCACGGTCACGAGGCCGGCGATCGCGTGCTGAAGGACTTCACGACGATCCTGAGCGACACGCTGCGCCGTGGCGATCTCGTCTATCGCTACGGAGGCGAGGAGTTCGTGGTGGTGCTACCGGGGCTCGGACCCGACGACCTCGGGATCGTGCTGGAAAAGTTGCAGTCGGCGATCCGCGAATCGTTGCGCGGGCCGGCAGGAGCGATCACGGCCTCGATGGGTGCCGCGAGATTCCGGGCCGGCGAGGACTGGCGCGTGGCCCTGGCCGATGCAGACAAGGCCCTCTACGACGCCAAGCGCGTCCGGAACTGCTGGCGCGTGGCAAATTGATCCGGGCTGGTTTCAGCAGTGTCGGCCGGCGGGGCCGTGTTCCAGGCCTCGCGCCGCCGTCTCGAGCATTTCGACCCACCGGGCGGGGCGCAGCGCCTGGGCAAGCGTGACTCCGGAAAGCGCTTCGGCCTCGACGACGCCGTCGATGCCGGTCGGCAGGTAAGTCGGCACGGCGTCGCCCCGATCGCTCGGATCGCCGAGTCGCTGGACGCCGGCCTGCCACGCGGAGACCGAGATCGGCACTGCACCGCGGTCGCCGTGTGTACCCGAAAATGTGATGCCTCCGCCCGCCAGAACCGCGACCACGGCCAGCACGATAATGAGTTCGATGAAGCGTTCGGCGTCACGGGTCATGGTCGGACTCCTGTCCTCGGCGTTCGCGCCAATCGATGATCTACTGTTGACTAGACCGCCGGGAAGGCCGAATGGTTGCATCGGATCGATCGTTCCGGCCGCTCTGCAGGTTCCTCGGCGTCGATGGTACGGTGAAGCGGCGGCCGTGGAAGCAGCGGCCGGCAGGGATCCTGCGGGCCACCCGGACGGCCCGCTCGCAACTCAGAAGGGAATCGAGACATGAAGATCAGCTATCGGACCGATTACGGCATCCTCGAAGTGCAACCCACGGGTGGGCTGTCGGAAGAGGATTTCGAGAATCTCGCCAGCGAGCTGGACCGCATCCAGGACGAGGGGCGCGAGTTCAAGGGAATCCTCATCGTCACCGAGGAGTTCCCCGGCTACCGGAAGTTCGCCGACATGCTGGCCCACGGCGAGTTCATCAAGGAGCACAGGGACCGGATTCCGAAAATCGCCATCTGCACCGACTCGCCCGTCGCCCATCTCGCCGACCTCATCGGCAGCACGCTGACGGGCGCCGAGGTCGAGACCTACGACCACGGCGAGCGCGACGACGCCGAGAAATGGCTGCTGGCCTGACGAGTAAACGGACCGGGCCGGGCAGGGCGCGCTGATGGATCTCTACGTCTTCGCGGTCCTGGGTCTTTCGTTCCTGCTGCTCGTCACGGGCTGGATCAAGCCCGATATCGTCGCCGTGCTGGTGCTGCTTTCGCTGGTCTTCGGCGGCGCCGTCGAGCCGGCCCAGGCCTTCTCGGGCTTCTCGAGTTTCGCCGTGGTCACGATCGCCGCACTCATGGTCATCGGTGACGGTCTGGAGCGTACGGGCGTCGTGCAGTGGGTGGCGCGAAAGCTCGAAAAGGTCATCCGCGGCAGCCGATCGAGGCTGCTGCTCGTCAACACGGGCGTACCCGGGCTGCTTTCGGGCTTCGTGAACATCGTCGCCGCCGCGTCGTTCTTCATCCCGGTGATCCTGCGGCTGTGCAAGAAGATGCGCCTCGCACCGTCGCGCGTGCTGCTGCCCATGGCGTGTGCGGCCCTGATCGGCGCCAACCTGACGCTCATCGGCGCCTCGCACAACCTCGTCGTCCACAGCTTCCTCGAGGACGTCAACGGCGAGGGCTTCGGTTTCTTCGAGTTCTCCGCGGTCGGCGGCATCCTGCTGCTGGCGGCGATCGGCTATTTCTTCATCGTCGGCCAGCGCCTGCTGCCGGGCGGTGACGAGGCGCCGGACGCCGAGGAGATTCCGGTCACGGTCCGGCTCATCGAGATCTACGAGCTCGAGGACCGGCTGTTCGAGATCTGGGTCGACGAGTCTGCCGATGACCGCGGCGTGACCATCGCCGAGCTCGATCCCGGTGCACGCGATCTCGAGCTCGTGGCCGTCGTGCGGGCCGGCGACCATCTCGAACTGGCGGCCGGGGAACAGGCGCTGGCCGGCGGAGACATGCTGCTCGTGCAGGGTCGCAGGGACGAGGCCGAGACGCTGGCCGGCGATCACGGGTTCCTGACCTTCATGGGACCGCCCGAGGCTCAGAAGCGCTATCCGCTGAGTACCGCGGAGCTGGCCGAAGCCGTGGTGCCACCGCGTTCGCCGGCCATCGGCAGGACGCCCCGCGAACTGGGCCTGGTCGAGCAGTACGGGCTGAAATGCATCGCCTTCTACCGCGACGACCGTGCCCACCGCAGCGGCGCGCTGGACGTCCGTCTCGAGGAGGGCGACAGCCTGCTGTTCTACGGTCCGCGCGACCGCATGCGCGAGTTCGAGCCCGAAAGGGAGCTGCTCGTCTACTTCAAGCCGGGCGTGTCCGACGTGACCTCGGCGAAGAAGCGCAAGGCGCCTTTCGCCGCAGCCATCCTCGCGGCGGTCATCCTCGTGGCGGCCGTGGACCTGCTCCCCATCGCCGTCAGCGCACTGGCCGGAGCGGCGCTCATGGTGCTCGTGGGCATCGTCGATTGGCACCGGCTCTATTCGGCCGTGGACTGGAAGACGCTGGTACTGATCGCGGGCATGTACCCGCTCGGCATCGCGCTCGACCAGTCCGGCGCTGCCGACCGGATCGGAGAGCTACTCGTCGGAAGTCTCGGGGATTTCGGACCCCTGGCCGTGCTGGCGGGCATCTCGGTGCTGTGCATGATCCTCACCCAGCCCATGCACAACGCGGCGGTGGCGATCATCATGACGCCGATCGCGATCAATGCCGCGCAGGCCATGGATACCAGCATCGTCGGCTACTGCGTGGCCGTCGTGGTGTCGTGTTCGGCCGCCTTCCTGATGCCGTACGGCCACCCGGCGCCGTTCCTGGTCCAGGAGCCCGGCGACTATTCGCCGGCGGATTACCTGCGCTTCGGGGCAGGGTTGATCGTCCTCACGCTGGCCATGCTGCTTTTCGTCGTCCCGTTGCTCTGGCCGCTGTAACGGTCCGGCGGCCCCGGACCGGGTCCGGTTGCGCGCATTCGTCCCGGGATCGGCTACCATGCCCGGCCCATGGCGAACTCCGCGCGTCGTTCCCTCCGCCTGCCCAGGTGGCCCACGCTGCACCACGAGCGTGAACTCGGCTGCAGGGTCTGCGGCGTCGACGAGGCCGGCTGCGCACCACTGGCCGGCCCCGTGGTCGCGGCCGCCGTCGTGCTGCCCGAGGGACCCAAGCCACGGGCGTTGCGCGGGCTGACCGATTCGAAGCTGCTCGACGCCGAGGCCCGGTCCGGCTTCGCCGCGGCGATCCGTCGCCTCGGCGCGGTGGGCGTGGGCATTGCATCGGTGGAGGAAATCGACGCGCTGAACATCTACCACGCCGACCGGCTGGCCATGCAGCGCGCGGTGGCCGATCTGCCCTGCGAGCCGGAGGCGGCGCTCGTCGACGGTCGCGGGGCACCGGAACTGCCGATTCCCGTCCGCACGCTCGTCAAGGGAGACCGCCGCTCGCTGTCCATCGCGGCGGCCTCGGTGATCGCCAAGGAAACGCGCGACGCGATCATGCGCGAGCTGGCACGCGTGCATCCTGCCTACGGCTGGGAGACGAACGCCGGTTACGGAACGGACGCCCACTACCTGGGGCTGCTGCGATGCGGCCCGACCTCGCACCACCGAAGGACCTTCGCGCCACT
>JAWVZQ010000113.1:0-7480 GCA_033722095.1 Wenzhouxiangellaceae bacterium | reverse complement strand
TGGCGCTGGCGGAAGCGCTGCAGCAGCGCCGGAAGCAGGTGCAGGATCGTCGATTCGCCGGCCGCGATGCGGATTTCGCCGGAGTCCAGCCGCCCGTAGGCGCGCGCGAACTCGTCGGGCAGCGCGTCGAGCCGGTCGACGAGCGGCCGGGCCAGCTCCAGCAGCGTCCGCCCGGCCGGCGTGAGCCGCATCTTCGGACCCTGGCGCTCGAACAGCTTGTGGCCGAGGCCGTCCTCGAGGGCGCGGACCTGCTGGCTGATCGAGGGTTGGGAAAGGTACAGCGCGTCGGCCGCTGCCGACACGCTGCCCGAGCGCGCGGTCTGGCAGAAGGCGCGCAAGTGCTTGAGAAGATTGCCCTTGTACACGGTTCGGGTTCCGTGGTCGGTCGCGTGGCTCCAGTATATTGGAAAATCCAATGATCGGTATCTAAATATTTCACTTGTCAAATACCTTTAGGCGCTCCTAGCCTGTCGCTCCAACGAAGTCCCGTCATGGAGCGCCATCGATGTCCCAGCCGCAGCCGACCCCGAATCCCGAAGCCGAAGCGTCCACGCCGGCCCGCCTGCTGCGCGAGCCGCCCGAGGCGGCCGCGGGACTGTTCACGCCGGAATTGCTCGCGCTGCTCGGCGAACTGGGAAGCCGGTTCCGGGGAACCGTCGACGGCCTGCTCGCGGCGCGCCAGGCGCGCCAGGCGGCGCTCGATGCCGGCGAACTGCCGGATTTCGTGCCCGAAACGCGCGCCGTCCGAGAGGCCGACTGGAAGGTCGCGGAGATTCCCGACGACCTGCGCGACCGGCGCGTCGAGATCACGGGCCCCGTGGACCGCAAGATGGTCATCAACGCGCTCAACAGCGGTGCGCGCGTGTTCATGGCCGACTTCGAGGACTCCAGCGCCCCGAGCTGGGAGAACATGACGCTCGGCCAGCGCAACCTGGCCGATGCCGTGGCCGGGACGATCGAGTACACGGCGCCGAACGGCAAGCACTATGCGCTCGGCGACGACCCGGCCGTGCTCATCGCCCGGCCGCGCGGCTGGCACCTCGACGAGGTCCACGTCGAGGTCGACGGTCGGCCGTTGCCCGGCGGACTGTTCGACGCGGCCTGCTACGTGTTCCTGAACGCCAGGACGCTGCTCGAAAAGGGCTCGGGACCCTACCTCTACCTGCCGAAGCTCGAGGGCCGCCACGAGGCCGCGCTCTGGGAGGAAGCGCTGGCGCTGATCGAGGACCGGCTCGGCCTGGCGCCCGGCACGATCAAGGTCACGGTGCTCGTCGAGACGATCACGGCCGTGTTCGAGATGGACGAGATCCTGCATGCGCTGCGCTCGCGCATCGTCGGGCTGAATTGCGGACGCTGGGACTATATCTTCAGCTATATCAAGCGGCTGCGCAGCCATCCTGACAAAGTGCTTCCGGATCGTGAACAGGTCACGATGACCGTTCCCTTCCTGCGCGCGTACTCGCGGCTGCTGATCCGGACCTGCCACCGGCGCGGTGCCTTCGCCATGGGCGGAATGGCCGCGCAGATCCCGATCAAGGACGACGAGGACGCCAACCGTGCCGCGATCGAGAAGGTCCGCGCCGACAAGCACCGCGAGGCGAACGACGGTCACGACGGGACCTGGGTCGCGCACCCGGGCCTGATCCCCGTCGCCATGGACGTCTTCGATGCCGTGCTCGACGGGCCGAACCAGCTGGATCGGTTGCGTGACGACGTCGAGGTCTCGGCCGCCGACCTGCTCCAACCGGCCGAGGGCACGATCACGGAAGGCGGCGTGCGCGGAAACATCGAGGTCGCGATCCGCTACCTGGCCGCCTGGCTGCGCGGCGCCGGCTGCGTGCCCATCCATCACCTCATGGAGGACGCGGCCACGGCCGAGATCGCCCGAGCCCAGCTCTGGCAGTGGGCGCGCCACCCGGCCGGCCGGCTCGAGGACGGCCGCGACATCGACCTGGCGCTCGTCGACGAGTGGCGCCGGGAGGCGCTGGCCGTGATCCGCGACGAGGTCGGCGAGAGCCGGTTCGAAGAGGAGCGCTACGCCGAAGCCGCCGAACTGCTGGCCGAGGTGACGGCCGACGACGACTTCGTGGAATTCCTGACCCTGCCGGCCTACGAGCGCCTCGTCGCCCGCGACGATGCCTAGACCGGACGCACCGACGAGCACGACCGATGAACCCCGCAACGCGACGCACCGAGGAGAAACGATGAACAAGCCGACCCAGACCGCCGACATCATCGCCCTGGAACGACAATGGACCGAGGACCCGCGCTGGAAGGGCGTGGAACGTCCCTACGACGCCGCCGAGGTGCTGCGCCTCCGGGGCTCGCTTTCCGTCGAACACACGCTGGCCCGGCGCGGCGCCGAGAAGCTCTGGCGCCTGATGCGCGACGAGCCGTTCGTCAATGCGCTCGGCGCGCTGACCGGCAACCAGGCCATGCAGCAGGTGCGCGCCGGCCTCAGGGCGATCTACCTGTCGGGCTGGCAGGTCGCGGCCGACGCGAACAACGCCGGCCAGATGTACCCCGACCAGTCGCTGTACCCGGTCAGTTCGGTGCCCGATGTCGTGCGCCGCATCAACCAGACGCTGCGTCGTGCAGACCAGATCCAGCACGCTGACGGCCGTGACGACATCGACTGGTTCGCGCCCATCGTCGCCGACGCCGAGGCCGGCTTCGGCGGCGTCCTCAACGCCCACGAACTCATGAAGGACATGATCGACGCCGGCGCGGCCGGCGTGCACTTCGAGGACCAGCTGGCCTCGGCCAAGAAATGCGGGCACATGGGTGGGAAAGTGCTCGTGCCGACGAGCGAGGCCGTCGCCAAGCTCGTCTCGGCCCGGCTGGCCGCCGACATCTGCGGCGTGCCGACGATCCTCGTGGCGCGCACCGACGCGATGGGCGCCGGCCTGCTGACCTCCGATATCGACCCCCGAGACCGCGAGTTCACGACCGGCGAGCGCACGGGCGAGGGCTTCTACCGGGTCCGCGCCGGCATGGAGCAGGCGATCTCGCGCGGGCTGGCCTACGCGCCGCACGCCGACCTGCTGTGGTGCGAGACCTCGACGCCCGACCTCGGCGAGGCGCGGCGCTTCGCCGAGGCCATCCACGACGAATATCCGGGCAAGCAGCTGGCCTACAACTGCTCGCCGTCGTTCAACTGGAAGAAGAACCTCTCGGAGACCGACATCGCGCGGTTCCAGCGCGAGCTCGGCGCGATGGGCTACAAGTTCCAGTTCATCACGCTGGCCGGATTCCACGCGCTGAATCACTCGATGTTCCAGCTCGCGCGCGGCTACAAGGCCCGCCAGATGCCGGCCTACGTGGAGCTCCAGGAGGCCGAATTCGCCGCCGAGGCCGACGGCTACACGGCCACGCGCCACCAGCAGGAGGTCGGCACCGGCTACTTCGACCAGCTGGCCCAGGCGATCTCGGGCGGCACTTCCTCGCTGAGCGCGCTGTCGGGCTCGACCGAGGAGGAGCAGTTCCGCGCCTCGGCCTGAGCCGGGGATGGGGGAGGGTGGCTGTGGCCGGGCGTCCACCGGGCGCCCGGCTTCGTCGTTCCCCGCCCGGAACGTGACGGGGGTCCGGCATTGCCGCCTTGTCTTCAGCGGATTCGGGTACCATTTCCCCCAGGAACGTGAATCACCCCCGGTGCCATGAGCGATCCAACCCGCCAACCCGGTTCCCCGAGCGACGGCCTGGCCCTGCAGGAGTCGCGTCCGAAGGTCAGCAAGCCGCCGCTCTACAAGGTCGTCCTGCTGAACGACGACTACACGCCGATGGAATTCGTCGTCGACGTGCTGAAGCGCTTCTTCGGCCTGGCCCACGACAAGGCCACCCAGGTCATGCTCAATGTCCACACGCGCGGCCGGGGCGTGGCCGGCGTCTACACGCGCGAGATCGCCGAGACCAAGGCGGTCATGGTCAATGACTACGCCCGCGAGCACGAGCACCCGCTGCAGTGCACGCTGGAGGAATCCTGACCGCCCGGCGCGGTGCGCGATCCGGGTCGGCGACGCCGGCCGCGGGAACGATCGCCGGCCGGGACGGTCCATGCAACAGGTGCCGCGGCGGCACCACGCGACAGGAGTGATTGCCGATGTTCAGCAAGGATCTGGAACTTTCGATCTCGCAGGCCTACCACGCGGCGCGTAGCCGCCGCCACGAGTTCCTGACCGTCGAGCACCTGCTGCTCGCGCTCGTCGACAATCCCTCCGCGCGCTCGGTGCTCGTTGCCTGCCAGACGGACCTGCAGTCACTGAGCGAGCAGCTCGACCGCGTCCTCAACGAGACCGTTCCCGTGCTCTCCGAGGGCGACCAGCGCGATACCCAGCCCACGGTCGGGTTCCAGCGCGTGCTGCAGCGTGCGCTCTACCACGTCCAGTCGGCGGAGAAGAGCGAGGTGCTCGGCGCCAATGTCCTCGCCGCGATCTTCAGCGAGAAGGATTCGCACGCCGTCTACCTGCTGGGTCGCCAGGACGTCACGCGGCTCGACGTCATCAACTTCATCTCGCACGGCATCACCAAGGGCGAGGAGCCGGCGCCCGAGGAGCCCGAGGCCGCCGAGACCAAGCCCGGCGAGGAAACTGGCGAGCAGAAGTCGCCGCTGGCGAGCTTCGCGACGAACCTCAACGATCGCGCGCGGGAGGACCTCATCGACCCGCTGATCGGCCGCGAGGCCGAGGTCGAGCGAACGATCCAGATCCTCTGCCGCCGGCGCAAGAACAACCCGCTCTACGTCGGCGAGTCGGGCGTGGGCAAGACCGCGCTGGCCGAGGGCCTTGCGTTGCGCATCGAGCGCGGCGAGGTGCCCGAGGTGCTCGAAGATACCGAAATCTGGGCACTGGACCTCGGTGCGCTGCTGGCCGGGACGAAGTATCGGGGCGACTTCGAGAAGCGCCTCAAGGCCGTGCTGGCCGAGCTCCGCCAGCGCGAGTCGGCCGTGCTGTTCATCGACGAGATCCACACCATCATCGGCGCCGGCGCGGCGTCGGGCGGCGTCATGGACGCGTCGAATCTCATCAAGCCCGTGCTGGCCAACGGCGAATTGCGCTGCATCGGCTCGACGACGTTCGAGGAATACCGCGGTGTGTTCGAGAAGGACCGGGCGCTGGCGCGTCGCTTCCAGAAGATCGACATCGTCGAGCCGACGGTGGCCGAGACCATCGAGATCCTCAACGGGCTCAAGCACCGCTTCGAGGAACACCACGGCGTCGAATACACGAGCGAGGGGCTGGAGGCGGCCGCGTCGCTCTCCGCGCGCCACATCAACGACCGGCACCTGCCCGACAAGGCCATCGACGTCATCGACGAAGCCGGCGCGCGCCAGCGGCTGCTGGCCGAGAACGACCGCGCCGAGCGCATCGGCGTGACCGAAATCGAGGACGTCATCGCGCGCATGGCACGCATCCCGCCGCGCCAGGTCTCGCGTTCGGACCGGGATGCGCTGCGCACGCTCGAGCGCGACCTCAAGCTCACCGTGTTCGGCCAGGACGACGCCATCGAGACGCTGGCCTCTGCGATCAAGATGGCGCGCTCGGGCCTCGTCGACGCCGAGCGGCCGATCGGTTCCTACCTGTTCGCCGGGCCCACGGGCGTGGGCAAGACCGAGGTCACGCGGCAGCTCGCCATGACGCTCGGAATCGAACTGATCCGCTTCGACATGTCGGAGTACATGGAAGCGCACACGGTCTCGCGCCTGGTCGGTGCGCCGCCGGGCTACGTCGGCTTCGACCGCGGTGGACTGCTGACCGAGGCGGTGACGCAGAATCCTCATGCGGTGCTGCTGCTCGACGAGATCGAGAAGGCGCACCCCGATGTCTACAACCTGCTGCTGCAGGTCATGGATCACGGCAAGCTGACCGACGCCAACGGTCGCACGGCCGACTTCCGCAACGTCATTCTCGTGATGACGACCAATGCCGGAGCCGCCGACATGAGCAAGCGGGCGATCGGGTTCACGGACGACAGCCGGGAAGCGGACGGCAGCGAGGCGATCCGGCGCCAGTTCACGCCGGAGTTCCGCAACCGCCTCGACGCCATCATCCACTTCAGCGCGCTGCCGTTCGACGTCATCCTGCAGGTCGTCGACAAGTTCGTCATGGAACTCGAGAACCAGCTCGCCGACCGCAACGTGCACATCGAGGTCAGCGCGGCTGCGCGCGACTGGCTGGCACGGCACGGCTTCGACCCGGCCATGGGCGCACGACCGATGAAGCGCGTCATCCAGCAGCACATCAAGCGGCGGCTGGCCGACGAACTGCTGTTCGGCGAACTGGGCGAGCACGGCGGGACCGTGCATGTCGATGTCTCGGAAGCCGGAAAGGGCCTGGAACTGACTTTCGAGCGCGAGGCGGCCGAGTCGTCGGTCGCCGGCTGAGCACGCTCGTCGCTGCGAGGCTCCGGCCGGGCGCCGGAGCCGGCGATCACTTCATGCGATAGGTGATGCGGCCCTTGCTGAGGTCGTAGGGCGTCATCTCGACCTTGACGCGGTCGCCAGTGAGGATTCGGATGTAGTGCTTGCGCATGCGGCCGGAGATATGCGCGGTAATCGTGTGCCCGTTGTCGAGTTCGACACGGAACATGGTGTTCGGAAGGGTCTCGAGAACCCGGCCCTCCATCTCGATCTGTTCGTCTTTTGCCATGGGACTCCGCTTCTCTGGGAAGCCGGTATTGTGCCAGTTCCTGCGCGGAAATCCCACCCGGAAGCGGCTCGCGTCGGCAACTACTCGGGAATGTGCCCGGGATAGCGCAGTTGCTCGGGCCGGAAACCGTCGGCGACGCGCCAGTACAGGAACTGGACGGGCCGCCCGTCGCGGTAGACGGTTTCCCGGTTCAGCGGCCCCAGCCCGATCAGCGCGCCCGACAGCCATTCGTCGTCGATGCGTTTGGACTCGTGGCTGACGAGGATGACCGGCCGCGCCGGATCGGTGTCCGGGTCGAACCAGCGTTCCCATTGCGACCCGCTCATGCCGACGATGTTGCGCGCCGTGATGTTGTCGACGCGCCCGTCGACATCATGGAAGGTCAGCGCGGCCGGGATCCCCCACTTGGCCAGCCCGGCCACGATCGGCCGCCGCCCGGAATCGCGTTCAACGCGCTGCTCGATCTCGTGGACGCGCTCGGCGATCTCGGGCCAGCCCATGTAACCGAGCCGGTGCGGTTGCCAGGGCAGGCCGGGCAGGCCGAGTGCGGCGTAGTGCAGGGCGAGCCCGGCCGCCGCCAGCGAGGCGGGGAGCAGCGGCTTCCAGGCCGTGCGGATCCACTTCAGCCCATTGCCTGCCGGCGTGCCGGGCATCCACACGGTTCCGGCCAGCATCGGCAGCATGCCGAGCCAGACGGGCACGATCCAGTGGAACTTGGTCGGCGTCAGCGCGCCGAACAGCGCGAAGATCGCCAGCGGAACCAGCGTCATCGTCAGCATGTAGCGGCGCTCGGCGGTGCCGGTCTCGAGCTCGCGCCGCGCGGGACCGAGTGCGTA
>JAWVZQ010000112.1:0-7486 GCA_033722095.1 Wenzhouxiangellaceae bacterium | reverse complement strand
TCGCGTGCACAGTTCGACGAGGCCCGGGCCAGTTACGAGGCGGCCATGGCACGCGTCCACGAGCAGCAGGCACTGCTCGACAAGAAGACCGTCGAGGCGCCGTTCTCGGGCGTGCTGGGACTGCGCGAGGTCGATCTCGGCGAGTTCCTGGCGGTGGGTACGCCGATCGTCGAGATCAACATGCTCGACCCCATCCAGGTCGACTTCACGATCGCCGAGGCCCAGCTGCCGCTGATCGCCGTGGGCGATCGCGTCGAGGTGAGCGTCTCGGCCTGGCCCGAACGCGTCTTCTCCGGCCGCGTGCTGGCACTGGAGTCCTCGGTGACGGCGGCGACGCGCACGGTGCGCGTGCGTGCCTCGCTCGACAACTCGGAGCAGCGGTTGCGCCCCGGCATGTTCGCCGAGGTCCGGACCTACCAGGATCGCGTGCGCGAGGTCGTGACCGTTCCGCGCACGGCCGTGTCGTACAACACCTACGGCGATTTCGTGTTCGTCATCGCCGATGACGGCGGATCGAAGACCGTGCAGCGGCGCTCGGTGACCACGGGCGAGGTACGCGACGGGCAGGTCGAGGTCGTCGACGGTCTCGAGGCCGGGACGCCCGTGGTGGCCGCCGGCCTGCTTCGGCTGCGCGGCGGCCAGGCCGTGCGCGTGACGGCCGAATCGGGCGACGCCTGATGCACTGGACCGATCCGTTCGTCCGCAGGCCCGTCCTGGCCTCGGTCGTCAGCCTGCTGATCCTGCTGCTCGGCATCCGCAGCGCGCTGGAACTCGAGGTCCGCCAGTACCCCGAACTCGAGAGCACGACCGTGACCGTCACCACGGCCTATCCCGGCGCGGACTCGACGCTCGTCAAGGGCTTCATCACCCAGCCGCTGCAGCAGGCCATCGCGGAGGCCGAGGGCATCGACTACCTGGCCTCGACGAGTTCGCAGGGGGTGTCGACGATCGAGGCGCGCATGGAACTCGATTACGACGCCAACGATGCGCTGTCGGAAATCCAGGCCAAGGTCGCCAGCCAGCGCGACGTGCTTCCGGAGGCCGCCCGCGATCCCGTAATCACTTCCACGACGGGCGAATCCACGGCGCTCATGTACATCGCCTTCTTCAGCGAGACGCTGGCCGTGCCGCAGATCACCGACTACCTGCTGCGCGAGGTCCAGCCCCGGCTTCAGGCGCTGTCGGGCGTCGGCAAGGCCGAACTGCTCGGGCGCAGCTTCGCCCAGCGCATCTGGATCGATCCGCAGCGCCTCGCTTCCGTCGATCTCACCGCGGCCGAACTCGTCGCCGTGCTGCTCGACAACAACGTCCAGGCCGGAATCGGACAGACGCGCGACCGGTTCGTGGCCATCGACCTGACCACGAACACCGACGTGTCCAGCCCCGAGGCCTTCGAGCGGCTCGTGGTCCGGCAGTCCGGCAGCAGCGTCGTGCGGCTCGGCGACATCGCGCGCACGGAACTCGGATCGCAGACCTATACCCAGACGAACCAGTACAAGGGACAGCCGTCGACCTACGTGGCCATCGAGCTCGCGCCCGGCGCCAACCCGCTGGAAGTGGCCGAGCGCGTGCGCGCGGAACTCCCCGACATCCGCTCGCAGCTGCCCGAGGGCCTCAAGGTCGAACTCCCCTACGACGCCTCGGAATTCATCGAGAGTTCCATCCGCGAAGTCGTCACGACGCTCGTCGAGGCCGTGCTCATCGTGCTCGTCGTCGTCTACCTGACGCTGGGCTCGGTGCGCGCGGCCATCGTGCCTTCCGTGGCCGTGCCGCTGTCGCTGATCGGCGGGGCGATGGTCATGCTGGCATTCGGCTTCTCGCTGAACCTGCTGACGCTGCTGGCCATGGTGCTGGCCATCGGCCTCGTCGTCGACGACGCCATCATCATCGTCGAGAACGTCCACCGCCACATCGAGCAGGGAGAATCGCGCTTCGAGGCCGCCCTGAACGGCGCGCGCGAGATGGCCGTCCCGGTCGTCGCGATGACCACGACGCTGATTGCCGTCTACGCGCCGATCGGCTTCATGGGCGGACTCGTGGGCGCGCTGTTCACGGAATTCGCGTTCACGCTGGCCGGCGCCGTGCTCGTCTCGGGCGTCGTGGCGCTGACGCTCTCGCCGATGCTCTCGGGCAAGGTGCTCAGGCGCGAGGGCGAGACTTCCCGCTTCGAGTCGGCCGTGGAGCGGAACTTCGAACGGCTGGCCGACGGCTACCGCGGGGCACTGTCCTGGGTGCTCGAGTCCGTGGGCGTGGTCGTTCTGCTCGCCGTGCTGCTGCTGGCCTCGATCTGGTTCATGCTGCAGCTCAGCCGCGCCGAACTGGCGCCGACCGAGGACCAGGGCATCCTGCTGTTCCAGGCCGAGGCGCCGCAGACGGCGACGCTGGAATACCTCGAAACCTACGCCGAGGCGTTGCAGCGGCGCTTCGAGGAACTGCCCGGCTACGACGAGACCTTCATGCTGCTCGGCGGACAGGCGCCCAACGTGCTGTTCGGCGGCTTCAAGCTCGCACCCTGGGACGAGCGCGAGATTTCGCAGTTCGAGGTCGAGCCGATGATGCAGCAGGCCGTCTCGGAGGTCACGGGCCTGCGTACATCGGTGTTCGCCAGGCCCTCGATTCCCGGGGCCGGCGACGGCCTGCCCGTGCAGTTCGTCATCACCACGGCACGCGACTACGAGCGTCTTGACGAGGTCGCCGACGAGATCCTCGGCCGTGCCATGCAGAGCGGCCTGTTCGGCTTCCTGCAGAAGTCGATCGAATTCGACCGCCCCGTCCAGCGCGTCGTCGTCGACCGTGATCGCGTCGCCGACCTCGGGCTGTCGATGGCCGACGTGGGCCGCGAGCTTTCGGGCCTGCTCGGCGGCGGCTACATCAACCGCTTCAGCATGCAGGGCCGCTCCTACGAGGTGATCCCGCGCGTCGAGCGCGACAAGCGCGCCGTGGTCGAGGACCTGTCCCGCTACTACCTGCGCGCGGATTCGGGTCAGCTCGTGCCGCTCGGCAACTTCGTGAAGTTCGAGACCGTCGTCGAGCCGTCGCAGCGCACCCAGTTCAACCAGCTCAACTCCGTGGCGCTCGAGGGCGTGCTGCGCCCCGGTGTCTCGACGGGCCAGGCCGTGGCGTTCCTGGAGTCGGCGGCCGCGGAGGTGTTTCCGCAGGGCTTCGGCTACGACTACAAGGGCCAGACGCGCCAGTTCAAACAGCAGGGCAGCGCGCTGGCCGTGACCTTCCTGGTCTCGCTGATCGTCATCTACCTCGTGCTGGCCGCCCAGTTCGAGAGCTGGCGCGACCCGTTCATCATCCTCGTCTCGGTCCCGCTTTCGGTGGCCGGCGCGATGGCGTTCATCATGCTCGGCTTCGCGACCATGAACATCTACACGCAGGTCGGACTCATCACTCTCATCGGCGTGGTCTCGAAGAACGGAATCCTGATCGTCGAGTTCGCCAACAAGCTCCAGGTCGAGCGCGGCATGGATCGCCTGCAGGCCGTCATCGAGGGGGCGGCGATCCGCTTGCGTCCCATCCTCATGACCTCGGTGGCACTGATCGTGGCCATGATTCCGCTGCTGCTGGCCGGCGGACCCGGCGCGGAAAGCCGCTTCGCGATCGGGCTGACCATCGCCACGGGCCTCGGCATCGGCACGCTGCTGACGCTGTTCGTGCTGCCGGCCTTCTACGTGCTGCTGGCCCGCGACCATGCCGCCGAGCGCGGCGCGAGCGCCGGCGAGGGCGACGCCTCCACGTCGATGCCGTAGGCTGGAGGGGTTTCGAACCGGAGCGATTCCCCATGAAGATCCTGATGGTACTGACCTCGCACGACCGCCTCGGCGACACGGGCGAGAAGACCGGTTTCTGGCTCGAGGAATTCGCCGCGCCCTACTACGAGTTCCTCGACGCCGGTGCCGAGGTCTCGCTGGCATCGCCGGCCGGTGGAAAGCCGCCGCTGGACCCGAACAGCGACGCCGAGGACGCCCAGACCGACGCCACGCGCCGCTTCCACGAAGACGAGGAGGCTCAGCGCAGGCTGGCCAACACGATGCGGCTGGCCGGCGTCCAGGCCCTGGACTACGACGCGATCTTCTACCCCGGCGGCCACGGCCCGCTCTGGGACCTCGTCAACGACCCGAAGTCGATCTCGCTGATCGGCGATTTCCTGGCCGCCGGCAAGCCCGTCGCGGCCGTCTGCCACGCGCCTGCCGTGCTGCTCGACGTCGAGGACGGGACGGGCGAATGGCTCGTCTCCGGCAAGCGCATGACCGGGTTCACCAACGAGGAGGAAAAGGAAGTCGGCCTCGAGGACGTGGTGCCGTTCCTGCTCGAGGATCGCCTGAAGCAGCGCGGCGCCGAGTTCCGCAAGGTCGACGCCTTCGGGCCGAACGTCGAGGTGGACGGACTCGTCGTGACGGGCCAGAATCCGGCCTCGTCGGCGCCGGCCGCGAAGCGGCTGCTCGAACTGCTTCAGTCGGCCAGCAGCGAATCGGCGGCCTGAAGATAGCGCGCCCGGGTCTGTTCGACGATCTCCTCGGGCAGACGCGGGCCCGGCGGCTTCTTGTCCCAGTCCTGTGCCTCGAGCCAGTCGCGCACGAACTGCTTGTCGTAGCTCGGCGGGCTGATGCCCAGCCGCCATGCCTCTTCGGGCCAGAACCGCGATGAATCGGGCGTCAGCACCTCGTCGATGAGGTAGAGCGTGCCGTCGTCGTCGACCCCGAATTCGAACTTGGTGTCGGCGATGATGATGCCGCGTTCCCGGGCGTGGGCGCCTGCGCGCAGGTAGATCGCCATGCTGATGTCGCGGATGCGGAACGCGAGTTCGGCGCCGACGAGATCCTTGATGCGATCGAAGTCGACGTTCTCGTCGTGGTCCCCGACGGCCGCCTTCGTCGACGGCGTGAAGATCGGCTCGGCCAGGCGCGCGGCCTGCTCGAGGCCGCGCGGCAGCGCGATGCCGCAGACGGCGCCCGTCGCGCGATAGTCCTTCCAGCCCGAGCCCGCCAGGTAGCCGCGCACGATGGCCTCCACGGGCAGGGGCTTCAGGGCCCGCACGAGCATGCTTCGCGGCGCGAGCGCGCGCGCGAGGTCCGCATCGCCGAGCACCTCGGCAAGGTCGTCGTCGAGGCAGTGGTTGGAGACGAGGTCATCGAACTGCGAGAACCAGAACTCCGAGATCCGGGTGAGGATCTCGCCCTTGCCCGGTATCGGGTCGGGCAGGACCACGTCGAAGGCGCTGAGCCGGTCGGAGGCCACCATCAGCAGCCGGTCGTCGTCGACGCGGTAGATGTCGCGGACCTTGCCCTGGTGTACGCGCTCCAGCGGCGGGACGGGGTAGTCGCTCACGGGTCGCTCCCGGGAAGATCGTGCCTGGAATTATACGTTTCACCGGCCCCGGGCCGGGCGTCGGCGCCGCGGCATTAAGAGGATACGCGCGAAGGCGCGAAGGCGCGCAGAGAAACCGAATAACAGAAAAATTCCTGAAAAATTGGCGATTCTGGATGAACGGAGGGGGAACAGTCGCTCGCCAGAGCGGAAGCCATGGCGCGGCCGGCACGCCGGGACCACTGCAACGGATTCGCGGAAATGTTCCCCTCCTCGCAAACGTCGCCCCCGCGCTGCTCGCGATGCCCGGTTCCATCTTCCATCTGCGCGCATCCGCCTTGAACTGCGGTTTTTTTTCAGAATGTCCGTTTTTCTTCGCGCCTTAGCGTCTTCGCGCATATCCTCTAAGAGATGCAGCCACCGAAGCCCCCCGGACAGCACCGCGCCGATCGGCGACAATGGATACGCGCCCACGCCCCAGGAAGTCCGCCATGCAGCAGCCGCTCGTCATCGCCCCCTCCATCCTCTCGGCCGATTTCGCCCGCCTCGGCGAGGAAGTCGACAGCGTGCTCGAAGCCGGCGCCGACTGGGTGCACTTCGACTGCATGGACAATCACTACGTGCCGAACCTGACCATCGGGCCCATGGTCTGCAAGGCCTTGCGCGACCACGGCGTGACCGCACCCATCGACGTGCACCTCATGGTCAAGCCCGTCGACCGCATCGTCGGGGATTTCGCCGACGCCGGCGCTTCGGTGATCAGCTTCCATCCCGAGGCCAGCGAGCACGTCGACCGCACCCTGTCGCTGATCCGCGAGGCCGGCTGCAAGGCCGGACTCGTGCTGAATCCCGCAACGCCACTGGAGGCCTGCGAGTGGGTGATCGACAAGATCGACCTGTTGCTGATCATGTCCGTCAACCCGGGCTTCGGCGGCCAGAAGTTCATTCCGGCCGCGCTCGAGAAGCTGCGCAGGGCACGGCACATGATCGACGAATCCGGCCGCGAGATCCGGCTCGAGATCGACGGCGGCGTCAAGCCCGACAACGCGCGCGAGGTGATCTCGGCCGGCGCGGACACGCTCGTGGCGGGCTCGGCGATCTTCAATGCGCCCGACTACGCCGAGGTGATCTCGAAGATGCGCTCGGCGGCCAGCGTCTGAAGCCCCCCGACAGGGGGTCCTACTGGATGTAGCCCAGCGAGCGCAGCTGCTCGACGGCCTCGGCGTCGAGGTCGGCGCGCTCGCTGTCCAGCGTTCCGTCGCGGTAGGCCGCCATGAGGTCGACGAGCCAGGCACGCAGCGCCGGGTGCAGCGCATCGTCGGCCGCCGGCTCCAGCACGTCGCCCCGGTCGCCCGTCAGGCGGTAGAGCCTCTGCTCGCCCTCGGCGTCGACGAGCTTGAAGTCGTCGAAGAACACGGCCAGCGCTTCGTCGTCGAACCACTCGGGGCGGTACTCGGTCTGGCCCGAGCGCTGCTCCACCTCGCTGAGATAGGCCGGGGGCTCCCGGGGCGGTTCGCCGGCCAGCAGGTCGCGGCCCGGCAGGTCGTCGTGCGGCAGACCCGCCAGCGCCAGCAGCGTCGGCGCGACGTCGACGAGGCCGGCGTTGTCGGTCACGCGGCGGCCGTCGGGCGGAGCGCGGAAATCCCGGACGATGAGCGGGACGTGAAGCACGGTCTGCTCGAGCGTCGGGCCGTGCCCGAAGTAGGCGTTCTCTCCCAGGCCCTGTCCGTGGTCGGCGAGGAAGACGACGACCGAATCGTCGAGGATGCCCGCCGCGTCGAGCGCGGCCAGGAACCGTCCGGCACGGTCGTCGGCCTCGGCGGCTTCTCCCGAGTACAACCAGCGCAGCGCCTCGAGGTCGTCGGGGCGGTCGACGAACTTCTGCGAGTCGTTGTAGAGCGTCTCCACGCTGATGCCGTCGGCCAGTTCACCGGAATAGTCGCCCATGGCCGCGCGCGATGCTGGCGTGGGCAGGTGCGGCGAATGCACGTCGTAGAGGTGCAGCAGCAGGAACAGTGGAGTCTCGCCGTCCTGGTCGGCGAGCCAGTCCAGTGCCATCTCCAGCGTCTCGGCGTCGTCGCGGCGGAACGCGCGGTCGTCTTCGGAGCGATCGGAGGCGTGGTCGAAGCCGCGGTCCAGCCCGCTGAGGAAGTTCATGGCGCCGAGACTCAGG
>JAWVZQ010000111.1:0-7492 GCA_033722095.1 Wenzhouxiangellaceae bacterium | reverse complement strand
CGCGGAACAGCGCATCGACGTCCATCCGCTGCCAGCCCGCCTCGCCGTCGTGCCGGAACAGGCGATTGAAATCGAACGCCCAGAGTCTGCCGTCGGGGGCCTGGCGAACCTCGAGGAAGTGGTCGTCGACGCGCAGCGCATCGAGACCGTCCAGGTCGGTGCGCACGAAATCGCCGTCGACATGACGCCAGAATCCGTTCTCGGTCACGGCATGAACGGACCCGTCGATCTCGACGAGGTCGGCATACTCGGCGTCGCCGTAATCGATGCCCGAGTCGACGCGCTCTGCGACCAGCGCCGTGCCGTCGGCCTGGATGCGAGCGCGCAGCACGCCCGAGCCCTGCGTGCCGAGCAGCAGTTCGTCGGGCGCGGTCTCGACGAGCGTGAAGATCGCTTCGCCGTCCGCGCCGGGTATCAGCAGCGGCTCGAGTTCGCCATCGCGGAACTCGAAGATGCCGAGCCCGGCCTCCGAGCCGACGTAGTAGCGCCGTTCGTGGAACCGGCTGGCCACGATGCGCCGCGGATAGGTGATGGCCTCGCTCGTCGCCCTCACGCCTTCGAGATCGACGTGCTTGACGGCATACGAGTCGGCCAGCAACCCGGACCCGTCTCCGAGCGGAAGGAAATCCCAGGCCTCGAACTCGGTCCAGGGCAGCGGCTCGAAGCGGCCCGCATCGTCCGGTGTCGTGGCGAACACGCCGCCGTTCGTGATCGCCAGCCAGCGACCCTGCCAGGGCAGGACCCGCATCACGGCCCCGTTCAGGCCCTCGTCGGTGCCGATCGCCGCCCACTGCGACGGCCACCGAACGAACAGTGTCTCGAGATCGGTCTGGGCGATGATGCCGCCCTCTGGCGACCAGGCCAGGTCGGAAATCCAGTCGTGGGCCACGCGGAACGAACGAACGCTGCCCTCGGCGAGATCGATGAAATACAGCCAGCCATCGACGGAACCGAGCGCCAGCCTGCCCTCGCCGAGCGCCAGCACCGAGGCGAAGTAACTGGAATCCGGCACGCCGGACGGCATCTCGAGGGCGGCATGGCCCGGCGGGCGAATCTCGATCCAGCCACCGTCCCGATCCATGGCCAGGCCGGTGTCCTGCCCGACCGGGACGAGGTGGAAGATCTGGCGGCCCGGCCCTTCCGAACCGGGAACCGGCACGAAGTCCCCGTCGTGCCACTCGCGCAGGCCCTCGCCGCGATACTGCAGCAACAGGCGATCGCCGATGCGCGCCAGCGCACCGAACTTTCCGGGATGCTGCCAGTGGCCCGTTCGACCCGAGGCCGGGTCGAAGCGGAACACGTCGTTGAGCCCGACGAAGAAGACCCCTTCGGGCATGATCTCGACCTGCCAGATATCGGCGAAATCCGGCTCGTCGATGCCGAAGCGGGAGACCAGTTCGACGTATCGGCCCTCGCCGACCAGCGGCGTCTCGAAGTAGCCGAAAGTGTCGTAGCCGCCGACGTAGAGCCTCGACCGGCCGTCGTGGGCGAGCGAGCGGACGAGTTCCTCGCTGCCGACGTCATGGCTGTGCCAGGTCGTACCGTCGAAGGTCAGCAGCCCGTCGGCACCGCCGACGTGGACGATGCCCGACGGCCCCTGCTCGACGGCGAACTGGCGCGGGTAGGTCCCGAGGTCGGGCACGAAACGCTCGATCGCGGGCCGGCCCTGCAGCGGGGGCGCCTCGGCGGCCAGGCAAAGCGACGCCGCGCAGGCCGCCGACACGACGCCCGCGAATGCTCGGCTCCACCCCTTGCCTGCCTTCATCGATCGCCTCCCGGCGGTTTCAGTCGAGCCGATCTCCCTGGATCAGGCGGATGTCGACCGGGATGCCTGCCTCTCCGGCACGCGCAAGGTCGTCGGACAGCACCTCGGGCATCGTCGAGTAGGCCTCCAGGAATTCTCCCGTGGCCGCGTAGTCGCCGTCCCCCTGCAGCGTCAGCAGACGGTTCGACAGGCTGTCGATGGCCTGCTCGAACGCCTCGCGATGGACGCGGTAGCGGCCCGTGGCCTCGTCGCGCGTGAACGCACCGGCCTCGCGGAACCAGTTGAAGGCAGCCATGTTGGCCTTGCCGTGCGCCGAAGAGGCGCCGAAGCGCGTGGAGCGGAAGATGCCGGCCAGGAACGTGACGTAATGATCCATGAGCTCGCCGTCCCACTCTCCCATCTCCGACATCTGGCGGATCATGTGCAGCCCGAGGATGTCGGCCTTGCCTTCCTCGATCGCCGACTGGTAGTCGGCCAGCGCCTGCCGCACGGGCTCGCCGGTCTCGACGGTGTACTTGATGCCGAGACCGTGGGCGACCTCGTGGAACATGATGTTGGCGAAGAAGGCGTCGAAGTCGATGTGCGCAAGCTGCTCCTCGTCGATGAGCAGCTCCGAGATCGGCACGAGGATGTGGTCGAACTTCGCGCGCATCGTGTTCTTCAGCTGCAGCCGTCGCGTGCCCTTCTCGAGCTGGACCTGCTCGTCGTTCGGCAGGTTGATCGCGATGGTCTTGGCCCCGGCGTTGGCGTCGCCGGCGTAGTAGACGGCATCATAGGCGTTGAGATCGGCATCGGTACCCGGCATCTCGGCCTTGTAGGCCTCGGGCACCGGAAGGCCCTTCTGCAGTTCGGGCAGCAGCTTCGCGAAACGCGCCAGCCGCGCCGACCACTCGCGGTCCTTGAGCAGCACGAAGGCCTCGAAGGCCGTCCGGATGCCGAACAGCTGGTCCTCGTAGTTCTCGATCGGCCCGTAGACGAGCTCGATGTCGTTGTCGCGCACGTCCATCCAGGCCAGGTCGCTCTCGCGGTACTCGCCCGACATGAGCGCGTCGGCACGCAGCTGCAGGTACTCGGCGAAGGCCTCGTCCTCGGCCAGCAGCGCGGCCTTGCGCAACAGGTCCGCGGCGCGGCCCAGCGGCTGGGCGAAGGCCACGTGGTAGGGCACGGCCACGAGCTCTCCGTTCTCGTCTCGCCTGATCAGCGTGTAGGGATCGTCCTTGGCCGGATCGTTCCAGGCCCGGAACTCCTCGCGCGTCATGTCCTCGGGATAGAAGCGCGCCCCGGGCGGCTTCGGTCCGAAACCGGACAGGAACGGGCGATTTCCGTCGAGCCGATCCCAGGGGCCGTAGTTCAGACGCGCGAAATCGCGCACCTCGTCGTCCCCGATGGCCGCGAGCAGCGGCGCCGGATCGCCGAAGGCCTGGCGCCAGAACAGCGCGTCCATGATCTCTGCGGCGTCGACGAGGATCGCGAGCATGTCGACCTGGTTGTCGGACAGGTGCGACAGGGCCGGCGAGAGTTCCACGGGGTGATAGATATCGAGCCGGTCGCGGTCGACGAGCAGTTCGGGTGGCTCTTCCGGCAACGCTTCGCGTGGCGCCGTTTCGGCAACCTCGGCAGAAGCGCGCGCATCGGGCTGAGTCGTACCGGGGGAAGGTTCTTCGGCGGGCTGGCAGCCGAGCGTCGACGCCAGCGCGATGAGCAATAGGGTACGGTGCATCGGCATTGATCTCCTCGATCGAAGCATGAGATTCTAAGTCATTCGCACGCCGTGGGCCTCGATCGGACCCCCCGGCGGCCGGAACAGGGAGCCCCGATGCACACCGCGACCATCGTCCTGATCGTCCTGGCCGCAGGCCTGGCGGGCCAGTGGCTGGCCTCGTTGCTGAAGATGCCCGCCATCGTCATCCTGATCCTGGGCGGGCTCGTGCTCGGCCCGTTCACGGGCGTGCTGGAGATGCAGGCCACGCCCGAACAGCTGACCGAGCTCATCGGCCTCGGCGTGGCCATCATCCTGTTCGAAGGCGGGCTGGACCTCAAGCTCAAGGAGCTCAAGAAGGCCGGGCCCGGCATCGGCCGGCTCGTGTTCGTCGTACCGCCGCTGACCTGGATCATGACGGCCACAGCCGCGCACTACGTGGTCGGCATGAGCTGGGCCGTGGCCTCGGTGTTCGGCGCCATTCTCGTCGTGACGGGTCCGACCGTCATCCAGCCGATCCTGCGCTACGCCCGTCTCAACGACGAATCCTCCTCGCTGCTGAAGTGGGAAGGCATCGTCAACGACCCCGTCGGCGTGCTGCTCGCCGTCCTGACGTTCCAGTTCTTCACCGTCGCAGGCGAGGGCATGCTCGAGACGGTCGGCGCGCTCGGGGGCGCCATCGTGCTGGCCGCGGCGCTCGGCGGCGGCGGCGGCTGGCTGGTCGCGAAGTTCTTCCAGCGCGGCGCGGTGCCGGAGCACCTGAAGCCGCCGCTGCTCATGGTTCTCGTGCTGCTCGTCTACAAGCTCGGGAATGCCTTCCAGCACGAGGCGGGACTGCTCTGCGTGACGCTCATGGGCACGGTGGTCGGCAACGTTCCGCTGGCCGGACGCCGCGACCTGCAGCGCTTCAAGGAGAATCTGACGATCGTCCTGGTCTCGGTGCTGTTCATCGTCATCACCGCGCGACTCGAGATCGATCAGATCCTGCTGCTCGACTGGAAGTCGGCCGCACTGATCGCGCTCATCGTGTTCCTGATCCGGCCCGTGGCCGTGCTCGTGGCCACGATCGGGGCGCGCATGCGCGGCTCGGACCGCATCCTGCTGGCCTGGATGGCGCCGCGCGGCATCGTCGCGGCGGCCACGGCCGGCGTCTTCGGCCCGGCCATGGTCGAGGCCGGCTACGCCGACGCCGACGTGCTGCTGCCGCTGATCTTCGCCGTCATCCTCGTCACGGTCGTGCTGCACGGCCTGACGATGGGCCTCATGGGCCGAAGGCTGGGGCTGGCCGCCGAGGACGACAACGGCCTGCTCATCGTCGGCGCATCGCCGTTCTCCCTGGAACTCGCGCGCGTGATCCAGCGCCACGATATCGAGGTGCTGATCGTCGACGGCGTCTATCGCCGCCTGAAGGAAGCGCGCATGGCCGGCATCGAGACCTACTACGGGGAGATCCTGTCCGAGCACGCCGAACACACGCTGGAAACGCACCACCTCGGCTATCTGTTCTGCGCGACGGCCAACGATTTCTACAACGCGCTGGTCTGCAACGCGCTGGGGCCGAAATTCGGCCGGCACCGGTCGCTGCAGCTGGCCACCGACGAGGGCAGCGACGACGAGTCGCGCCAGCTCACGCAGGAGCAGCGCGGCTTCTCGGCCTTCGCCGAGCATGCCGACTACGACTGGCTGCAGCGCAGGCTCGACGACGGCTGGACGATCCAGGGCACGAAGCTCTCCGACGTCCACGACCTCGAGAAGATGGACGACGCGCTCGGCGAGCGCGGCGAGGACTGGCTGCTCATCGGCGCCATCGATCCGCGCGAGCGGCCCCGGTTGTATTCGGTGGAACTTCCGTTCGACCCCGAGGCCGGCTGGACGGTGCTGTACTTCGCACCGCCGCGCGACGACGATGACGATGCCTCGAGCGGGGACGGCGACGAAGATGGGCAGACGGAGCCGGACGACGCCGACGACTGATCACGGAAGCCGGCCGCACTCCAGTTCGCGCGAGCCGGTTTCGAGATCGGCGTCGATGGTCACGATGTGGTTGCGCGGCACGGATCGCCAGCGCTCGCTGGCCGTCAAGGGCTCGGAACTCAACAGCACGGCCCCTGCGCTGTCCCCCGGGTCACCCATCGCGCACTCTCCGTCCTCGCATCGGTAGCGCTCGCCCCGGTTGATGTAGAGACTGTCGATGTAGTCGGCATTGGTGCTGAACCGCGAGGCCACGGCGTGCCGACCGTCGGTCAGGACGAGGTTCAGGTAGGCGTGCGAATCCGGCGCGTGCGCCGACAGCAGTTCCAGCACATCGCGGATGGCGCCTTCCAGCGCTTCGGCGAGCAGCGTGCAGTCGCTGTCCTCTTCGCGCCCTCGCAGGCGCTCCATGGCCAGCGCGAAGATGTGTTCGGAGTCGGTGTTGCCGCGGATCATCGTGAAGCCGGAATCCGAGAGCCCCTCCATCAGCGGCCGCCGGATGCGCCCGAAGGCAGGAATGTCCCCGTTGTGCATCAGCGCGAACGGGCCGCAGCGGAAGGGGTGGCAGTTGGCCTCGGAGACGTCGTACTTGCCGCTCGTCGCGGCGCGCACGTGGGCCATGATGCAGCGGCTGCGCGTCACGCGCGCCAATTCCGCCAGATTGGCATTGCTCCAGGCCGGCGTCAGGGACCGGAATCGGGCCGGGACGGGGTCGTCGGGCACATACCAGGCCAGGCCGAAACCGTCGCCGTTGAGCGGTTCGGGACGCTCCTTGGCGTGGGTCGCCTGGTGGATCAGGGAGTGGTCGGGCCGCGTGACCAGGTCGGCCACGGCGATCTCGTCTCCCATGTAATGCGTGAATCTGCACATCGTGATGTCCCTCCGCTTCGATCAGTCGTCGAGCATCGCGGCCAGCGCCCGCGCCGTGAGCCGTTCCCGGAGGTTCGCGGGCGAGTCCAGCGAGAGCCGCCGCATGGCTTCGGGGTGATCACCGGGGCGCCCCCGCCAGGCCGCCTTCAGCACGTCGATGCGCGATGACGAGATGGCCTTGAGCCGCTTCAGCGCCGGGATCAGCGCGCGCTCGACCTCGGTGAAGTCCGAACCGAACGGGTAGTCGGGAAAGGCGCCGTCCGCGCGGAACGGGGCGAAGGCCTCGTGCAGGCGCTCGGGCGTGTTGGCTCGTGCCGAATCCGGTATCCGCCAGCCGCGATCGAGCTTGCCGGCGGCCTTCGCACGCTCGGCGATGTCGTCCTGGAAGCGCGCGTCGGTGATGCCGATCATGGCCTGGATGCATTCCTCGTCGGTCCGGCCGCGCAGGTCGGCGATGCCGTACTCGGTCACGACGAGGTCGCGCAGGTGGCGTGGAATGGTGTTGTGCGGATACTGCCAGACGACGTTCGAGGAAACGCCGTTGCCGCCGTCGCGCGTGGACCGCAGCATGAGCACCGAGCGGCCGTCGTCCATGGCATGCGCCATGGCCACGAAGTTGTACTGGCCGCCCACGCCCGAGACGACGCGGTAGTCGTCGAGGCCGTCGGAAACGGCCGCGCCGGTCGCCGTCATCATCATGCAGGTGTTGATGAACCGCGCATGGCGGCGCTGCTCGATCTCCAGCGCCTCGTTCCCGCCGTAGAGCTGGTTGATGCGGCCGACGCCATGCATACGGAAGCGTGGACGCTCGCCCTCTTCCAGCCCGCGCAGAAACGCATAGAACGGCTCGCTGCCGAGGAAGAACCCGCCGTCCATGATCGCGCCCGAGTCCGCGCCTTCGACGTCTTCGCCGGCATTCGCGCGGCGCATGAGATCGATGTCGTCGAAGACCTCGCGCTTGAGGATGCCGGCGCGGTAGAGATGCATGAAGCCGTCCATGAACATCTCGCTGGCCCCGTAGAGGCCTTGCTCGAAGGGCTCGTCGCTGCCGATGCCCGGAGGCACCGGTGCGTCCAGCGCCTCGGCCAGCCGGGCGTGGTCGTCCGGGTGCTCGGGACGGAGCACGAGGGCGTTGACGAGCGCATCGCTGAGCGAGCCGATGCCGATCTGCAGCGTGCCGCCGTCGG
>JAWVZQ010000110.1:0-7503 GCA_033722095.1 Wenzhouxiangellaceae bacterium | reverse complement strand
CGAAAATCGGGTCGGCGCCGACGTCGTAGCCCAAGGGCTACGTCCCTTGGGTGAGCGGCCGCAGGCCGCGAATGGAATTTCGGCCATTCGATTCCGGTGCGGAGAAGTGATCCTTTCTCCCGGGCCAATCATCCGCGGCCATCCGCGCCATCCGCACCATCTGCGGCAAGGCGTTTTCAGGTGCTTTCCGCGGCCACCAGGTCGGCGACGAGCTTGCGGCTGACTTCCAGGTAGTGCCCGCCGAACAGGTTGGCATGGTTGAGCAGGTGGTAGAGCTGATACCAGCGGCGCCGCTCGCGCCAGCCGGCCTCGAGCGGCCAGCCGGCCTCGTAGGCGGCGAAGAAGCCGGCGTCGACGCCGCCGAAGAGGTCGGCCATGGCGAGATCGCACTCGCGGTCGCCGTAATGAGCAGCCGGATCGTAGACGACCACCTCGCCGTCGCTGCGCATGCCGACGTTACCGCTCCAGAGATCGCCGTGCAGCAGCGACGGTTCGGGACGATGGTCGTCGAACTGCTGCGTCCAGGTCTTCTGAAGCGGCCCCAGCAGGCGTTCGGACAGCCCCTCGCGCCGAGCCGCGAGCCGGGCCAGTTGCGGCCGCAGGCGGTGTTCGAAGAAGAAGGTCGTCCAGTCGTCTTCGCGTGTATTGGGCTGCGGCGTCCTTCCGATGTAGTTGTCGCGCTCCAGGCCGTGGGCGTCGGATGTCCGGCGGTGCATGCGCGCGATGGACGAACCGAAGTGTGCCCAGGCTTCGGGCGTGGGACGGGAGAGTTCCAGCCATTCCAGGGCCAGCCAGGCCGCGCCGTCGGTGCGGCCGGCGCCGAGGACACCGGGCACGGGCGGCGCGGCCCCCTCGGAAAGCAATCGCAGCCCGTGGATCTCGGCGTCGAGGATGTCGGCGTGCTCGGCGTCCAGACACTTGACGAAGGCAGTCCGCTCGCCGTCTTCGAGCCGGTAGGCGCGTGCGATCGACCCGCCGGAGACGCTCTGAAGGCGCGCGCGCTCCGGATCCAGACCGATCCGGCGGGCGACGGCGGGGACGGATTCCTGTTTCATCGCGGAGCGGTTCTCGGCGGGCTCGATCACAGCCTGCCACCGGGGCGGCGCAGGAAACTTGACGTCGCGCAATCGCGCCCGGAACGCGCATCGGCTCCGGGAAGCGAGGCTCGCGTCAACTCGTGACGTAGCGCTCGAGCTGCTCGATGAGCAGCTGCTGGTCCTCGATGACGGCATTGACGAGGTCGCCGATCGACACCAGGCCGGCCAGCTCACCCGAATCCATGACGGGCAGGTGGCGGAACTTCTTGCGTGTCATCAGCGCCAGTCCGGCATCGGCCGTCGCACGGATATCGATGGTCACGAGGTCGCGGGTCATGATCTCCTCGACACGCGTGTCGCGAGAGCTGCGGTCCTCGAGGATGACCTTGCGTGCGTAGTCGCGCTCGGAGAAGATGCCTGCCGGTTTGCCGTCGCGCAGCACCATGAGCGCGCCGATACCGAGCTCGGCCATCTTGCGGATGCCGTCGAGGACGCTGCTGTCGGGCGCGACCCAGTGCACGTCGGCGCCCTTGTGATCGAGGATCTGGCGGATGGTGTGCATGGCGTTGCCTCCCGGGGAATGCGCGGATCACCCCGAGTATAGGACAAGCGGCATCGGCCGGCATCCGCCGCCCCGGCGGGGGAGCGGCGCGGCCTCAGTCGTGGTCCGGATAGCGCCGGCGCATTGCCGCCACCGACGCCTCGACGAGTCGTTCGAGAACCTGTTCGTCGACGCGCTCCAGGCGGGTCACGTAGAGGCAGGATTTTCCGGTCGAGTGCGGTCCCAGTTTCTCCAGGAGTTCCTCGCGGCCCTCGAACCCGTCCATGAGATAGATCGAGAGCTTGCCCTTGCGCGGCGCGAACCCGACCAGTGCCCATTCGCCGCTGCGGCCGCTGTCGTAGGTGTATCGATAGCGGCCGAAGCCGATGATGCTCGAACCCCAGAGCACGGGTTCGGAACCCGTGGCGCGCTGCATGATCTCGATCAACCGGCCGCTCTCCTCGCGCCGGCGCTCGTCGGGCAGGTTCTCCACGTACTCGGCGACGGACTGCTCGGTCGGTCGGGTCCTGTTCTCGCTCATCCTCGATGCTCCTCAGGGCTGTGGCGGCGGCAGCCGGAACTCGAAGCGCTGGCCTTCGACGTACATCGCCCCGGCGGCCTGCAGGTCGGCCACCGCGGCGCGGACCTGGTCGCGCGCCTCCCTCGGGCGCAGTTCGGCCGACAGTCCCAGGACGGTCGACCACCAATCGACGAGCGTGGGCAGTGCGCCCCGGCCGTCGAGTCGCAGTGGGCCCGCGGCCGGCGTCCATCGGCCCGACGCTTCGACGACCTCGTCGAGAACGAGGGTTTCCAGGCGGAGTTCCAGGCCTCCGGCGACGAGTTGCTGCCAGGCGCTGGCCGCCCCGAGCGCGTCGAGACCGCCGCCCGCGGTCCGCGGATCCGCCGAGGCCAGCCGCGCCAGCGCGCCGCCCAGTTCCGCCGCCGCGGCGACGGTGACTTCGCGGGCCGAGATCGCGAGCCGGCTCGAGGGCTGGGCGTCTCGGCGTGCCGAGAGGTCCAGGTCGAGGCGCCCCGTGCGTTCGCCGGGCTGCGACCAGCCGAGGTCCAGGCCGATTTCGGCGAGCTGCAACTGGTTGCCGAGCGCATCGCGGATCGTCAGCCGATCGGCTCGCAGCGTGCCGACCGCTTCGCCGTCGCGCGCCACATCGACCTCGCCGGTGAGTCCCTGCCAATTCCAGCGTGCGCGGTCGTCGACATCGAGGCTCGGTGCCGACGCGCGGGCCGTCAGCCTGCCCGCCAGCCCGAGGAACCCCGAGAAATCGATGACGCCGGCCGGTTCCATCGGTATGGCGCGACCCTCGAAGGTGATCCACGCCGCGGGCGAGATCGACAGGTGATGGAATGTCGCATCCACCTCGAGTTCGGGGTCGTCGATGCGGAGGCGCGAACGCAGCCAGCCGCCGTCCCAGTCGACGCGTGCATCGGGCCATTGCTGCCGGGCCGCGTCGGGGAGTTCGTTGGCAAGAATCGCGCCGACGACGGCCGGGATCGCGGCGACGACGATCGCCATCAGCAGCAGCACAATGAGGGCCTTCTTCATCGGATCGGAGTCTTCGGGAAGCCTTTGACCTGCGGGAATTCTACCCGTCCCGCGGCGTCCGGCACCGAGCCGCCGGATACAATCGACGGCGATTCGTCGCCGGGAACCGGACATGGACGCCACCACGAGGGAACTGCAGCGCCGACAGATCGGGCAGGGCCTCGACGCCCTCGGCCAGGCCCTCGACGCGCAGTCCGTCGAGCGTCTGGTTGACTACCTGGCCGAGCTCTCGCGCTGGAACGCGGCCTACAACCTGACGGCCGTCGACGACCCGCGCGAGATGGTGGAGCGCCACCTCGTCGATTCCCTGTCGATCCGTCCGCATCTGCGCGGCAAGGTCGTGCTCGATGCCGGCACCGGAGCCGGCCTGCCGGGACTGGTTCTGGCCATCGCCGAGCCGCAGCGCCGTTACCTGCTCGTCGATTCCAACGGCAAGAAGGTCCGATTCCTGCGACACGTCTGCCGGAAGCTGGAACTCGGGCACGTCGAGCCGCTGCACGCCCGGCTCGAGAGCCTGCCCCTGGACCCGCCGCCCGACGAGATCGTCGCCCGTGCCCTGGCGCCGCTGGAGCGCCTCGTCGCCTGGACCCGTCCCTGGCTCGATGCCGGCGCTCGCCTGCTGGCCATGAAAGCCGACCTGTCCGAAGACGAGGTCGCGGCCCTCGGGGAGGAATGGAATGTCGGAGTCCACGACCTGCGATGGCCCGGCCAGCCCGCACGCCGCACGCTGGCCGTGATCACGCGCTCCGGCGGGCGCTGATTCCGCGCGGCCGCCCTGCACCCGGGGCGGGCAGGTGCTTACAATGTCCGACCCGTCCCGGTCCGCCGGGGCGTCGATCACCGGAGGCCGGACCCCGTGAGCAGAAGCACCCGCATCCTCGCCGTCGCCAACCAGAAGGGCGGCGTCGGAAAGACCACCACCGCGCTGAACCTGGCCGCGGGGCTGGCGGCCATGCGCCGCAAGGTCCTGCTCATCGACATGGATCCGCAGGGCAACTGCACCACGGGCCTGGGTGTGGAGATCGAGGAGGAACAGCCGACCGTCAGCGAGGTGCTGACCGGCGAGGTGGCGATGGCCGACGTGCTGGTCCGCCCGAAGTCGGTGGAACTCGACCTGGCCCCGGCCGACGGCGACCTCACGGCGGCCGAGGTGGCGCTCATGGAGCGCGACGATCGCGCCGGTGTGCTCGATAGCGCGCTGGAACCGATGCGGGGCCGCTACGACGACGTCATCATCGACTGCCCACCGGCGCTGAACGTGCTGACGCTGAACGCGCTGACGGCGGCCGACCGGGTCATGATCCCGATGCAGTGCGAGTACTACGCGCTCGAGGGCCTGACGGCACTCGTCGATACGATTCGCCAGATCCAGGACTCGGTCAACGCCGACCTCGAGATCGAGGGGCTCGTGCGCACCATGTACGATATCCGCAACAATCTTTCGGGCGCGGTGTCCCGGCAGCTCTCCGAGCATTTCGGGGACAAGCTCTACAACACCATCGTGCCGCGCAACGTCCGGGTCGCCGAGTCGCCGAGCTACGGCGAATCGGTGCTGACCTACGACCCGGAATCGCGCGGCGCGCTGGCCTACCGGGGGCTGGCCGGCGAGTACGTCCGCAGAATGAGGGCCTGAATCGAATGGCATCGCGCAAGAAGGCACCGCTCGGAAAGAATCTCAACGCGCTGCTCGGCAAGGCGCGCAGCGAAGCGCAGTCGGCCGCCGGCCAGGCGCCGGGCAGCGATACCGGGCAACTGAAGAATCTCCCGATCGAGATGATCCGACCCGGCCGGTACCAGCCGCGGACCGGCATGGACCCGGACCGGCTCGAGGAACTGGCCGATTCGATTCGCGCCCAGGGAGTCGTCCAGCCCGTCGTAGTGCGGCCGCTGGGATCGGGAAAGGGCTACGAACTCATCGCCGGCGAGCGTCGCTGGCGCGCCTCGCAGAAGGCCGGGCTGGCCGAGATTCCGGCCGTCATCCGCGACGTGCCCGACGAGGTCACGCTGGCCATGGCGCTGATCGAGAACATCCAGCGCGAGAACCTCAACCCCATGGAAGAGGCCGGCGCGCTGCGGCGGCTCATCGACGAATTCGAGCTGACCCACGAGCAGGTCGCCGCGAACGTCGGCCGGTCGAGGACCTCGGTCACGAACCTGCTGCGGCTGCTGGAACTGCAGCCGCAGGTCCGCGAACTCGTGGACGAGGGGAAGATCGACATGGGTCACGCCCGCGCGCTGCTCTCGCTGACGGGCAATGACCAGGTCTCGGCCGCGCGCCAGGTCGTGAACCTCGATCTCTCCGTGCGCCAGACCGAGGCGCTCGTCAAGCGCCTGAAGGAGGGCCGGCCCGAGAAGAAGCCGGCGCCAACCAAGAATCCCGACATCGAGCGGCTCGAGCAGGAACTGACGGAGGACCTCTGCGCGCCCGTCACGCTGAAGCACTCGGCATCGGGCAAGGGGCAGCTGACGATCCGCTACACGACGCTCGACGAACTCGACGGCATCCTCGAGCGCATACGCCGATCCGGCTGAGCCGGATCACTGATGCCGGGCCGTCGCCCGGCGGGCGCGATCAGCGCCAGGGAGCGGTACCGATGTCACCACAGAGGTCTTCCAACGGTTCCGATCGCGTCGCGCTCGACGCATTCTCCGAACCCGATCGGAATCTGCTCGCGGGGCTGGCGGGAAGGACGCGACGCGTCGATGCCGGTGACCGCGTCTGCCGGGACGGGATGGCCGAGCCGACGCTGCACGCGCTGACCGAGGGCTGGGTCTGCGCCGTACGTCCCATGCAGGACGGCCAGCGCCAGGTGCTCGACGTGTTCCTGCCCGGCGACTGGATGCTGCTTCGGGATCTGGCATCGGAAGAGGCCAGCGCCACGCTGGTCGCCGCGACGCCGGCGGTCGTCGTGGAGGTTTCCAAGTCCGGTCTGCGCGATCGCCTCGCCGGATCCGCCGAGGCGGCCCGCCACCTGCTCGATCGCATGGCGCGCGAGGAGTCGCTGCTCATCGATCGCCTGGCCAGTCTCGGCCGTCGCACGGCCGAGGAGCGCACGGTTCGGTTCCTGCTGGAATTGCACGATCGGCTCGGTGCGCCGGCCGGCCGCTTCGAACTGCCGCTGACACAGGCGCTGATCGCCGACGTGGTGGGTCTTTCCGCGGTGCACGTCAGCCGCACGCTGGGATCGCTGCGCGATCGCGGTCTGCTCGAAATCGAACGTTCCACGGTGATCCTGCACGACGAGGCCTCGTTGCGGGCCATTGCGGGGCTCGAAGCCGGCGGGCTTGCCGGTGCGCCGAAAGGCTCCGAGCCCGGCGTCCAGGCATGAAAAAGGGCCGACCGGTCAAGCCGGCCGACCCTGGGATGGAGCGAGCGCTTCGCTAGACGCGTGGTCTGCGCCCGGCGATCGCGAAGATCAGCGCAAGGACCAGCCCGATCACGAACAGGATCCAGGCGATGTTGGTGGCCGCACCGGCGACTCCGCTGAAGCCCAGCACGCCGGCGATCAGGCCGACGATCAGAAAGATCAATGCCCAGGTCAACATGGCGTTGCTCCAAGGTGAATGTGCGCTCAGTCTAGGCCGGCCCCGGGCGATTCGCCTTAACCTGGGTTAACGACGGATTCCGCTCCTGCACGCTAGCGTGACGGCACTGGCCCGAATCGCGGCCGCCGTGCCGCCGGAAACCGATCATGAGCAAGTCATCGACCGAAGCCAAGTTCGACGAATACGAAGCGAAGATCCGCAAGGAATGGGGCAAGCTGACCGACGACGACATCCAGCAGGCCCGCGGCTCGCGCGACGAACTCATCGCGAAGATCCAGAAGAAGTACGCCGAGAGCCGCGACGCGATCTCGGAGAAGCTCGACGAGATCACGAGCTGAGCGACGCTTGCGGATCAGGCCGCCGATCGGCGGCCATCCCTGCATAGACCGGGGCGGCGGGTCGATCCCGCCGCCCCGTTTTCGTGGATGGCCGCCGCGCTTGGTGGTGAAGAAGGGGACGAACAGGTTGCCGGGATTGGATACGCCGGGGCCGGTGTCGAGGATGTCCACCTGCAGGATGTCGGCGTCCATCGACCAACCGATGGGCAGTTCGCCGCCGGTCTTGCCCAGCCGTTTCCACCGCGTCCTTGACGAGGCCGGTGAGCATCTGCACGGTGTCGCGATCGACGCTGGGCGCGGCCGATTCCATGCGGGCCAGGGCCACGGCCATGACCGCCAGCCCGGCGCCGCCGGTGAGGACCCAGCCGATGCGCTTTTTTCGTTTTAGTTCGGGGCGGGCGATGTCCACGCCCGAGATGTGCTGACGGTGTTCCACGGCGTTTCCATGCACCGACAGCCTATTGATTCTGCCAGGTAGTT
>JAWVZQ010000109.1:0-7567 GCA_033722095.1 Wenzhouxiangellaceae bacterium | reverse complement strand
GTTCCCGGTCAGTCCTCGCCGGGGGGTTCGGCCGACAGGCGGTCGCGCAGCCTGCGCGCCCGATCCAGGTAGATGCGCGCCGGCTCGAAATCGGGGGCGATCTCCACCAGCGACTCCCAGGTCCGGATGGCCAGATCGACGTCGCGATCCCGCCACGCCCGGAGCGCGCGCTCGTGATACCGGTCGATGAGTGCCTGTTCGAGACTGCGTTCGAGCCTCGCCGCGTCATCGAAGGAAGCGTCCGTGCGTGAGGCCGTGCGCGCGGCCGCGTAGGCGGCCTCGAGATCCCCGTTGCGCTGCAACGCAACGGCCTCGTGGAAATGCCGCTGCGCTCGGATGTGGGCGAGCTGCCGATCGAGCCGGTCGCCGGACACGGACGGATCGATGACGGCGCGGGCGGCCTGGATCGTGCGCTCGGCGTCGCGCCAGCGCTCTTCCATCCACTGGCGGTCGGAACGGTCGATGGCGAGGTCGACGAGCAGGCGCTGGCCCGACGCACCCACGCGCCCCTCGCGGGCCGCACCGAGCAGCATCGCCCAGGCCTCGGCCGTCTGCCCCGCGACGAGCAGGTACTCAGCGACCGTTTCGAGATCCCCGGGCGTCGGCGGGGAGGAATCCGTCCCGCTCGCGGCATTCGCTGCGCGCGGCTCGGACGCAGCCCGCGACCGGTCCCGGGCGCCCGAGGCCGGCTCCTTGGCATCCACGCCCTCGCCGGGCGCCGACGGCGGCGTGGAGGCGGGACGACGCTCGGGGACCCGCATCGTCGATCCCGCGATGATGCGCCCGGGCACCGGAATCTCGTTGAGCCGGGCCAGCGAGTAGAACAGCAGTGCATTGCCGAGTTCGCGCTCGGCGATCTCGGAGATCGTGTCGCCGGGCTCCACGACGATCTCGCGGTACGGCCCGGAAAGCAGCGCCTCCGGGGGCCGGCGCACCTGCGCCAGGAGCAGGTCCAGCGTCGGGGAGTCGGGATTTTCGGCGACGAGTTCTTCGAGCATGTGGCGGGCGCGAGCGCCTTCACCGCGTTGAAGCAGATCGATCGCCCGGCTCAGCGTCGCCGGCGGCGGCTCGGGCTCCGCCGCCTCCACCACCGGAGCGGGCGTCGGTCGAGGCGGGTCGGGCCGGGGCTCGAGGAGTTGGCAACCGGCCGTGAGCAGCGCGATCGCGCCGACGGCGAGAAACCGTGCCGGGGCGACGCGAGCCACGGCGCGAAGGCGGTCTGCGGGCGTCTCGAAAGACCTCATGCCGTCATCATCGCTCATTCGCCGATGTTGATGGCCTCGGACCGCTGCCGGCCCAGGCGGCGCAGTACCGCGAGGTCGGCGCCGTGCCAGGCTTCCGATGTCGAGCCGAAGTGTGCCGAGTAGTGCTCCATGAGGTCGGCCAGGGCCTCGTCCGCGCCCGGGTGCAGCGGATCGAAGGCGGCCAGCGCTTCGCGCCAATCGAGCGGATCACCGGCCGCGGCGGCCAGTTGCGCGAGGCTGCGCCGGGCGAATCGACGCACGGCCGGGTAGTCGTCCTCGAGCGCCTGCAGCAGCGGCGCGCGCCAGCGCTCGGGCTGTTCGAGGTGGCCGCGTTCGATGGAGCGGCCGACGGCCGTGGCCGCCACGGCGCGCTCCACGGGGTCACCCGCGAACAGGCGCACGATACCTTCGGGCAGGTCCGATTCGAGGCCCGGAAGCGCCGCGACGTGCGCGGGTTCGCGGTTCCAGAGGCGCGCCGTTTCGGCCTCGGCCCAGGCCAGCGATCGGTCGGCATGGCAGAGCGTGCAGGCGTTCGGCCGCTCCGCTGCCGCGTCGGCCGCCGGGTCGGGCACTTCGATGCGGTGCGAACGGTGGATTTCCATGACGCCGTAGACGACTTCCGGCATGTGGCAGCCCGTGCACTGCGACGCCGCCCCCTCCGGATGGTGGCTGTGCGCCGTCACGTCCTCGCCGATGTCGACATGGCAGCCGGTGCAGGCGGCATCGCCCTTCATTTCGGCCGTGAGCATGCCGGCCGGATCGCCGTCGTGCATGCTGTGGCAGCTGCCGCAGGTCAGCGTACCCTCCACGTGGCACTCGGAGAGCAGAAGGCCCTGGTACTCGTAGGCCGTCAGCCGCGGGGTGCGGTCGTTCCAGAACCGCAGCGTGAAGTCGGGGCCCGCGTGCGGCGCGACGGGCAGGCGGCTTTCCGGCCACACGAGTTCGACGCTCTCGAACAGGTCGTCGCCGGCGCGGTACAGCGGACCGTCGGAAAGGAATCTGCGCATCGTCTCGACGTCCCGCGGCAGACGCTGGCCGTGGCACTGGCCGCAGACCTGTGTCGAGGCGTCGCGGTCGAGTTCCGAGGGATCGACGATGGTCTCGTCGTCGCGGCCCGTGACCGTGTACCAGAGCCGCGTCAGCCAGTTCGAATGCCGCGCTACGTGGTCGGCCGCGGGGCCGTGGCAGCTCTCGCAGGCGATGCCGAGTTCGGAGACCGTCGAGGCGTACTCGGCGTCGCGACGCGGATCGACGTTCTCTCCGGCAGCGGCCCGTCGGCGAAGCTCGGCGTAGTTCGTCATGCGCGGTTCGGGGCCGGTGTTGTGGCAGAAGATGCAGTTGTTGTTCCAGACCGTCACGTGGTCGTCGAACCGCTGGTCGTCGGGACCGAGGAAGGCCGCGTTGGTATGCACCCAGCGTTGTTCCTCGTTGTGCCAGAGCAGGTGCAGGCGATAGAAGTTGCCGCCGCCCTCGGGGTCGGCCATGAGGTACTGCTGGTAGCGGTGCGACCCGACGAGCCGATCGACCTCGTAGCGCGCAAGCACTTCATCGCTGTCGGGGGCCAGGTACTCGAACGCGAAACGGTCGCCGCGACGCACGGGACGTACCGTCATGCCCCAGGCCGTCACGGGGCGGCCGTCGAAGCGGCCCTGAACGGTCTCCGGCGACGCCTCCTGCGTCATGGTGCGGTGGAACGTGCGGTGCCAGCTCGCGAACCGGCCCCGATGGCAGGTGTGGCACGACTCCGAGCCGGCCCACTCCGCTTCTTCGGCCGCCGACGAGCCGGGCGCGGCCCATGCGCCGGCGCAGAGCGCGGCGGATACGACCAGGCGCGGCAGGGAAGATCGGAAGGCGCGGAACGGCATGCCGGAAGCCTACCTCAGCCGGGCCGGCCGATCAGCCACGCCAGCGTCGCCATGCGTCCGCTGCGACCGTCCCGCCTGTGGCTGAACCAGCGGGCCGGTTCCGAGGCCGTGCAGTGCCCGCAGTCGACGACGCCCGCGAGGCCCGACTCGTTCAGGATCGCCTCCGCGATGCCCGGAAGGTCCGCCTGCCAGTGCCCCGGGCGCGTGGGCCGGAAGAAGGCATCGCGGCCGTCGAAGGCCTCGCGCACGGCGGCGTCGACCTCGTAGCGGTCTGGGCCGATGCGCGGACCGATCCATGCGCGGAGCACCGACGGCGATGCCGGCAGCGCCTCGACCGTGCTCTGGAGCACGCCGGCGGCGAGACCGCGCCAGCCCGCGTGCGCCACGGCGAGGCAGCGGCCGTCGCCGTCGGCCAGGACCACGGGCAGGCAATCGGCCGTCAGCACCGCCAGCGCGACGCCCGGCGCATCGGTCCAGGCCGCGTCGGCCTCGACGCCGGGTCGCCACTCCGAGGCTTCGATGACGCCAATCCCATGGACCTGCCTCAACCAGAGGGGCTCGCCGGGCAGGTCCAGCGCCTCGGCAACACGTGCCCGGTTGGCGGCGACGGCGGCCGGCTCGTCGCCACAGCGGTCGCCGAGGTTCAGCGAATCGAACGGCGCCCGGCTCGCTCCGCCGCTTCGCGCCGTCGTGCCGGCGCGAAGCGGACCCGGCCGGTCCGCGGCAACGAACTCAATCCCCATCGGGATCCTCGTCGGCCAGCGCGTCGACGAGCGACTGCATGTCGGCCGGCATCGGCGAGTGCACATCGATCTCCTCGTCCGCGACCGGGTGCTGGAACCGAAGCCGGCAGGCGTGCAGCGCCTGCCGGGGAAACCCGCGCCAGGCATCGCGCTGGGCGTCGGTCAGTCCCCCCGGGCTGCCGCGGCGACCGTACATGGGATCGCCGATCAGCGGCCATCCCGCATGGGCCATGTGGACGCGGATCTGGTGCGTGCGTCCCGTCTCGAGCTTGACGCGCAGCAGCGTGGCGCCGCGCAACCGGCGTTCGACGCGATAGTGGGTCACGGCATGCCGTCCGTCCTCGCGCACGACCTGTCGGCGCCGGTCCACGGGATGCCGACCCAGCGCGGCATCGACGTGCCCGCCGGCGATCATCTCGCCCCAGACGACGGCCAGGTAGTGGCGATGGATGTCCCGGCGCTTCAGCGCCGCCACGAGGCGGTGATGGGCCGTCAGCGTGCGCGCGACCAGGAGGCAGCCCGAGGTGTCCTTGTCGAGGCGATGGACGAGGCCGGCCCGCGGCAGCGTCTCGAGCGCCGGATCGCGGTGCAGCAGCGCATTGACGAGCGTGCCGTCGGGATTGCCCGAACCCGGGTGGACGACCATGCCGGCCGGCTTGTCGACCACGAACAGCTCGTCGTCCTCGTGGAGAAGATCCAGCGAGATCGCCTGCGGTTCGGGGGAGTCGGCCCGGGCCTCGAGCACGGCGTCGACCTCGAGGCGCTCCCCGCCCTGGAGCCGCGCGTTGGGCTTTCCGACGCGGCCGTCGACGGTCAGCGCGCCGGCGCGGATCCATTCGGCCAGCTTCGAGCGCGAGTACTCGGGCCAGATTTTCGCCGCGGCCTGGTCGAGGCGCAGCCCCGCCAGCTCCGGATCGACCTCGGTCCGCAGGCGCACGCGTCGCGAATCAGCCACGTCCGGCGCCGCGCTTCGCGTCCGGTCGCGCCGAACGATGTCTTAATCCCGTAGCGTTTATCATTGCGGGCCTGATTTTCGGACTCGGACGACCATGCATTCTTCGATCGATTGGAAACGGCTCTCGGTGGCGGCCCTCGCGGTCGTGCTCGCACTCGGACTCGGCGGCTGCGCCGGTGACCGCGAGGAGGACGAGGGCCCCGGCGCGGAGGAACTCTACGAGGACGCCCAGCGGGCGCTGGCCTCGCGCAACTACGAACTGGCCATCAACCTGTACCGGAACCTGACGATCCGGTTCCCGTTCGGCCGGCATGCCGAGCAGGCGTTGCTCGACATGGCCTACGCCCAGCACAAGGCGCGCAAGCCCGAAGCGGCGATCTCCACGCTGGACCGGTTCCTGCGGACCTATCCGACGCACCCCAATGTGGACTACGCGCGCTACCTGAAGGGCCTCGTCAATTATGACGTCACGATGGGCTTCCTGCGGAAGATGTTTCCGGGCCAGGCCGCGGACCGCGATCAGCAGGCCGCCCACGAGGCGTTCCGCGACTTCCAGGAGCTGATCCGCAGGCACCCCGACAGCCGATACGTCGCCGACGCACGGCAGCGCATGGTTTTCCTGCGCAACATCATGGCCGAGTACGAGGTCGAGGTGGCCCGCTACTACGCCCGCCGCGGCGCGCACGTCGCCGCCGTCAATCGCGCGCGCTACGTCATCGAGAACTATCCGGGCGCGCCGGCGAACGTCGAGGCGCTGCAGCTCATGGCGCGCTCCTACGACAAGATGGACATGCCCGAACTGGCTGCAGACACGCGGCGCGTGCTCGAATACAACTACGCCGACCTCGTCGACGAGGAAAAACGCGAGGGTCTGCTCTCGCGCCTGTGGCCGTTCGACTGAGCCGGAAGCCGCGGTGAGCGAAGCCACGGCCCCCGAGCGCGCCGTCGTCCTGCTCAGCGGCGGCCTGGACTCGGCGACGACGCTGGCCATCGCGCGCGACCAGGGCCTCGAGTGCCACGCGCTGTCGCTGGACTACGGCCAGCGTCACGATGCGGAACTCGAGGCGGCCGGCCGCGTGGCCGAGCGACTCGGCGCGGCCAGCCATCGCCGAGTTCGCGTGGACCTCGGCGCCTTCGGCGGATCCGCGCTGACCGACGCGGCCATCGAGATCCCCGACGCCGGGACCGAGGGCATTCCCGTCACCTACGTACCGGCACGCAACACCGTGCTGCTCTCGCTGGCGCTCGGCCTGGCCGAGACGCTCGAGGCCGGCCACATCTTCATCGGCGTGAATGCCGTCGACTACTCGGGCTATCCCGACTGCCGGCCCGCCTTCATCGCCGCGTTCCAGGACCTGGCACGGATCGCGACCAAGCGCGGCGTCGAGGGCGCGGACATCGTCATCGAGACTCCGCTGATCCACCTGACCAAGGCGCGGATCATCGCCACGGGGCACCGCCTGGGCGTCGACTACTCCGAGACCGTCTCCTGTTATCGCGCCGACCCCCACGGCCGCGCCTGCGGCCGCTGCGACGCCTGCAGGCTCCGGCGCCAGGGTTTCGAGCAGGCCGGCGTGCCCGACCCGACGCGCTACGTCGGAATCGACTGAGACATCAGACGACGACCGTCACGGGCGCCCGGGCGTGGCGTACGACCTTCTCGCTGACGCTGCCGACGAGCAGGCTGCGGATCCGGGACAGGCCGCGCCGGCCGATGACGACGAGCAGGTCGTGGTCGTCCTCGGTGCAGCGGATGATCTCCTCGGCCGGATCCCCGATCGACGTCTCGTCGAGGATCTTCACCGGGGTCTCGCCGATGCCGGAATGCACCTCGTCGAACACCCGCTGGGCGCTGGCCTGCGCGGCCTGGTCGATGTCGTCGCGGCTCATGCCGGCCATGCCGATGATCTCGACGGAAGCGACGGGAAAGACGTAGAGCAGCCGGAGCTGGACCGACAGGGCCTCGGCCAGCACCAGTGCGTAGCGCGTCGCGCGCAGTGCGTTTTCCGAGCCGTCGACGGGGACGAGGATTTCGCTGGGGCGATTCATGGCGTTCTCCGTAGCCTGGGACCGGACCCGGATTCTAGCCCTGCGACGGATTCGGGAAACTGACGCTGGTCAAACCGGCGACCGGCGGGCGATCAATTCCCGGCCTCGGCTCCGGACGCCTCGAGCAGCGCCTCGAGCCCGGCCTCGTCGAGGACCTCGACACCGAGTTCCCGCGCGCGCTCGAGCTTGGATCCGGGTTCGGACCCGGCGATGACGGCACTGGTGTTCTTCGAGACGCTGCCCGTGACCTTCGCGCCCAGGGCCTCGAGACGCTTCTTGGCTTCCGAGCGCGTCATGGTCTCGAGGCTGCCCGTCAGCACCAGCGTGCGGCCGGCCAGCGGCTGTTCGGTCGGCGCCTCGGGTTCCTCGACGCGCCAGCGCACTCCGGCCTCGAGCAGCCGGCGCACGACCTCGCGGTTGGCCGGCTCGTCGAAGAACTCGCGGATGTGCGCGGCGACCACGGGGCCGACGTCGGGCACGGTTTCGAGGTCGTCGACGCCGGCGTCCATGAGCCGGTCCAGGTCACGGAACGCCGTCGCCAGCTGGCGCGCCGACACCTCGCCGACCTCGCGGATACCGAGTGCGAACAGCAGCCGCCCGAGTTCCGCGTCCTTCGAGCGCTCGATGGCCGCGACGAGGTTGGCTGCCGACTTCTCGCCCATCCGCTCGAGTCCGGCGAGGGTATCGGCATCGAGACCGTAGAGATCGGCG
>JAWVZQ010000108.1:0-7745 GCA_033722095.1 Wenzhouxiangellaceae bacterium | reverse complement strand
TTGCATCGGCGGCCTTCAGGCCGCGGCGCCCAGCTTGTCCTCGACGATCGAGCGCCCATGCTCGACGTAGTATTCGAACTCGTGGCGGAAGTGGCGCAGGAAGCCCTGGACCGGCCACGCGGCGGCCTCGCCGAACGCGCAGATGGTGTGGCCCTCGATCTGCCCGGCGGCCGAACCCAGCAGATCGATGTCCTCCGGGCGTCCCTTGCCCTCGAGGATGCGCACCAGCACGCGGTACATCCAGCCCGTGCCCTCGCGGCACGGCGTGCACTGACCGCAGGATTCGGCGTAGTAGAAGCGCGCGATCCGCGTGCAGGCCTTGACCATGCAGGTGGTCTCGTCCATGACCACGACGCCGCCGGAGCCCAGGCCGGAACCGGCCTTCTGCAGCGCGTCGTAGTCCATCGTGATCTCCATCATGGTGTCGGCCGGAAGCACCGGCATCGACGAACCGCCGGGAATCACGCCCTTGAGTTCGTTGCCGTCGCGCATCCCGCCGGCCATCTCGAGAAGGTCCTTGAACGGCGTGCCCAGCGGCACCTCGAAGTTGCCGGGCTTCGCGACGTGGCCGGACACCGAGAAGATCTTCGAACCGCCGTTGTTCGGCTTGCCGAGGTCGAGGAACCAGTCCCCGCCCCTGCGCATCAGCGCCGGAACCGAGGCCAGCGTCTCGGTGTTGTTGATCGTCGTCGGCTTGCCGTAGATACCGAAGTTGGCCGGGAAAGGCGGCTTGAAGCGCGGCTGGCCCTTCTTGCCCTCCACGGACTCCATGAGCGCCGTCTCCTCGCCGCAGATGTAGGCGCCGGCCCCGAGCAGCGTGTGAATGTCCACGTCGATGCCCGAGCCCTTGATGTCCTTCCCGAGCAGGCCGGCCTCGTAGGCCTCCTCCAGCGCACCCTCGAAGCGCTCGAACGGCTCGTGGTGGAACTCGCCCCGGAGATAGTTGTAGCCCACCGTCGCGCCCATGGCGTAGCAGGCGATGGCCATGCCCTCGATGATCGCGTGGGGGTTGTAGCGGAGGATGTCGCGGTCGTGGCAGGTTCCCGGCTCGGACTCGTCGGAGTTGCAGAGCAGGTATTTCTGGCCCGGTGCCGAGCGCGGCATGAACGACCACTTCAGGCCGGTGGGAAACCCGGCGCCGCCGCGACCGCGCAGCGAGGACTTCTTGACTTCCTCGATGATGTCTTCGCGCGAGGTCTTCTCCTCGAGGATGCGTTCCCAGGCCTTGTAACCGTCATGCTTGCGGTAGGCCTCCAGCGACCAGCATTCGTCCTCGTCGAGGTGCGTGAAGCAGATGTTGTGTTCGGCCATCGTCCGCCCTCCCTTATTCCAGCCCGTCGAGGATTTCGTCGATCTTTTCCTCGGTCAGGTTCTCGTGGTAGTGGCCGTCGACGATCATCATCGGCGCGCCCGTGCAGGCGGCAACGCACTCTTCCTCGACCTTGAGGAAGATGCGGCCGTCCGGCGTGGTGTCTCCGAGCTTGACGCCGAGCTTGTTCTCGACGTATTCCACGACCTTCTCGGCGCCGCAGAGCATGCAGCTGATATTGGTGCAGATCGAGATCGAGTGCCGGCCGACCGGCCGGGTCTCGAGCATCGAATAGAACGTCGCGACTTCGTAGACCCAGACCGGCGGCAGCTCGAGGTAATCGGCCACGCCGTCCATGAGTTCCTCGGTCAGGTATCCGCCGTTCTGCTCCTGGGCGGCGACCAGCGACTGGATCACGGCCGAGCGGCGGCCCTCGATGGTCCCCGGGAACTTCCCGAGCCAGTGGTCGATGCGCGAGCGCGTCTCGTCGCTGAGCACCTCGGCCTTTCCGGCGGCCGGGCTCTCGTGGGGCTGGAAACTCATCGGTCGATCTCTCCGAATACGATGTCCTGCGTGCTGATCAGCGCGACGACGTCGGCCAGCATGTGGCCGCGCGCCATTTCGTTCATGGACGACAGGTGGGCGAAGCCGGGGGCACGCAGGTGGACGCGAAACGGCTTGTTGGCGCCGTCGGAAACGAGGTAGCAGCCGAACTCGCCCTTCGGCGCCTCGACGGCCGCGTAGGTCTCGCCTTCGGGGATGCAATAGCCCTCGGTGAACAGTTTGAAATGATGGATCAACGCTTCCATGTCGTCCTTCATTTCCTCGCGCGTCGGCGGCGCGACCTTGTAGTTTCCGACCATGACCGCGCCCGGGTTGTCGCGCAGCCACCGGATGCACTGCTGGACGATCCGGGCCGACTGGCGCATCTCCTCGATGCGCACCAGGTAGCGGTCGTAGCAGTCGCCGTTGACGCCGACCGGAACGTCGAAGTCGACCTCGCGGTACTTGGCGTAGGGCTGCTTCTTGCGCAGGTCCCATTCGACGCCGGAGCCGCGCAGCATGGGGCCCGAGAAGCCGAGCTGCCTGGCCCGCTCCGGCGAGACCACGCCGATGCCGACGTTGCGCTGCTTCCAGATGCGGTTGTCGGTCAGAAGCGTCTCGTAGTCGTCGACGCGGTCGAAGAAATCGGCCATGAAGGCGTCGAGGAAGTCGAGCATCGAGCCTTCGCGCCACTGGTTCAGGCGCTTGACGTCGGAGGCCTTGCGGAAGCGGCTCTCGGCGACCTTCGGCATCTCGTCAGGAAGGTCGCGGTAGACGCCGCCGGGCCGGTAGTAGGTCGCGTGCATGCGCGCACCGCTGACGGCCTCGTAGACGTCGAGCAGATTCTCGCGTTCGCGGAACGCGTAGAGGAACACCGTCATCGCGCCGAGATCCAGCCCGTTGGAACCGACCCACATGAGGTGGTTCAGGATGCGCGTGATCTCGTCGAACATCGTGCGGATCCACAGCGCGCGCTCCGGCGGCGTGACCTCGAGCAGTTGCTCGATGGCGCGCACGTAGGCGTGCTCGTTGCACATCATCGAAACGTAGTCGAGCCGGTCCATGTAGCCGATGGACTGGTTGTACGGCTTGGTCTCGGCCAGCTTCTCGGTGGCCCGATGCAGCAGCCCCACGTGCGGGTCCGCGCGCTGCACGACCTCGCCGTCCATCTCGAGGATCAGACGCAGCACACCGTGCGCGGCCGGGTGCTGGGGGCCGAAGTTCAGCGTGTAATTGCGGATCTCGGACATGTCAGAGGTTCCCCTCGCGGCGGTCGAGCTGGTCGCCGACGTAGCGGGAATCGCGGCGGATCACGCGCGGGACGAGCACGCGCGGCTCGATCTCGGTCGGCTCGTAGACGACGCGCTTCTTGTCCTCGTCGTAGCGCACCGTGACGTTGCCGATCAACGGGAAGTCCTTGCGGAACGGGTGCCCGATGAAGCCGTAGTCGGTCATGATGCGCCGCAGGTCCGGGTGCCCTTCGAAGACGATTCCGAACAGGTCGAAGGTCTCGCGCTCGTACCAGTTCGCCGAACTCCAGGTCTCGACGAGCGAAGGCAATGCCGGGAAATCGCTCTGATCGGGATGGCAGCGCACGCGCACGCGGCGGTTGTGCTTCGTCGAAAGCAGGTGCACGACCACCGCGAAGCGATTGGCGAACAGCTCCGCCTCCGGACGCGAGCTCCAGTCGAAGCGGCCCGGGCCCACGTGGTCGACACCGCGCGAGAAGCCCGAGGAGGTGGCCTCGGCGGTTTCCCATTCGTCGTCGCCGTAGCCAAGGTAGTCGACGCCGCACAGGTCGATGAGCATGTCGAAGTCCAGCGCCGGATCGTCGCGGAGCTTCGTGCAGGCCTCGACCCAGTGCTTGTGGGACACCTCGACCGTGATCTGGCGGCAGTGTTCGCGGATCTCGACGACCTGGTCGCCGAGCGCACCGTTCAGCGCCGCGACGAGGTCCTGGTTCTTCTTGCTGTAGCTGCTGCTCATGAATTCGCTCTCGGATCCGGGGTCAGGCCGCGGGCGCCATGATGGTGTTGGTGCGGCGGATCTTCTTCTGCAATTGCAGGATGCCGTAGACGAGCTGCTCGGCCGTCGGCGGGCAGCCCGGCACGTAGATGTCGACGGGAACGATGCGGTCGCAGCCGCGCGTGACCGCATAGGAATAGTGGTAGTAGCCGCCGCCGTTGGCGCACGAACCCATCGAGATGACCCACTTGGGATCCGGCATCTGGTCGTAGACCTTGCGCAGCGCCGGGGCCATCTTGTTGCAGAGCGTCCCGGCTACGATCATGACGTCGGACTGGCGCGGGCTGGGGCGGAAGACGACGCCGAAGCGATCCAGGTCGTAGCGCGATGCACCGGCGTGCATCATCTCCACGGCGCAGCAGGCCAGGCCGAAGGTCATCGGCCACATGCTGCCCGTTCGCGCCCAGTTGACGAGCGCGTCGACCGAGGTCGTGACCATGCCGCGGTTCAGCAGCGGATTCTCGTCGGCGCCCGGGCGCAGGATGTCGTCGACCTGGTTCAATTCGGTCTCGATGCCCATGTCCATCATTCCCATTCCAGTGCCCCCTTCTTCCACTCGTAGATGAAGCCGATGACGAGCACGCCGAGGAACACGGCCATGGCGATGACGCCCGTCATGCCCAGCGCATCGAGCGCGACGGCCCACGGGAAGAGGAAGGCGATCTCGAGATCGAAGATGATGAACAGGATGGCGACGAGGTAGAAGCGCACGTCGAACTTCATGCGCGAATCCTCGAAGGCCTCGAAACCGCACTCGTACGGGGAGAGCTTCTCGCTGTCGGGCCGGCGCGGGCCGAGAATCCCGCCGATGACGAGCAGCGATACGCCCATCACGGTGGCGATACCGAGAAACACGAGGATGGGAAAGTATTCGGTCAGCATCGTTCCTGTCCTGGCTGGAGCCCCGGCGTCGCCGGGCGCGTCGCTGGGGTGGCGCCGCGCCACGCGCGAACCACCTCGGTCCGGTCACAGGGTAACGAATCGGGAAAAGCACCCGATGAATGCCCGGACCGGTCGATCCATCGCCGGGATGCCACGATGCTCTGAAGGGCATCGCTCCCGACGGGTTCTCTCTGGAATTTCCTGGTGCCGAAGGCCGGACTCGAACCGGCACGGCCGTTAGGCCACTGCCCCCTCAAGACAGCGTGTCTACCAATTCCACCACTTCGGCTTGCTTTCCAGGAAATCGCATCGAACTCTCTGTCCCCCGGCCTCAGTCGACCGGCGGCTCGGGAATCTCTTCGCCGTCGTCCTCGGAAGCGGCCGGCTCGCCGGCGGCCTCCTCGGTCGTCGCGGCCTCGGCATCACCGGCCGCCTGCTCGCCTTCCAGCTCCAGCGCCTGCAGGACCGACTCCGCCGCGTCCTCGGAGGCCGGCTGGGCCTGCGTGGCGACGAGCGAGTCGTCGGCCGTCCGCATGGCCGCGTTGTTCCGGGCCGCCAGAACCGCCATCGAAAGACTGATGACGAAGAAGCCGGCCGCCAGCCAGGCCGTCAGGTGCGTGAGGAAGTTGCCTGCCCCGCGGGACCCGAAGACGGTGCCGGAGGCGCCGGCGCCGAAGGCCGCCCCCATCGTGGCACCGGGTCCGCGCTGGACCAGCACCACGGCGATCAGGGCCGCGGCCAACAGGACGTGCAGGACGATCAGAACGGTCAGCATCAGTCTCTCTCGATTCCAGAAGGGGGAGCCCGGCGCCCGGCAGCACGAGTCCGCGCGATCACCTTTCGGGGTTCGCGGCTCGCACGATCTCGAGGAAATCCCCGGCGCGCAGCGAGGCGCCGCCGATGAGACCTCCGTCGATGTCCGGGCAGGCCAGCAATTCCGCCGCGTTCTGCGGCTTCATGCTCCCGCCGTAAACAATTCGAACCAGACCCGCTATTGTAGCATCGTCGTCCGCCAGACGGGACCGAATCATCGCGTGAATTTCCTGCGCCTGCTCCGGTGTCGCGGTCCGGCCCGTGCCGATGGCCCAGACCGGCTCGTAGGCGATGACGGCCTGCTCGAAGGCGCGTGCGCCCTGCTCCTCCAGCACGGCCTCGACCTGCCCCCTGATCACCTCCTCGGCGCGGCCCGCGTCGCGCTCGGCCAGCGTCTCGCCGACGCAGAGCACGGGTTTCAGGCCGGCCTCGCGCGCCGCCCGGAACTTCGCGGCCACCATCGAGTCGTCCTCGTGGTGCAGTTCACGGCGCTCGGAGTGCCCGACGAGGACGTAGTCGGCACCCAGATCGACGAGCATGGCCGCCGAGACGTCGCCCGTGAACGCGCCGGCCGACTCGGGGCTCAGGTCCTGGGCGCCGAGCGCCAGCCGCGATTCGCCGATGCGGGCCGCGGCCTCGGCCAGGTAGGGGAACGGCGGCATGACGGCGACCTCGGCGGCCCCGCCCTCGCACTCTTCGGCCAACCCGTCGACGATCGCCTCGACGAGTTCGGCCGTCATGCGGCGCGATCCGTTCATCTTCCAGTTTCCGGCGATCAGCGGCGTGCGTCGCTCATCCATCGTGGCCTCCACGGGTCGGGTGCGGCGTTCGGGGTTGCGTAGGATAGTGGCCCGGCCCCCACCCTGCAAATACCGATGCCCCCAACTCCCGACCCCCAGGACCCCGGCCCTCGCCCATTGGCCGTCGTCACCGGCGCTTCGGCCGGTCTGGGTAGCGAGTACGCGCGCCAGCTGGCCGCACGCGGCTGGGACCTCGTGCTGACGGCACGGCGCGAGGAACGCCTGGCGGCGCTGGCGTCGGAAATCGAACGCGAACACGGCACCGCGGCGCGCGTCGTTTCCGCCGACCTCGCCGATCCCGAGGCGCCCGGCCGGATCGTCGAGGCCGCCGGCGAGGACCCGAAGCCGGCGCTGCTCGTCAACAATGCCGGCTACGCGATCCCGGGCCACTACAACGCCGCCGACTGGGAGGCGCACCGCGACTTCCTGCAGGTCATGGTCCGCGCCGTGGCCGAGCTGACCTGGCGGCTGTTGCCCGGCATCCGCGAGCAGGGCCGCGGCGGAGTCATCAACGTGGCATCGCTGGCCGGCATCGCACCGGGCTCGTCGGGCCACACGCTCTACCCTGCCGTCAAGGCCTGGCTCATCAAGTTCTCCGAGTCGCTCGCCGTCGAGAACGCCTCGGCCGGCATCCGCGTCCAGGCCTTCTGCCCGGGCTTCACTCGATCCGAATTCCACGCCGCGGCCGGCACCGAGGACGTCGTCTCGCGCGTGCCCGGATTCATGTGGATGCAGGCCGACGACGCCGTGGGCCGCAGCCTCGACCAGTTCGAGAAGACGAACGGGACGACCGTCTACGTGCCGGGCGCCGTCAACAAGTTCCTGGCCATGCTGTCGCGGAAGCTGCCGTACCGCACGACGCTGTGGATCGCCGGTGGGCGTGCGGGGCGATTCCGCAGGGATTGAGGGGCTCGAGTCTCGAAAAAAAGCCGAAACCCGAAACCTTCGGAGGCTGCGCGCAAAAACGCGACGGAAAACCCGACAACGATTCCCGAGTAGCCCGGGGGGGGGCTACGCGCCTTGGGATGAGGCCGAGGCCTCTTGCCCCTTTCAATTCCGCATGGGATCGAACACGAGCAAGCCCACACGAGGCGGGCCTTCTCCATTTATGGCGTCCCCTAGGGGATTACTGCGCGGCCTCGCGGCCGCTTGCCCTTCGGGTTGGCATCCGCTTCGCGGATACCAATGGCACCGCGCCTGCGGCGCGGCTTTCGAACCTCGCGGGATGAGGCTTCGTTCGGTGTCGAAGGACGAGAACCGGCGTAAGAGCATCGCGCGGTGCGCTCGCGTGGGGTTCACGGCCCACGCGAGAACCCCGTAACAGAAAAAAGCCCGCACGAGGCGGGCTTTTCTCCTTTATGGCGTCCCCTAGG
>JAWVZQ010000107.1:0-7789 GCA_033722095.1 Wenzhouxiangellaceae bacterium | reverse complement strand
CTGCTGCACGTCGGGCAGGTCATCGATTCGGCGGCCCACATGGCCGATCACGGCGTGAAGTTCGGCGAGCCCGAGATCGAACTCGACGGACTCCGCGATTTCAAGAACGGCGCCGTGAAGAAACTCACCGACGGCCTGGCCGGCATGGCGAAGAAGCGCGGTGTCGAGGTCGTCGTCGGCGAGGGACGCTTCACGGGTGCCCACGAGCTGCGCGTCGAGGCCGGCGGCGATGCGAGAACGCTGTCTTTCGCGCGATGCATCATCGCGGCCGGTTCACGCGTCATCCGGATTCCGGGCATTCCATGGGACGACGATCGCGTCATGGATTCCACCGACGCGCTCGAGCTCGAGGAGATCCCGCAGCGCCTGCTCGTCGTCGGCGGCGGCATCATCGGCCTGGAGATGGCCTGCGTGTATCGGGCGCTGGGCTCTGAGGTCACGGTCGTCGAGATGCTCGACCACCTCATGCCGGGCGCCGACGCGGATCTCGTCAAGCCGCTGAAGAAGCGCATGGAGTCGCTGGGCGTGTCGTTCCACCTGTCGACGAAGGTCGACGAGGTCGAGGCCGCGTCGACGGCGCTCAAGGTCGCCTTCGACGGCGACAACCCGCCGGCGGAGACCGAGTACGACCGCGTGCTCGTCTGCGTCGGTCGCCGCCCCAACGGCGATTCCATCGACGTGGGGCAGGCCGGTGTGGAGGTCGACGAACGCGGATTCATCGGCGTCGATGGCCAGATGCGCACGAACGTCGAGCACATCTTCGCGATCGGCGACATCGTCGGCCAGCCCATGCTGGCCCACAAGGCCAGCTACGAGGGCAAGGTCGCCGCCGAGGTCGCGGCAGGCCACAAGCGTGCCGCCGATGCCCGTGTCATTCCGTCGGTGGCCTATACCGATCCCGAGGTCGCCTGGATCGGCATCACCGAGGCCGGCGCGAAGGACCAGGGCATGGACGTCGGCGTCGGCAAGTTCCCGTGGGCGGCCAGCGGCCGGGCGCTGGGCATGGACCGCACCGAGGGCTTCACGAAGCTGCTGTTCGACGAGAAGTCCGGGCGCATCGTCGGCGGCGGGGTGGTCGGCATGCACGCCGGCGACCTGATCGGCGAGATCGGGCTGGCCATCGAGATGGGCGCCACGGCCGAGGATATCGGGCTGACCATCCACCCGCATCCGACGCTCAGCGAATCGGTGATGATGGCGGCCGAGATGTTCGAGGGCACGATCACCGACCTGTACGCGCCGAAGAAGAAGTAGGCTCGCCGCCCGATGGCCGACACTCCTGCCGCCACGAGAACGAAGCCCTGGCATCGTCACTTCGAGACGATCGGCTCGATCTCGGCGATCGTCGTCGGCGTTGCCGCGCTGCTCGTCAGCCTGGACCAGAGCCGCGTGATGCGCGAGGAAGTGCGCGCTTCGGTCTGGCCCGCGCTCGAGGTCGATCGCATCTTCCAGACCGAGGAGGGCGTGCTCACGCTGGGCGTTCGGGTGCAGAACGCCGGTGTCGGCCCGGCACTCGTGCGGCGCGTCACCGTGTTCGACGGCGAGGACTTCATCGAAACACCCGAGCAGCTGGCCCAGCGACTTCCCGCCTACGAGACCTATACCTACGCAGGCATCCTCGGGCGCGTCATTGCCGCCGGCGACACCTGGACGGCCTTCCAGATCGGCTACGGCCCGGATTCCGGCATCGAGCCCGAGCAACTGATCGAGCAGGTGGGAGCGGCCTGGCGCATCGAAGTCTGCTACTGCTCGACGCTCGGCGATTGCTGGGTGACCGACGAGGGCTCCACTTCGCCACGCGCCATCGAGTCCTGCGAAGGACCTGCGGCCAGCCGGTTCTGATCCGGAAGCGCACCGCACGCTCTGCTGTACACTCGCGGCGAGGGATCGCGAGTCCGGGCACGACGAATCCGCGGGAAAGGCCGCGCGGCCCGGATCATGACGAGGGAGAGGCTGCTCCAGATGGCGTTGCGCTCACTGATGATTCGCATCGCGTTCGGCGCTCTCGCGACCGCGGGAGTGCTGGCCTGCGGCGCGGCGTCTGCGGTACCCGTCGAGCTCGAGTTGCCGCTTTCCGGTGAGCGCACCGGTCTGAAGCCGGTGGCCGGCTATGTCCTCGATGCCGAGCGACGCTTCACCGCACCGCAGCTGTTTTCCGATGACGCAGAGTTCGAGCCATGGAGCGAGGGCATCGAGGCCGCCTTTCCCGGCGGCTGGATTCGCCTCGACGTGCGTGCGCCCGACGCGAACTCGGGCCCCTGGGTCCTGACCGTCAAGCGGCGGTACTTCCGTGAACTGGAGATCTTCGTCGCGACCCGCGACGGGAGAGTGCTGCAGCAGTTCAGCAACGGTGTCGAGGACTATCGACCGGGTCTGATTTCCGGACAGCGTTTCGTCTATCCGCTCGCCATCGGGCCCGGACAGCGCGCGGCGCTGCTGCTTCGCGTCGACACGCTGCAGAAAGCGCTGAGTGCGCTGGATCTGGAGTTGATTCCGCGCGACGACATGCTGGCACGCAGCGCTGACCAGTTCTGGGCGCTGGGGCTGTATTTCGGCGCCGTCGTCGCGCTCGTGTTCTACAACCTCGTGCTGTACCTGAACCTGCGCACGCCGGGGCATCGGCTCTACGTACTCGCGATGACCACCACGCTGCTGTTCATGGCGCTCGACGCCGGCCTGCTGCAGCCCTCGCTGCCGGACTGGCTTCGCAACCGCGAGCTGCTACTGATCGTGCTGCTCAACGGCCTGATGCTGGCCGCGACGATCCGCTTCTTCCAGGTCTTCGCGGGCTCGCGCGACGCGGTACCGAGGCTCCACGGCGTACTGTCCGTGGTGGCCGCACTGCTGCTCGTCGTCTCGCTGGCGACACTCGTCATGCCGGTGCGCTGGGCGGCCGAGCTGGCCGGTGCGTCGCAGCTGCTCGTCACGCTTGCCGTCGTGCTGCTGCTCGTGTCCGCTTTGCGGGCGGGCCTGCGCGGGTCGAGCGCGGGCTGGGTCTTCCTCGCGGCCTGGAGCGCATTCCTGTGCGGTGGTCTGACGCGCACGCTGGTCTCGGTCGACGTCCTGCCGCGCACGGGTCTGACGGATTACGCGGTCTATGCCGGCAGCGTCATGGAGGCCCTGATCCTGGCGCTGGGGCTTTCCTATCGCGTCGGCCAGCTCCGGGTGCAGCGCATGCAGGCCGAGCGCGAGCAGCACCGTGCGATGCAGCTCGCGAACCGCGATGCGCTGACCGGCGCCTACAACCGGCGCTTCTTCGAGACCTATGTCCAGGGCCTGCTCGGAAGCCTCGACCGTCGGAATCCCCGCGGCGCGCTGATTCTCATGGACATCGACCGGTTCAAGGAGATCAACGACTCCATGGGTCACGACGCCGGCGACGTGCTCCTGAAGGCACTCGTGGATCGCTGCGAGGCCGAACTGCGCGAGGGGGACGTCCTGTGCAGACTCGGCGGTGACGAGTTCGCCGTCGTGGTCCGCCATGCCGACCCGTCCGAGGCGATGGACGTGGCGCGGCGAATCCGTGCGCGCATCACGGGCAGCGCCGTTCCCTACCAGGACCGTCGGATGCACATGACCGTCTCGATCGGCGTGCTCGGCCGTCTCGATGCCCAGGCGACCGTCGCCGATGCGTTGCGCGCCGTGGACGCGGCGCTCTACGAGGCCAAGCGCAGCGGCCGCGACCGCATCGTCGCCGCGGCTGCCCTGACGGTGCGCAGCCATGAAGCATCCGAAGAGGAGGTCCACTCATGAGCGAGCAGCAGATTCTCGATACGGCCATCGTCGGTGGCGGCGTTTCCGGCCTCTACTGCGCGTGGCGCATCGCGCGGGCCCGGGCAGACGAACGGGTCACCGTGTTCGAGGGCAGCGATCGGACGGGTGGACGGCTCTGGTCGGTGACACTGAAGGACGAGCACGCAGTGCCGGCCGAACTCGGCGGAATGTTCTTCAGCGACGCCCAGGACCTCGTGTATCGTCTCTGCCGCGACGTGCTGGACCTCGAGATCCAGCAGGTCGTTCCGCGCGACGATTTCGCCTGGCTGCGAGGCAAGCGATTCGAGATGTCGGATTTCGCGAAGCCCGGCGTATTGCCGTATCACCTTGCCGACGACGAGATCGGCCTCCAGTCGCACGAGATCCTGCTCATGGCCGTGCGGCGCATGGCGCCCGACATCGATGAGCACTGGCCTCTGGCTGCCGGCGGCAGTCTCGCGGACACGGTCGCCTACCTGCGCAGCGTCGAGTTCGACGGCCGCCCGCTTCACGCCTGGGGATTCTGGAACCTTCTGGCGCGCACCATCAGCAACGAGGCCAGGCTTTGCCTGGCCGACGTCGAGGGCACCTATGCGCTGTTCTCGAACTGGAATGCGCTGGATGCCGTCTTCTCGGTGCTGGCCGACCTGACCGGCACCTGGCATCGGCTGCCCGACGGATACGAGCGCCTGCCCGACGCGCTGCGCGAGGGCGCGCAGCACGACGGTGCCGACGTCCGGACCGGCTGCCGGCTTCGGGCCGTCTCGGCTCCGGACGGCGACGGCATACGCGAACTCGAATTCGAAGGCGGTGCCCGGGTCCGGGCCAGGCGCGTGATCCTGGCCATGCCCGCCGGGGCGCTGGCCCGCATCGATCTCGACGGCGAGCGCTTCGGCAATGCGCTGGAGTCGGTCTCGCCCGTGGCGGCTTCGAAGATCTTCCTCGTCTTCGACCGACCCTGGTGGGAGGAGGTGCCCGGCGGGCCGGGTCATATCGAGCGCGGCAGTTTCGCGGCCTCGCACACCGACCTGCCACTTCGCCAGTGCTACTACCTCGGCACCGACCCGGCGACGGGCGACGGGCTGGTCCTGGGCGGCTTCGGCGACAATCGTTCCGTCGAATTCTGGCCGCCGATGATGAGCGACCAGGGCCGCGAGGTGCCGCTGCGGTGTCGCCCGAGTGCGGCGGCGCTAGAGGAACTGAGGCGTCAGCTCTCCGCGATGCACGGCGTCGAGGTTCCAGAGCCCGTCGACGCGGTCTACGTCGACTGGTCGAGCCCGCCCTATCACGCGGGATGGCACTCCTGGCGCCCCGGCTGGAAGAGCTGGGAGGCCGCCGCGCTGCTGCGCGGCGCGAAGGGGCTGCACGTCTGCGGAGAGGCCTACAGCGCCTACCAGGGCTGGGTCGAGGGCGCACTGACCTCTGCCGAGATGCTGCTGACCGAAACCCTGGGCATGGAACCGCCCGACTGGCTGGCCGATTCGGGGTGCCTTGCGCCCTATCGCTCGGACCCGTAGCGGCGTAGAAGATCGAAATGCGCTCCACGCGGAGTGCGCGGCTGGACGCCGAAGACCGTCCACCGCAAAAAACCAGGCAACCCCGACGACAACCAACAAGGAGAACGACGATGTCGCAGCAACTGAAGACCTTCCTCAAGAACCTCGGCCAGGATCCGGACGTGCGCAAGCGTTACCAGCAGGATCCCGAAAGCGTCATGGACGAGCACGGCCTGTCGGACGAACACAAGGAGCTCGTCCGCAACAAGGACAAGGACGCGCTGCAGAAGGAGGCCGGCGTCGAGGACGCCCACATGGACTTCATCATCCTGTGAGCCCGGACCGGCCGGTCTTCGCCGGCCGGTCTTCGAGATGACCGGTTCCGGCGAGCTGCGCGTCGTCGGCACCGGCATCCGCCTGGCCGGCCAGCTGACCGAGGAGGCGCGCGCGCTCGTGCGCGGCTCGGATCGCGTGTTTGCCGTGATGGCCGAACCGCTGGCGCTGGAGCTGCTGCGCGAACTCAACCCGCGCGTCTCTTCTCTGCAGGTGCACTATCGCGGCGGGCGGACTCGCGACGAGAGTTACGAGCGCATGGTCGAGGCACTGCTCGAACCCGTGCGCGCCGGCGAACGCGTCTGCGCGGCGTTCTACGGCCACCCGGGCGTGTTCGTCTGGCCGGCGCACGAGGCCGTGCGCCGTGCCCGGGCGGAGGGCCTGGACGCTTCGATGACACCGGGCATCTCGGCCGAGGACTGCCTTTTCGCGGACCTGGGCTGGGATCCCGGCGTGCACGGCTGCCAGAGCTACGAGGCGGCCGACTTCCTCGTCTACGCGCGCCGCATCGACCCATCGGCACTGCTGATTCTCTGGCAGCTGGCCGCGCTCGGTGATATCTCGCGATCGACCTTCCGCACCGATCCCGAGTGGGTGCGCGTCCTCGCCGACGTGCTGGCCGAGGACTACGGCGAGGGCCATCGCGTGACCATCTACGAGGCCGCCTCGTTCCCGCTCGACGAGGCCAGGATCGAAGAAGTGGCGCTGAGCGAATTGTCCGCGCTGCGTTTCACGCAGGCCTCGACGCTCGTCGTCCCGCCGCTGCGCGCCCCGCGGGCCAGCCTCGATCGGCTCGAGCGCCTGGGCGTTCGAAAGGAGGACCTGGTCACCGGGGCATTCCAGCGTCACCGCGGCTGAGGTGGCGAGGCGATCAACCCCGGAGCCTGCCTCGTCCCTGCAGGTCTCCGGCCAGCCCGAGATCGAAGCAGTGTCGCAGTGCGATGCGGCGCGCATGTGCGCTGCGCTCTTTGCTTCGCTGGTCGGCGGGGTAGCGAGGATCGGTCGCCAACCTCGCGGCCAGGCAACCCGTGAACTGCGGCGCGGCCATCGAGGTTCCGCCGTAGGCCGCCCAGCCGCCGCCGGGCACCGTCGAGATGATGCCGACGCCGGGTGCGGCGAGGTCGATCCCCGGCCCGTGGCAGCAGAACTCGGCGATGAAGTAGGGGTCCGCCCGCCAGGTCCCATCCGCCGGCCGGCGGTGCTCGGCCAGTGATCCGGGCGGTGCGCAGCCCAAGCGTCCGTAGGCCGTCACGGCGATCGTCGCGCCCAGTGCGGCCGGGTACTCGACGCTTCCGCGCGTGTTGCCGACGGCACAGGCAACGAGACATCCGTGTGCATCGGCATCGGCCACTGCGTCGGCGACGAGTTGCGATCGTTGGGCGGCGCCGAGGCTCAGGTTGACGAGCTGGCGGTCGTGCTCGTGGGCCATGGCGTGCAGCGCCAGCGCGATGTCGGCCTGGTGGGCGCTGCCGTCGTCGCCGAAGACGCGCAGCGAAACCAGGTTCGAGGCCGGTGCGAGCCCGCCGTGGTGCCTTTCGTCGTCGATGCGTGCGCCGATCGCGCCGCAGACGTGCGTCCCGTGACCGCGGTCGTCGTGCCCGTGGTCGGGCAGCGCCACGCAGTCGACGATCGCGCCGAGGTCGGCGACGTGCGCCAGCGCCGGATGCGCGCCGATGCCGGAGTCGATGACCCCGATCCGGATGCCGGCGCCGGCACCGGGATCGTAGGCAGCGAATCCGGCGTCACGGTGCCACCAGCCGGTGCCGGATACGGCATCGGGCAGCGGCACCAGCGTGACGAACGAGCGTTCGGTCGGGCGTTCCACGACCAGCGGCCAGAACGAGTGGGGTGGAACGACGGCCAGCTCCTCGACGACGAGCGCGGGATCGTGATCGAAGCGCGCGCAGCCGTCGGCATCGGTTCTTCCGGCGAGCTGGCGGCGACCATCGTCGCCGCCGAGCACCGCGAACAGGTCGACGCCCTCGGCAGGGTCGCCTTCGGGACCCCGCACCTCGACCGTCAGGCTGCGGCCCTGCCCATGGCAAGCAGCGTGCTCGTGCGGCATCGCTCGACCGGTCTCGGGACGGCGAACGTGCCCGAGGTGATGCTCGATGAGCGGTTCGACGATGAGTTCGTCGTGCCAGTCCCGTGCCCGAATGGCCGCGTGCTCGGCTTCGACGATCGCGACGTGCCGGCTCGCCTGCGCG
>JAWVZQ010000106.1:0-7802 GCA_033722095.1 Wenzhouxiangellaceae bacterium | reverse complement strand
TCCTCCCGACGAAGGCCAACAAGTTCCTGTTCCTGCTCGCTCCGCTGCTGACCCTCGTGCCCGCCTTCGTGGCCTGGGCCGTGGTGCCCTTCGACGACGGCCTGCGCCTGGCCGAGATCGACGCCGGGCTGCTGTACCTGCTGGCCATGACGTCGATGGGGGTCTACGGCGTCATCGTCGGGGGCTGGGCCTCGAACTCGAAGTACGCGTTCCTGGGCGCCCTGCGTTCGGCGGCACAGATCGTGTCCTACGAGATCGCCATGGGCTTCGCGCTCGTCGGCGTCATCATCCTTTCCGGCAGCCTGAACCTGACCACGATCGTCGAGGCGCAGGGCGGCGGGCTGTTCACCTGGTTCTGGCTGCCGCTGCTGCCGTTGTTCGTCATCTTCTTCATCTCCGGCGTCGCCGAGACGAACCGCGCACCGTTCGACGTCGCGGAGGGCGAGTCGGAAATCGTCGCCGGTTTCCACGTCGAGTACTCCGGTGCGGCGTTCTCGCTGTTCTTCCTGGCCGAATACGCGAACATGATCCTGGTCTCGGCACTGACCACGCTGCTGTTCTTCGGCGGCTGGCTGAGCCCCGTCGCCGGAGTGCCGATCATCGGTGAGCCGGGGCCGCACTGGTTCCTGGCCAAGACGGCGATGTTCATGTTCCTGTTCCTGTGGTTCCGGGCGACGTTCCCGCGCTACCGCTACGACCAGATCATGCGCCTGGGCTGGAAGGTATTCATTCCGATCACGATCGTGTGGATCCTGGTCGCGGCGCTGTTCCGCGTGTCCGGGCTCTACGGAGGTTGACGATGCAGGCCGTACGCCGCTATTTCCGTTCGCTGATGCTCCTCGAGCTGTTCCAGGGGCTGAACGTGACGATGCGCTACTTCGCGCGCCCGAAGTTCACGCTGCGCTATCCCGAGGAGAAGACGCCCAAGTCTCCGCGATACCGCGGCCTGCACGCCCTGCGTCGCTACCCGAACGGCGAGGAGCGCTGCATCGCCTGCAAGCTCTGCGAGGCCGTCTGCCCGGCCCTGGCGATCACGATCGACTCGACGCAGAGAGAGGACGGCTCACGGCGGACGACGCGCTACGACATCGACCTGTTCAAGTGCATCTACTGCGGTTTCTGCGAAGAATCCTGCCCGGTGGACTCGATCGTCGAGACCGATTTCAGCGAATACCATTTCGAGAACCGCGGCGAGCACATCGTCAACAAGCAGCAGCTGCTGGCGCTGGGCGACCGACTCGAGGATCGCATCGCCGCGATGAAGGCCAAGGACGCCGCCTACCGCTGACGGCGGGAGACGGGTCCGGGTGCCGGAGGGGAGGGAGTCCCGTACGGCATCGGAAGACACGAGCGCCCGCCGGCGTCCCGAGGGATGGGGCGGCGCGTCATCATCCGCCGGCACGGAAGACCGTGCCCGGCGACGACCAACAACGAACGCGATCGAGACAACCATGCCGATCATCGAAATCGTCTTCTACCTGTTCGGGACCGTGCTGACGCTCGCCGCGCTGAGCGTCATCACCTCCAGGAACCCGGTCTACTCGGTGCTGTTCCTGGTGCTGTCGTTCTTCTCGGCGGCCTGCATCTGGCTGCTGCTCGAGGCCGAGTTCCTGGCCATCACGCTGGTGCTCGTCTATGTCGGCGCCGTGATGGTGCTGTTCCTGTTCGTGGTCATGATGCTCGACATCAACCTGGCCCGACTCAAGGCCGGCTTCGCGCGCTACCTGCCCGTCGGGATCCTCGTGGCCGTGGCCATGGCCGCGCAGCTGTTCATCCTGATCTGGACGCGCGGACTGGAGTCGCAGGTGCTCGATCGTGCAACGATTCCCGAGGGCAGCAATACGCAGCGACTCGGCGAATGGCTGTTCGGCCAGTACCTCTACCCGTTCGAGATCGCCGGCTTCATCCTGCTCGTGGCGATCGTCGCGGCCATCTCGCTGACGCACCGTCGCCGGCCCGAGACCAAGTACCAGGATCCGTCCCGGCAGGTCCGCGTGAGTCGCGACGAACGCGTGCGCCTGGTCCGCATGGAATCGGAGGAGGACTGACATGCTGACACTCGCGCATTTCCTGACGCTGGGCGCCATCCTGTTCTCGATCGGCGTGGCGGGGATCTTCCTGAACCGCAAGAACATCATCATCCTGCTCATGTCGATCGAGCTCATGCTGCTGGCCGTGAACATGAATTTCATCGCGTTCTCGCGGTTCCTGCAGGACATGGACGGGCAGGTGTTCGTGTTCTTCATCCTGACCGTGGCGGCCGCGGAGGCCGCGATCGGCCTGGCGATCCTGGTCGTGCTGTTCCGTAACCGGCAGTCGATCAACGTCGAGGACATCGAGGCGCTCAAGGGCTGACCGGGCCAACGTCCCGGCTTCCCCGAACCGAAATAGCGAACCCAGCCACAACGAACCGGATTCTTAAATCGTGGACATCAAGACGATTCTGCTGCTGATCCCGCTGCTGCCGCTGGCCGGTAGCGCCATTGCGGGCCTGCTGCGCCACCAGGTCGGCCGAGCCGGCGCCCACTGGATCACGATCCTGGCCGTCGCCGGATCGTTCGCCCTTTCGAGCTGGGTGGCCTGGCAGGTGTTCATGACCGACTGGCAGGTCCTGAACTACACCGTCTACCGCTGGGCCGTCGTCGACGGGCTGCAGCTCGAAGTCGGGTTCCTCATCGACTCGCTGACGGCGCTGATGATGGTGGTCGTGACCTTCGTGTCGCTCATGGTCCACGTCTACACGATCGGCTACATGCACGACGACCCGGGCTACCAGCGCTTCTTCTCCTACATCAACCTGTTCACGTTCGCGATGCTCATGCTCGTCATGGCGAACAACTTCCTGCAGCTGTTCTTCGGATGGGAAGCCGTGGGCCTGGTCTCGTACCTGCTCATCGGGTTCTGGTTCCGGAAGGAATCCGCGGTCCGCGCCAATCTCAAGGCCTTCCTGGTCAACCGGGCCGGCGATTTCGGCCTGCTGCTCGGCGTCGCCGCCGTGCTGCTGCATACCGGGTCTCTGCAATACGACGCCGTGTTCTCGGCCGCTCCGGGCCTGGCCGACGCGACGATGAACGTCGCCGGAATGGAATGGTCGGTGATGACCTTCATCTGCATCTGCCTGTTCATCGGCGCGATGGGCAAGTCGGCACAGGTCCCGCTGCACGTGTGGCTGCCCGATTCCATGGAAGGCCCGACGCCGATCTCGGCGCTGATCCACGCCGCGACGATGGTGACGGCCGGCATCTTCATGGTCGCGCGGCTCTCGCCGCTCTACGAACTGTCGGTCACTGCGCTGAGCTTCATTCTCGTCATCGGAGCCATCACCGCCCTGTTCATGGGCCTGATCGGCATCGTCCAGAACGACATCAAGCGCGTGGTGGCCTACTCGACGCTCTCGCAGCTCGGGTACATGACCGTCGCGCTGGGCGCCTCGGCCTATTCGGTGGCCATCTTCCATCTCATGACGCACGCCTTCTTCAAGGCGCTGCTGTTCCTGGCCGCCGGCTCGGTCATCATCGCCATGCACCACAAGCAGGACATGAAGGAGATGGGCGGACTCGGCCGGATCATGCCGATCACGGCCGCCACGGCCTGGATCGGTTCCCTGGCGCTGATCGGCTTCCCGTTCTTCTCGGGCTTCTTTTCCAAGGACATCATCATCGAGTCGGTCAAGCACGTCGACCGATTCGGCGCCGGCTTCGCCACCTTTGCCGTCTACGCCGGGGTGCTGGTCACGGCGCTGTACACGTTCCGCATGCTCTATCTGACCTTCCACGGCAAGCCGCGCGCCGACGAGGAGACCATGTCGCACGCCCATGAATCGCCGTGGGTCGTGACCGTGCCGCTGGTGCTGCTGGCGATCCCGTCGCTGGCCGTCGGCTACTTCACCGTCGAGCCGCTGCTGTTCGGCGGTGCCCTGTCGGATTCGATCTTCGTTTCGCCCGAGCACGACCCGGTGGCCGAGATCGGGTCGCACTTCCACGGTGCCGCGGCCTTCGCGCTGCACGGTTTCGTCACGCCGGTGTTCTGGCTGGCCATGACGGGCGTGGCGATCTCGACCTGGATCTACCTGTTCAACCCGGGCCTGGCCGGCACGCTGAAGAAGCGGCTGCATGCCGTCTGGCTGGTGCTGGACCGCAAGTACGGCTTCGACGAGTTCTACCAGCGCGTCATCGCCGGCGGCGGTCTTTCGGTGGCCGGTTTCCTGTCGAAGCGCGGGGACCGGATGATCATCGACGGCTGGATCGTCCACGGGTCGGCGCGCATGGTCGGCGCCGTCTCCTCGCGCCTGCGCGGCATCCAGACGGGTTTCCTGTACCACTATGCCTTTGCAATGATCGTCGGCCTGGTGGCGCTGGTCTTTGCATTCGTTCTGCTGAAGGGGTGACGCGATGAATGCACTGAACTGGCCGATCCTGAGCTTCCTCGTCTGGCTTCCCGTCATCGCGGGCGTCTTGCTGATGTTCCTGCCCGCCGGCCGCGACGGGCTCGGCAAGAGCATCGCGCTCGTGGCCAGCCTGGCCGCGTTGCTGCTGTCGGTCGTACTGCTGGCGGCCTTCGATGCCTCGAGTGCCGCCATGCAGTTCCAGGAGAAGGCCGTCTGGATCGCTGCCTGGGACATCCACTACCACCTGGGCGTGGACGGCCTGGCTCTGCCGCTGATCGCGCTCACGGCGCTGACGACCGTGCTCGTCGTGATCGCGGGCTGGGGCATCGAGGACCGCCCGTCGCAGTACATGGCCGCGTTCCTGATCCTGTCGGGTCTCATGACCGGCATGTTCGCGGCCATGGACGCGTTGCTGTTCTACGTGTTCTTCGAGGCGATGCTCGTTCCGATGTTCCTGATCATCGGCATCTGGGGCGGCCCGAACCGGATCTTCGCGACCATCAAGTTCTTCCTGTTCACGTTCTTCGGTTCGGTGTTCATGCTCGTGGGCCTGATCTGGCTGTACCTGCAGGCAGGCAGCTTCGCCATTTCCGACCTGCAGGAGTTTCCGCTGGGTCTCCAGGCGCAGATCTGGCTGTTCCTGGGCTTCCTGATCGCGTTCGCCGTCAAGGTCCCCATGTGGCCGGTCCACACCTGGCTTCCCGACGCCCACGTCGAGGCTCCCACGGGCGGTTCCGTCGTGCTGGCGGCCGTCATGCTGAAGATCGGCGGATACGGTCTGCTGCGTTTCTCGCTGCCGATCCTTCCCGACGCCTCGGCCGAACTCGACTGGCTCGTGATCGGCCTGTCGCTCGTGGCCATCGTTTACATCGGCTTCGTCGCGCTGGCGCAGTCGGACATGAAGAAGCTCATCGCCTACAGCTCGATCTCGCACATGGGCTTCGTGACGCTGGGCCTGTTCCTGACCTTCGCGATCCTGCGCAACACCGGCGACGTCGAGGGTGCGGCGCTCGGCATCACGGGCGGCATGGTGCAGATGATCTCGCACGGATTCATCTCCGGCGCGATGTTCCTCTGCGTCGGCGTACTCTACGATCGCGTCCACAGCCGCCAGATCGCCGACTACGGCGGGGTGGCGAACACGATGCCGTGGTTCGCGATGTTCGCCGTGCTGTTCTTCATGGCCAACTCGGGCCTGCCCGGCACGAGCGGATTCGTGGGCGAGTTCATGGTGATCCTGGCCGCGTTCCAGGCCGACTTCTGGTTCGCGTTCTTCGCGGCCATGACCCTGATCCTCGGCGCGGCATACAGCCTCTGGCTCGTCAAGCGCGTCTTCTACGGCGAGGTCGCCAACGACAACGTTTCCGAGCTGCGTGACCTGAACGGTCGCGAGTGGATCGTCCTGACCGTTCTGGCGATCCTTACGCTGGGACTCGGACTCTGGCCGTACCCGCTCATCGAGATGATGGAACCGTCCGTGCTCGAACTCGTCGAGCACATCACCCAAACGAAGATCGACCGATGAACGTCTCCGAACTGCAACTGGCTCTGCCGGAAATCTTCATCGCGACCATGGCCTGCGTGGTCCTGGTCGCCGACCTGTTCGTCGACGAGCAACGGCGCGGTCTGACGCACACGCTCGCGCTGCTCACGCTGGCGTTCGCCACGATCCTGACGCTGCGCATGATCGTTCCCGAGGGCCAGGTGCAACTGGCCTTCGAGGGCACATTCGTGCGGGACCGTTTCGGCGACGTGCTGAAGCTCTTCGGCTACCTCGTCCTCATCGGGGTATTCGTCTACGCCAAGCACTACCTGAAGGGTTTCGGGCTCTACAAGGGCGAGTTCTACTCGCTGAGCCTGTTCGCGCTGCTCGGCGTCATGATCATGGTCTCGGCGGCCAGCATGCTGACCGTCTACCTGGGACTGGAGCTGCTCGCGCTGGCCAGCTATGCGCTGGTCGCGCTGGACCGGGACTCCGCGACCGGTTCGGAGGCCGGGATGAAGTTCTTCATCCTGGGCTCGCTGGCTTCCGGCATCCTGCTGTTCGGCATGAGCCTGATCTACGGCGCGACGGGCACCCTGGCGCTCGACGAGATCGCACAGATCTCGCGCGTGGCACCGAGCGACAACCTGCTTTTCGCATTCGGCCTGGCCTTCATCGTGGTCGGCATCGCATTCAAGCTCGGCGCCGTGCCCTTCCACATGTGGCTTCCCGACGTCTACCACGGCGCTCCGGCGGCGGTCACGCTGCTGATCTCGTCGCTGCCGAAGCTCGGGTACCTGGCGCTGGCCATCCGCCTGCTGCAGGACGGGCTTCCGGGAATGAGCGAGGAATGGCAGTCGATGCTGTTCGTGCTCGCAGCCTTGTCGATGCTCGTGGGTAACGTCGTCGCCATCGCGCAGACCAACATCAAGCGCATGCTGGCCTATTCGACGATCGGCCACATGGGCTTCGTGCTGCTGGGGCTCATGGCTGCCACGCCCGATGGCTACGCCGCGGCGATGTTCTACACGATCACCTATTCGATCATGTCCGCCGCGGCCTTCGCCGTGGTCATTCTCATGTCGATCAACGGCGTCGAGGCCGAGAACCTCGATGACTACAAGGGCATGGCGAAGCGCAACCCGTGGTTCGCGCTCGTGATGCTCATGGTCATGTTCTCGCTGGCCGGAATTCCGGTCTTCGTCGGCTTCTTCGCGAAGTGGCAGGTCATCGCCGCCGCCATCGGCGCAGGCTTCACGGGCCTGGCCGTCCTGGCCGTCGTCGCGTCGGTCATCGGTGCGTTCTACTACCTGCGCGTCGTCAAGCTCATGTACTTCGACGAGCCGGAGACCGAGGAGTCCGTGCAGGTGCCCGTCGACTTCCGTGCCATCCTGTCGATCAACGGCGTGGCCATGATCGCGCTCGGCGTCTTCTCGGGCGGGCTGATCAGCCTCTGCGCAAGCGCATTCTGAGTGGGGCAGGGCGTCCGGCAATCCTTCCGGACGCCAGTAAAAACGGTTTCGCCGCGGGCTTCGCCGGCTTTGGCGACCTCCTTTCGTCAATCGCCACAAAAGGAGGCAAAAATGCTTGCCGGGTGAGGGCGGTCGCCTGCGGCGACTTCCATTCGCCTTCGGCTCACCCAAGGGACGTGGCCCTTGGGCTACTCGCTCGCCGACCCTCGATGAAGTCTCGGCAGGTCATGGCTTGGCGAGGTCCGAAACCGAGTCGATGGTTCCCGGTGCTCCCGCTCGGCGGGGCCCGCCAAACTCGCTGCGGTCGCTTGCGCTCCCTGCGCTCAGACATGTGGCGGTCCTTTCTCCGCCGATCGGTCCGCGCCTCCGGCGCCCTCAACGGCGGAAGGACAGCGCGCACAGGTCGACCAGTGGCTAGTTGCCCAACGGCTATGCTTATTGGGGGGAAACTTGCGGCGCG
>JAWVZQ010000105.1:0-7809 GCA_033722095.1 Wenzhouxiangellaceae bacterium | reverse complement strand
CACGCTCGATCGGGCCGTGGCTCGTCTCGACGTGCTGGATGCGCGCGAACGGCAGGATGATGACGTTGCGCCAGAGGATGCCGTGGCGCTCGGCGAGGTCGTGTTCGCGCAGGGCCCATCCGCGGTGACGTGCATCGGCACGCCTATAGAGGACGAGCAGCAGGGCGATGACGGCGACCCCGCCGAGGACCATCAGCGGCGTGGCGCCGACGAAGCCCCGCAGTGCCGCCGCGAGGCCGGTGAACGAACCCCAGGGCACGTCGTCGGGTTGCATGGCCAGCACCCCGACGACGCACGACGCGAGCAGGATCGGCGAGAGGATCGCGAGCGTGGACCACACCACGTAGCGCCGATAGGCCGGCACGACGGGCGTGAAGTCGAGCCCCGCGTAATCCGGCAGATCGTCCGTCGCGACCTGATGATTCTCGAACCCTTGGGCGCCGGCATCGTTCATGGAATGAGTCTCGCCCATCCGCGGCCCGGGGCAACAGTGAGGAAAGTCACTGCCGGGGCCGGAATCACTGCTTGTCGCCGCTGTCCAGCCAGCCGGAAGTGATCGGATAGCGGCGGTCGCGGCCGAACGCCTTGCGCGTCAGGCGCGGCCCCACGGCGCCCTGGCGACGCTTGAATTCGGCGGTCAGCACGAGGCCGGCCACGCGTCGCACGGTCCTTTCGTCGATACCGGTGTCCTCGACGATCTCGGCGATCGAGCGGTCCTGCTCGACGTAGTCGACGATGATGCGGTCGAGCAGGTCGTAGGGCGGCAGGTTGTGGCTGTCGAGCTGATCGGGCGCGAGCTCGGCCGAGGGCGGGCGGTCGATGACGCCCTGCGGAACCGCCAGGCCCTGCCGGTTTCGCCAGCTCGAAAGACGGTAGACCATGCCCTTCAGGCAATCCTTGATCGGGCTGTAGCCGCCGCACATGTCGCCGTAGAGCGTCGAGTAGCCGACGGCCAGTTCACTCTTGTTGCCCGTCGCCAGCAGCAGGTGGCCGAACTTGTTCGAAAGCGCCATGAGCAGCATGCCTCGTGCGCGGGCCTGCAGGTTCTCCTCGGTGATGTCCTCTCCGACCTCGGCGAAGGCCGTGTCGAGCTGCTTCAGCGATGCCTGGTAGATGGGCTCGATGGAGATGTTGTTGCCGTGGATGCCGAGCAGCTCGATCTGCTCCGTGGCCAGTACCAGGGACAGTTCAGAGGTATGCCGGGAAGGCAGCATCACGGCGTGGACGGCGTCGGGACCCAGCGCATCGGCGGCCAGCGCCGCACACAGCGCGGAATCGATGCCCCCCGACAACCCCAGCACGACGGACCGGAACCCGTTCTTGGTCACGTAATCGGCCAGCCCGCGCTTGAGCACCGCATAGTTCACGGCCTCGAGTTCCGTCTCGCCCTCGGGCCAGTGGTGGTACTCGAGGTGCCCGGAGTCGACGCCGACGACGAGCATTTCTTCCCGGCACAGCGCGGCCGGGGAGGATACGTTCCCCGCCCCGTCGATGGCCATGGAGTGCCCATCGAAGACCAGTTCGTCCTGACCACCGACGCAGTTCAGGTACAGCATCGGCAGCCCGGTCTCGGCATGACGCTCGGACAGCACCGCCGCGCGATCGACGTGCTTGTCCTCGTAGTACGGGGAAGCATTGGAGGCCACGATGACCCCGGCCCCGGCCTCGCGCGCCGCGCGGCAGGCCTCGGGCGTCCAGATGTCCTCGCAGATGATGACGCCGACCTTCGTGCCGGCGACCTCCACGACCATGGGCTTCCGGCCGGCGGCGAAGTAGCGGCGCTCGTCGAACACGGCATAGTTGGGCAGATCCCACTTGTCGTAGACGGCGACGATCTCACCGTCGCGCACCCAGGCCGCCGAGTTGTACCGCTGCGCCCCGTCGCGGCGCGGATAGGTCAGCACCACGTCGATGCCGCGCACCGATGCGACGATCTCCGCGACCAGCGCCTCGGTGCGTTCCATGAAGCCCGGTCTCAGGACGAGATCCTCGGGCGGGTACCCCGTCAGAGCCAGTTCCGGGAACACGAGGAGGTCCGCACCGTGCTCGTCGCGGGCCCGCTCGATACCGGCCAGGATCCGGTCGCGGTTGCGCGACAGATGCCCGACGAGGAAGTCGTCCTGCGCCAGCGCGATCTTCAGCATGCCGGATTCTCCGCTTCGGGTGTGCGGGCGGCGGGCGCGGCGGGCCGGCCCGCCGCGACTTCGATCACTTCAGGCGTTCCGCGATCGCTTCGCCGAGCTTGACCGGGCTGTCGACGGTCGTGACGCCGGCTTCCTTCAGGGCTTCGTACTTGGCCTCGGCCGTGCCCTTGCCACCGGCGATGATGGCGCCGGCGTGTCCCATGCGCTTGCCGGGAGGTGCGGTCACGCCGGCGATGTAGGCCACGACGGGCTTGCTGACGTGGTCGGCGATGAACTCGGCCGCCTGTTCCTCCGCGGTGCCGCCGATCTCGCCGACCATGATGACGCCCTCGGTGTCCTCGTCGGCCTCGAACAGTTCGAGGCAGTCGATGAAGCTCATGCCGTGGATCGGGTCGCCGCCGATGCCGATGCACGTCGTCTGGCCGAGCCCGGCATTCGTGGTCTGGAAGACCGCCTCGTAGGTCAGGGTTCCCGATCGGGACACGACGCCGACCTTGCCGGGCTTGTGGATGCTGCCCGGCATGATGCCGATCTTGCACTCGCCCGGGGTGATGATGCCGGGGCAGTTCGGTCCGATCAGCGTGACGTCCTCGTAGTCGCGCAGCGCGGCCTTGACGCGCATCATGTCGAGCACCGGGATGCCCTCGGTGATCGTCACGATCACGCGAATGCCGGCATCGGCGGCCTCGAGAATCGCGTCGGCCGCGAACGGCGGCGGAACGAAGATCATCGACGCATCGGCGGCCGTCTCGTCGACGGCATCGGCCACGGTATCGAAGACGGGCAGGCCGAGGTGCTCCTGGCCGCCCTTGCCCGGGGTGACGCCCCCGACGAGGCGCGTGCCGTACTCGATGGCCTGCTCGGAGTGGAACGTGCCCTGCGAGCCCGTGAAGCCCTGGCAGATGACGCGGGTGTTCTTGTTGACCAGTACGCTCATGTCCTCTTCCCTCAGGCCGCCGCTTCGACGGCCTTGCGTGCGCCGTCATTCAGGTCGTCGGCGGTGGTGATCTTCATGCCGCTGTCGGCCAGCAGCTGCTTGCCCTTCTCGACGTTCGTGCCTTCCAGCCGGACGACGACGGGAACGTCGACGCCGACTTCCTTGACCGCGCCGATGATGCCCTCGGCGATGAGGTCGCAGCGCACGATGCCGCCGAAGATGTTGACGAGGATGGCCTTGACCTCCTGCGAGAGGATCAGCTTGAAGGCCTCGGTGACGCGCTCCTTCGTCGCGCCGCCACCCACGTCGAGGAAGTTGGCCGGCTCGCCCCCGGCCAGCTTGATCACGTCCATGGTCGCCATGGCCAGGCCGGCGCCGTTGACCATGCAGGCGATGTTTCCGTCGAGCGTGACGTAGTTGAGGTCGTGCTTGCTGGCGGCCAGTTCGGTCGGGTCCTCCTGGGACTCGTCGCGCATTTCGGCGAGGTCGGAATGGCGGAACAGCGCGTTGCCGTCGGCGTTGATCTTGGCGTCGAGCGCGACCAGATCGCCCTCGTCGTCGATGATCAGCGGGTTGACCTCGACGATCGACAGGTCCTTCTCGACGAACAGCTCGTGCAGTGCCGACATGATCTTGGTCAGCTGGCGCACCTGCTTGGCATTCAGGCCCATGCCGAAACCGACCTGGCGGGCCTGGTACGGCATGAAGCCGGCCGCGTTGTCGACGGTCACGCGGATGATCTTCTCCGGCGTTTCCTCCGCGACCTGCTCGATGTCCACGCCCCCGGCGGCCGAACCCATGAACACCACGGCCCGCTCCGCGCGATCGACGAGCGCCGAAAGATAGAGCTCCTGCTTGATGTCGGTGGCCTCGGCGATCAGCACCGAGTTGACGGGCAGCGCGCGGCCGCCGGTCTGATAGGTCTCGATCGTCATGCCGAGCATCCGGTCGGCGTGCTCGCGGACCTCGTCGAGCGAGTTGGCGAGCTTGACGCCGCCCGCCTTGCCGCGGCCGCCTGCATGGACCTGGGCCTTGACGACCCACTGGGAGCCGCCGACCGACTCGGCGGCCTTGACCGCCTCGTCGGGCGTCGTGGCCAGCTCGCCGCGCGGCACGGGAATGCCGTACTCGGCGAACAGCTCCTTGGCCTGGTATTCGTGAAAGTTCATGGAATCTTCCCGCTAGGTGAATGGCACTGTAAGAAGGCGGGCCGCGCGCGGCGCGGACCGGCGTCGGGGACGACCGCGCTTGCGCGATCGATCGCGCGAGCGAAGGCTCGCGGAAGTCCCGTGACGTGCAACCCCGGAAATATAACAAACCCGCCGTCCCGCCGGGTGTGCAATCGCGGTTTCGGTCGACCGCTGGCCGGGAAGCGACCGGTTGGGATATAGTCGCCGCAGAGCCCGAGGGTTTGGAGACGCCGGCCGCGCGCCGGGGAGCCGGTTTGACGAGCCTCTTCCAGAAGACCGAGGCGGACCAGGACCTGATCCGCCGTTCGCTGAACGTACTGGCGCCGTTCCGCGTCGGGCTTGCGCTGGTGATCCTGTTCGTCTCGTTCGGGCAATACGGGCAGCAACTGCAGCCCGAGTACCGGACCTTCCTCGCCCAGGCCACCTCGCTGACCTACGTCATGGCGGCGCTGGCCTTCGGCTTCTACCAGTGGAAACAGACCGTGAAGCCCGACGAGCTCGCGCGCTTCTCGCTGGTCACCGATATCGTCATCCTGCTGCTCGTCCTCCACTGCTTCGGCGGCCTGGGCAGCGGGCTCGTGATCCTGCTGATCTTCACGGTCGGCATCGCCGGACTGCTGCTGCCGCTGCAGACGGCGCTGTTCTTCGCGGCCCTGATCTCGCTGGGCATCATCGCCGAGGCCTGGCTGGCGATGCGCGCCGGCGTCACGGGCGGTGCGGTGCTGCAGGCCGGAATCTACGGGATCGCCAGCTTCGTCACCGCGTTGGGCTGCTCGCTTCTGGGGCGTTGGGGCCGCGAGTACCAGCTGCTGGCCGAGCGACGCCGCGACGACCTCGTGGGCCTGGAGCAGGTCAACGACCTCATCATCCGGCGCATGCGCTCGGGCGTGATGGTCGTGGATTCGAATCTGCGCATTCGCCAGATGAACGAATCCGCCTGGTACCTTCTCGGCAATCCGCCCGTCTCCGAGCGCCGTCTCAACGTCGTCGCGCCGGCCCTCGTCGATCGCCTGAATCGCTGGCGCGAGACCGGCCGCTCCGAGGACGAGGGGCTGCTGCTCAAGGCCACTCAGTCGGCCGTCGTCCCGCAGTTCGTCCGCCTGCCCGGCGTGCTCGGCGAGGCCACTCTGATCTTTCTCGAGGACACCTCCGTGGTCAGTCGCCGTGCACGCGACCTTGCCCAGGCCTCGCTGGCACGCCTGTCGGCGTCGATCGCCCACGAAATCCGGAATCCGCTGGGTGCGCTGAGCCACGCCGCGCAGTTGCTCGCGGAATCCGACGACCTGCCGAAGACCGAAGCCCGGATGATCGAGATCATCCGGAATCACACGGCACGCATGAACGACATCGTCGAGAACGTGCTGAAACTCTCCCGGCGCGAGCGCGCCCAGATCGAGCAGGTCGACATCAGCACCTGGGTGCGCGATCTGGCCGAGAAGTTCCGGCGCGAACACGATCTGCCGAACTCGCGACTGCGCGTCGAGGCGCCGCGCTCGAAGGTGGAAGTCCTCGTCGATCCGGGCCAGCTCGAGCAGGCCGTCACGAACCTCCTGGAGAACGCGCTGCGCCACGCTGCGACGGAAAGCCACCAGCCTACGCTGACGCTGCGCCTCAGTCCGATCCGCGGGCACCGCGAGATGGCGCTGGACATCATCGACGACGGGCCGGGCATTCCGCTGGAGAAACGCAGCCAGATCTTCGAGCCGTTCTTCACCACCCACAAGCAGGGATCCGGCCTCGGGCTGTTCCTCGCCCGCCAGCTCTGCGATGCCAACCAGGCACCGCTGGAATACGTGCAGATCCCGAACGCGGGCGCCTGTTTCCGTATCCTGCTGCGGCGTTCCGACAGCGAAGCGCTGGGACGCGAGCCCGCGAAGATCGCCAATCTGTGATTCAATGAAGCTGTACTGAGCAACGACGGCGGCAACCCATGAGCGATCCCCGCGCACTGGTCATCGACGACGAGCCGGATCTGCGTGAACTGCTGGAACTGACGTTGACGCGGATGGGTGTCGACGTCGATACCGCCGCCGACCTCGCCGAGGCGCGGACGAAGCTCGGCGAGAACTCCTACGACTTCTGCCTGACCGACATGCGGCTTCCCGACGGCAACGGGTTGAGCCTCGTCAAGCAGATCTCACGCGACCTGCCCGACCTGCCCGTCGCGATGATCACCGCCTACGGCAAGGTCGAGGATGCCGTGACGGCGCTGAAGTACGGCGCCTTCGACTTCGTGTCCAAGCCCGTCGATCTCGAGGCATTGCGCAATCTCGTGCGCACGGCACTGAAGATGCGCGAGGACGACGCCGAAAAACGCGGCAAGGACGACGAGCGGCCGGCTCCGGACGCCAGGGCTGCGCAGTCGCCCGCGGAAGCTTCCGAGGACGATGCCGAGCGTTCGCGGATTCTCGACCGGATGATCGGCAGGTCCGACGCGATGAAGCAGGTTCGCCGGACCATCACCAAGCTGGCCCGGTCGCAGGCGCCCGTCATGATCAGCGGCGAATCCGGCACGGGCAAGGAACTGGCCGCCCGCCTCATCCACGACCTCGGCCCGCGATCCGAAGGGCCGTTCGTCGCCGTCAACTGCGGCGCGATTCCTTCCGAACTCATGGAGAGCGAGTTCTTCGGGCACGTCAAGGGCAGCTTCACGGGTGCCGACGCCGACAAGGAAGGACTGTTCCAGGCCGCCAACGGCGGCACGCTGTTTCTCGACGAGGTCGCCGACCTGCCGCTGAACATGCAGGTCAAACTGCTGCGCGTGATCCAGGAAAAGCAGGTTCGCCGGATCGGCGACAAGAAGGAGACGCCGATCGACGTACGCATCCTTTCGGCTTCGCACAAGCCGCTCAAGCCCATGGTCGAGGCCGGGGACTTCCGCAGCGACCTCTACTTCCGGCTCAACGTCATCGAACTCGAGATGCCGCCGCTCAGCGACCGCCGGGCCGACATCCCCCCGCTCGTCGACCATTTCCTCGAGGTCATCGCCGAGCAGTGGGGCGAGGAGAAACGCAAGCTCGACGAATCGGCGAAGAATGCCTTGCTGAAACACGGGTTTTCCGGCAACGTCCGCGAACTGTTCAACATCCTGCAGCGCGCGGTCACGCTCTGCGACGGAGACACGATCACCGAGGACGATCTCCAGCTCGACCGCAGTTCCGTCGACGAGTCCGACGACATGCCGGCCGATCCCGGCGACAAGAACCTCGACGACTACATGGAGAGCATCGAGAAGCGGATTCTCGACAAGACGCTGAAGGAAGCGAAGTACAACAAGACCGAGGCGGCGCGCCGGCTCGGCATCACGTTCCGGTCGTTCCGCTACAAGCTCGACAAGTACGGCATCGAGTAGGCCTCGCGCCGAGCGCCCGCCGCATGCACGAACGCCCCGGCAGGACCGGGGCGTTCGTCGTTACGGACCGGCGCTGCGCACCGCGGGACGGTTACTGGATGTCTGTGGTCGCCGTCCGGCTGTCGTCGCCGGTGTTGACGAGCGCCTCGTTCGCGCCAGAGACGGAGACCGTCGCCTGCATCTGTG
>JAWVZQ010000104.1:0-7959 GCA_033722095.1 Wenzhouxiangellaceae bacterium | reverse complement strand
CGTTGCGCTCCAGCACTCCTCGGATGGCCATTTCCTCATCGGCTTCGGTCGTGACGACACGGCTGTACGTGTGCTCGAGGTCCGCACGCCCGGAGGAGATCTCGTGCGCCGCGAACTCGAGCCGGCGCCGCGCGAATTCGACGTGCAGCGCATCGACGGCCTGCCGCCCTCGCAGGTCACGCCCGATCCCGAGGCGCTGGAGCGGATCCGCGCGGAAGCGCGCCGGGTCGCGGCCGCCCGCGAGCGGCGCGACGACCGGGCCGATTTCGCAGGCGGCTTCGTCGCCCCGCTCGAGGGTCCCGTGACCGGCGTCTACGGCTCGCAGCGCATCCTCAACGGCGAGCCGCGCAATCCGCACTGGGGCATCGACTTCGCCGCGCCGACGGGCACGCCGGTGCGCGCGCCCGCAGCCGGAATCGTGACGCTGGCCGAGCCCGACCTGTACTTTTCGGGCGGCACGCTGCTGCTCGACCACGGGCTGGGCCTGAGTTCGGCGTTCCTGCACCTCGAGCGCCTGCTCGTCGAGCCCGGCCAGCGGGTCGAGCAGGGCGAGGTCATCGCCGAAGTCGGCGCCACGGGCCGTGCAACGGGACCGCACCTGGACTGGCGCATGAACCTCGGCCCCGTCCGCATCGACCCGGGCCTGCTGCTGGCCGAGACGCCCGAATGAGATCCGCGCTCGCGGTCGCGTTCGCCGCGTTCCTGCTGGCAGCCTGCGCCGCACCGCAACCGGCAACGCAGCGCGACGCGCCGCTGGCCGACCCGGCCGCGGCCGCTCGCGTGGCGCTGCTGTTGCACGGCGACTACAGCGGCCCGGTTCTGGACGGCGAGGGCGGGCCCGTGGTGGTCGAGGCGCGCCAGCAGGCGAGCACCGGGCCCGTGCGCACCGTGATCCTCGAGCAGCACGCGGCCGGCGGGCCGGCCCGCCGATTCCGGCTCCGCATCGCACCGGCCTCGGCGCCTTCGGGCGTCGCCGCCGATTTCGCCCCGCTCGATGCCTCGGGCGATGCGCTGGGTTCCTGCCCGCTCGAGGTCACGATCCGCGACGCCGGCTTCGTCGCGCGCACCGACCCGTCGACGTGCCGCTTCGGCGAGGGCGCCGCGGCGCGCGGACTCGTCAAGGAAATCGCCCATGACGGATCGACCCTGGTCATCGGGGATCGCGTCGTGGAGGCCGGAACGGGCCGAGCGGTGGGGGCCGATCGCGTACTCGAACTGCTGCCGGTCCGGCGCTACGGCGTCCGCGCGGCGGTGCGGGACGAGCCCGGCGACGCCTGGCGAGTCGGCCGCGAGGCCGTGCTGGCCTCGGATGGCCGCGCCGTTTCTCCGCTGGATGCCGGCGACATGGCCCTCGGCGTGACACTGGAACTCGCGCCCGTGCGCTCCCGGCCCGACGGCCCGATGCTGCTGCGGCTTCGCGTCCGCGATGCCGGGAGCGGCGCGCTGCGCGCCCAGGCCTGGACCGACCCGCAGGCCCGGCGCATGGGCCTCGAGCTTCCGGGGCTCCAGGTGGCCCTCAACGCCGATCGCTGAGGCCCTGCCCGGGGAAGGGGATTGCCCAGCGCGTTCCGCGTTGCTATAATTTCCGGCTTGCCGCGGCCAAGGGGCCGTGGTCCTTGCTCCACGGACGGACCCGATGCGTCGCCGACGCCCCGGGACGGACCGGGGGCTTTGCCGATCCGGCACGAGGCCGGCGGTTCATCCAAGAGGAGTCGTTCCATTGAGACACTATGAAATCGTGTTCCTGGTCCACCCTGACCAGAGCGAACAGGTGCCCGGCATGCTCGAACGCTACCGGTCCCTGGTCGAATCCAAGGGCGGCACGGTGCACCGGTCCGAGGACTGGGGTCGCCTGCAGCTGGCCTACACCATCGACAAGCTGCACAAGGCGCACTACCTGCTGCTGAACGTGGAGTGCGATGCCGAGACGCTCGAGGAACTCGAGAGCATCTTCCGCTTCAACGACGCGATCCTGCGCCACCTCACGGTGCGCCGCAGCGAGGCGGTCACCGAGCCGTCGATCATGATGAAGCGCAAGGAAGAGAAGGACGAGCGCGAGACGCGTCGTGGCGACCGCCGTCGGGATGAATCGTCGAACGACGACGATGACGACAGCGACGACGACGACAACGACGACAACGATAACGATACGGATGACGGCGACGAGTCCAGCGACTCGAAGCGCGAATCCGAGGAGGCTTGAGGAACATGGCCAAGTTTTTCCGACGCCGCAAGTACTGCCGTTTCACCGTCGAGGGCATCGACGAGGTCGACTACAAGGACGTCGACACGCTGAAGGACTTCATCGGCGAGACGGGCAAGATCATTCCGAGCCGCATCACCGGCACCAAGGCGCGCTACCAGCGCCAGCTGTCGACTGCGGTCAAGCGCGCCCGATACCTGGCGCTGCTGCCGTACACCGATAACCACTGAGGTTCGCCATGCAACTGATTCTCCTTGAAAAGGTTCACAACCTCGGCGACCTCGGCGATACCGTGACCGTCAAGCCCGGCTATGGCCGCAACTTCCTGCTGCCGCGCGGCAAGGCCGTTCCGGCGACGAAGGAAAACATCGAGAAGTTCGAGGCCGAGCGCGAGGAACTGCAGCGCCAGGCCGCCGAGAAGCTCTCGGCCGCGGAAGCGCGCCGCAAGGCGATCGACGAGCTCGAGGCCGTCGACTTCCATGTCCGGATCTCTCCCGAGGGCCGCCTGTACGGCTCGATCAGCGCCCGCGAGATCGCCGACCGCATGACCGAGATGGGCTATCCCGTCGAGAAGGTCGAGGTCGACCAGCCCGAGGGCCCGATCCGCGAGACCGGCGAGTTCACGGTCGGCCTGATCCTGCACGCCGACGTGCAGACCGAGGTCACGATCCGCGTCACCGGCGAAGAGGAAACGTCGGCCTGACCGACTTCGCGGGGAACCCGGCCGCCGGGTTCCCCGCCGTCCTCCGAAGGGGCCGTATACTGGTCCCGCATCCGCCGGGCCCCCCGCCTTTCCAGCGACCCCGGCCGATGACCGGGCACGGCCTTTCTACCGCCGCCCGGTATCCGTCCAGAGTTCCGGGAACGCCGTGGCAGAAGGCAACATCACACCGCTGAAACCCGTCCGCCAGCCGCCCAATTCCATGGAGGCGGAGCAGAGCCTGCTCGGCGCGCTGATGCTGTCCGAGCACGCCTGGGACAAGATCGCCGACCGGCTCGGCGAGGGCGATTTCTACCGCGAGACCCACCGCCTGATCTTCCGTGCTATCGCTGAGTTGCAGGCCGACCACCAGCCCAGCGACGCGGTGACCGTGGCCGACTGGTTCGCGCGAAACGATCTGCTCGACCGCGTCGAGGGCGGCGCCTACCTGACCATGCTGGCCAACGACACGCCGGGGACCTCGAACATCCTCGGCTACGCGGACATCGTCCGGGAGAAGTCGATCCTGCGCCAGCTCATCGAGATCGGTACCGACGTGGCGGACGCGGCGCTGAATCCCGGCGGGCAGAGCAGCCGGACGCTGCTCGAGGAAGCCGAAAAGAAGATGTACGCCATCGCCGAGCAGGGCATGCGCACCCGCGGCGAGTACCGGCACATCAAGGACGTCATGTCCATGGCGATGGACCGCCTCAACGAGCTGCAGGACAACGAAGGCGACATCACGGGCGTGCCGACCGGATTCAGCGAACTCGACCGCCGCACGGCCGGCCTGCAGCCCACCGACCTCATCATCGTCGCCGGCCGTCCGGCCATGGGCAAGACTTCTTTCGCGATGAACATGGCTGCCCATGCGGCGATCAAGAAGCAGGTGCCGGTGGCCGTGTTCTCGATGGAGATGTCGGACCTGCAGCTCGTACTGCGCCTGTTCTCGTCGCTGGGCCAGATCGGCCAGGACAAGCTGCGGACCGGCAAGCTGGACCACCAGGACTTCGTCAACCTGCAGTCGGCGATGAGCGTGCTGAAGAAGGCCAACATCCTCATCGACGAGACGCCGGCGCTGACGCCCACGGAACTCCGGGCCCGGGCGCGCAGGATGAAGCGCGAATACGACATCGGCATGATCCTCATCGACTACCTGCAGCTCATGCAGACGACGGACACGAAGGAGAACCGCGCCACGCAGATCGGCGAGATCTCGCGTGGGCTCAAGGCGCTGGCCAAGGAACTGAAAGTGCCCGTGATCGCGCTGTCGCAGCTCAACCGCGCGCTCGAGCAGCGCCCGAACAAGCGTCCGGTCATGGCCGACCTGCGCGAGTCGGGGTCGATCGAGCAGGACGCCGACCTGATCCTGTTCATCTACCGCGACGAGGTCTACAACGACGACTCGCCGGACAAGGGCAAGGCCGAGATCATCATCGGCAAGCACCGAAACGGCGCGACCGGCGAATTCCACCTGACCTTCCAGGGCGAGTACCTGCGGTTCCGCGACTACATCGACGATCGCTATGGTCTCGACGACTGACCCGGAGGCCCGGCGATGAGGGTATGGGGCCTGGCCAACTGCGACAAGTGCCGAGCCGCGCGGCGCTGGCTCGACGAGCAGGGCATCGACCACGATTTCGTCGACGTGCGCGACGATCTCCCGTCGGCCGAGCGCATCGAGCGGTGGCTCGAGGTCCTGGGTCCGCACGATCTCGTCAACCGTCGTTCGCGGACCTGGCGGGAACTCGATGAAGAACAGCGCGCGAAGCTCGAATCCCCCGATGTCGTCGACCTGCTGCGCGCCAATCCCACGCTCATCAAGCGGCCGCTGTTCGAGGAGCCGCACGGCCAGGTGCGCGTGGGCTTCGACGACGAGGTGCGGACCTGGCTGAGCAGCCGATGAGCGACGACGTCGTCGGACTCACCGAGGAACTCATCGCGCGGTCCTCGGTCACCCCCGACGACCAGGGCTGCCAGGGCGTGCTGGCCGCGCGGCTGGCCGCGGCCGGCATGCGCGTCGAATCGCACCCGCACGGGGATGTTGAGAACCTGCTCGCCTGGCACGGCGACGGAACGCCGCACCTCATGCTGCTCGGACATACCGATGTCGTGCCGCCGGGCCCGCGCGACGCCTGGCGTTCCGATCCCTTCGTTCCCACGCGCCGTGACGGCATGCTCTACGGTCGCGGCGCGGCCGACATGAAATCTTCGGTGGCCGCGTTCGTGGTCGCGCTGGAGCGTTTCCTCGAGCACGCGCCCGACCATCCGGGCCGCGTGTCGCTGCTGCTGACCTCCGACGAGGAGGGTCCGGCCCGCGACGGCACGGTGCGCGTCGCCGAGACGCTCGCCGAGCGCGGCGTGCTGCCCGACGCCGTGCTCGTCGGGGAGCCTTCGAGTCGCGCCCGACTCGGGGACGTGTTGCGCATCGGCCGGCGCGGGAGCATCCAGGCCGTGCTGACCGTGCGCGGGCGCCAGGGCCACACGGCCTACGCCGATCCGGCCGAGAACCCCGTTCACCGCCTGGCCCCGGCGCTGGCAGCGCTGACCGGGATGCGGTTCGACGACGGGGACGCCGCCTTTCCGGCCACCACGTTGCAGGTCTCCAACCTCGCCGCCGGAACCGGCGCCGACAACGTCACGCCCGGCGAGGCGCGCGTGCTGTTCAACCTGCGCCACAATCCGAATTCCACGGCCGAGGCGCTCGAGCACCGAGTGCGCGACTGCCTGGCCGAGACGCTGGACGGCGAATGGACGCTGGAATGGCGCGTGTCCGGACGGCCGTTCGGCCCCGCCGACGGTCCGCTGCTGGCCGCGGCGACGGCAGCCTGCGAGACCGTGCTGTCGGTCCGGCCCGAGCCCGACACGGGCGGCGGCACCTCGGACGGCCGGTTCTTCGGGCCTGGCGGCATCGAGGTCGTCGAACTCGGCCCCGTGAACCGGACCATCCACCAGGTCGACGAGTGCGTATCCGTCGACGACCTGCTCCGGCTGCCCGACGTCTTTCTGGAGACGGTACGGGGGTTCTTTCTCGGCCCGCAACGACGCGGAGGCGCGTCATGCGCATCGTGATCGCCGTGCTCGCCGTCCTGCTGCTCGTGCTGCAGGTCCAGGTCTGGCGCCAGTTCGGGCGCGTGGGTGAACTCGAGCGCGAGGTCGACGCCCAGCAGGCACGCAACGACGAACTGCAGGCCCGCAACGACGCGCTCGCCGCCGAGGTCGACGATCTCAAGTCCGGCATGGACGCCGTCGAGGAGCGCGCGCGCGCGGAGCTCGGGCTGATCCGCGAGGGCGAGACCTTCTACCTGGTCGTGGATCCCGAGGAACTGGACCCCGACGACGCCGAGGCGCTGCGACGGTTGCAGCCTCACCTGCTTCCCGCCGAACCGCCGCCGCCCGAGGATTCCACCGATCGCTGACCCCCTGGAATCGGGAGCGCCGGTCGACGCGGCGTGGGCCTGGGGCGGGCCGGTCGGCACCGGACGCATCCGCTGCAGTCCCGAGGATTTCCGCGTGGTCGAGGAGCTCGGCTATGCGCCCGACGGGTCCGGCGAGCACCTGTTCGTCGAGATCGAGAAGCGCGGAGAGAACACCCTCGACGTGGCCGCAGAACTCGCCCGCCGGGCCGGCATCCGCCCGCGCGACGTCGGTTTCGCCGGCCTCAAGGACCGCAATGCCGTGACCCGGCAGTACTTCTCGCTGCACCTGCCCGGCCGCGAGGATCCGCCCGTCGAGCAATGGCAGCGTCCCGGCATCGAGGTTCTCTCGACGAAGCGCCATTCGCGCAAGATCCAGCGCGGCCGGCTCCGGGGCAACCGGTTCGAGCTCGTGGTACGCGAACTCGAGGCCGAGCGCGAGGCGCTCGAGGATCGGCTCGGGAAAGTGGCCCGGCACGGCGTACCGAACCGCTTCGGCGAGCAGCGCTTCGGCGGGAACAACGTCGCGCGCGCCTACCGGCTGTTCCGCGGCGAGTTGCGCCGCGCCCCCTCGAAGCGCAAGCGCGGCTTCTACCTGTCGGCGGCGCGTTCGCTGATCTTCAACCGCCTGCTGGACGTGCGGATCGCGGAGGGAACCTGGAACCGCGCCATGGACGGCGAGATCGTCATGCTCGACGGCACGCGCTCGACGTTCGCCGCCGAAGCCGGCGATCCCGATATCCGGCGCCGCGTCGCCGAGCAGGACCTGCATCCCACCGGGCCGCTCGTCGGCGAGGGTGGGGAAGCGCCGACCGACGAGGCCGGCCGCCTGGAGGCGAAGGTCATCGAGGCCCACTCCGAACTGGCCGAGGGCCTGCGCCGGTTCAGGCTGTCCGCCGATCGCCGGCCGCTGCGGATGCGCGTACTGGACCTGGAATGGCGCTTCGAGTCCGACGACGTACTCGTGCTGTCGTTCGCCCTGCGCTCGGGCTGCTATGCGACGACGGTGCTGCGCGAACTCGTCGAGTACACGGAAGGCAGCGAGCGCGACGAGACGCCGGAGGAGTAGGGCTCGGTCCCGACTCCGTTGCGCCGAAGCGCACGGCGCTGCCGTGCCTCGACGGCGTGTTGCCTATACTGGAGCCGGACCGAACACGCGACCCCACGATGTACCGACTCAAGGCGGCCTCCGGCGAATGGACCGGCCAGGCCTTTCCGCTCGAAGACGACACGCTGATCGGCTCCGATGCCGAGGCCGACGTGCGCCACGATTCGCTCGAGCCGCGCCACGCGCGCATCGTGCGCGAGGACGACGCGCTCATGCTCGAGACGGCCGGGCCGACCTGGGTCAACGGCGAGCCCGTCGAGCGCCGGCCGCTGGAATCCGGCGACGAGCTGCGCTTCGGGACGCTGCGCTTCGTGCTGCAGGCGCCGGGGCTGAAACCGCCGCGCGTGCTCGAGGAGACGGCGCGGCCGTCGCGCACCTGGCTGCGCTGGGCCGCGATCGTGGCCGTGGCCGCGGGTGCAGCGGCGGCGGCCTGGTGGTTCCTGCCGGCCGCCGGCTGAGTCGGCGCACCGTGTCCGCCGATCGGCCGGAAATCCGCGCCCCGCAGAGCCCCTGGGCGCTCTGTGTGGCACCG
>JAWVZQ010000103.1:0-7983 GCA_033722095.1 Wenzhouxiangellaceae bacterium | reverse complement strand
CGTGCCGATTTCCTCGCCGTCCAGCAACCGTGCCAGGTCGCCCGGATTGTTGAGGCTGATGACGCGGATCGGCATCGACTGGTCGCGGCACAGCACCATGGCATTGGCATCCATGACGCGCAGCTTGTGCTCGATGACCTCGTCGTAGCTGATCTCGTCGTAGCGCTTCGCGTTCTCGTCGGTCATCGGGTCGGCCGAATAGACTCCGTCGACCTTGGTGGCCTTGATCATGAGGTCGGCGCCGATTTCCACGGCCCGCAGGCTGGCGGCCGTGTCGGTCGTGAAGAACGGATTGCCCGTGCCGGCCGCGAAGATCACCACGCGGCCCTTCTCGAGGTGCCGGATGGCCCGGCGCCGGATGTAGTCCTCGCAGACCTCGCGGATCGAGATCGCCGACATGACCCGCGTGGACACGCCGGCGCGCTCGATGGCGTCCTGCAGTGCAAGGCCGTTCATGACCGTGGCCAGCATGCCCATGTGGTCGCCGGTGATCCGGTCCATCCCGGCCATGGCCAGGCCGGCTCCGCGAAAGATGTTGCCGCCGCCGATGACGATGCCGACTTCGACACCGCGATCGGCGACCTCGGCGACCTCGCGCGCGATGCGCGAGGAGACCTTGGGATCGATGCCGTAGTCCTCGCCGCCCAGCAGCGCCTCGCCGCTGAGCTTCAGCAGGATCCGGCGGTAGCGCGGTTCGGACATCGACCCGGCCCGCCGATCAGCTGCCGCGGGCCTGCTGCATGACTTCGGCAGCGAAGTCGGACTCCTGCTTCTCGATGCCTTCGCCGACCTCGAGCCGGACGAAGCCGATGAGATCGGCATCCTTGGACTTCAGCAGCTTGCCGACGGTCTGGTCGCTGTCCTTGACGAACGGCTGACCGACGAGCGTGATCTCCGCCAGCCGCTTGTTCAGGCGGCCGGTGATCATCTTCTCGACGATCTCGGGCGGCTTGCCCGATTCCTCGGCCTGGGCCTTGAGGATGCCCTTCTCCGACTCCAGGACGTCGGCTGGGATGGCGTCGGTGTTGGCGTACGGGGGGTTCAGCGCGGCGACGTGCATGGCGACGTCGCGCGCGAGTTCCTCGCTGCCGCCTTTCAGGCCGACGAGCACGCCGATGCGTCCGCCGTGGATGTAGCGACCCACGACGCCGTCGGCGGCCTTCATGCGCGCGATGCGGCGCACCTGGATGTTCTCGCCGAGCTTGGCGACGAGCTGCTGGCGGCGCTCCTCGACGGTCTCGCCGTCGGCGATCTCGACGTTGGCCAGTTCCGAGACGTCGTCGGTGCCGTCGAGCGCGAGCTTGGCGACGAGGTTGGCGAACTGGACGAAGTTGTCGTCCTTGGCCACGAAGTCGGTCTCGCAGTTGATCTCGACGAGCACGGCCTGTTCCTGGTCGCCGGCTTCGACGATGGCACCTTCGGCAGCGACCCGGCCGGCCTTCTTGTCGGCCTTGGCCAGCCCGCTCTTGCGCAGGTGCTCGACGGCCGCGTCGATGTCTCCGCCGGTCTCGGTGAGCGCCTTCTTGCACTCCATCATGCCGGCGCCGGTGCGCTCGCGCAGTTCCTTGACCTGGGATGCGGTGATGCTCATGATTCTTCCTCGTCCTTGGATTTCGGGGCGTTCTTGGCCTTGGAATCCGGGGTTTCCTCCGGCGGCGGGGCCTCTGCTTCCTTCGGCTCCTGGGCCGCGGCGGCTGCCTGTTCCTCGGCGGCCAGCGACTCGTCGTCCTTGGCCGACTCCGCCTTCACCTGGCCCTCCGGCGTGCCCTCGGGCACGGCCTCGGCATCCTCGCCGGCCTTGGCCGCTGCCTTCTTGGCGGCCTTCTTCTTCGCGGCCTTCTTCTTGGCGGTCTTCTTGGCCGTCTTCTTCGCGACCTTCTTGGCCGTCTTCTTGGCCGCCTTCTTGGCCGGCGCCTTGTCCTCTTCGGCCTTCTCGCTGACGACCGGGTTGCCCTCGGCGTCGAGCTCGACGAACTCGTCGTCCGAGCCGCCCGGCTGCGGTACCGAAGCCTTGCCCTCGAGCACGGCGTCGGCGGCCAGCTGCGCGTAGAGACGCACGGAGCGGATGGCGTCATCGTTGCCCGGGATCACGTAGTCGACGAGCTCGGGGTTGTGGTTGGTGTCCACGACGGCCACGACCGGGATGCCCAGCTTGCGGGCCTCGGCCACGGCGATGTCCTCGTGTCCGATGTCGATGACGAACATGGCGTCGGGCAGGGAGTTCATGTCCTTGATGCCGCCGAGGCTCTGCTCGAGGCGGTCGCGCTCGCGCGTCAGTTCCAGCACTTCCTTCTTGACGAGCTTGTCGAAGCTGCCGTCGGTCTCCATCGCCTCCAGCTCCTTGAGCCGGTTGATCGAGCCGCGGATCGTGCGGAAGTTGGTGAGCATGCCGCCGAGCCAGCGGTGCGAGACGTAGGGCATGCCGCAGCGCGCGGCTTCCTCGGCGACGGCCTGCCCGGCCGCGCGCTTGGTCCCGACGAACAGGATGGTGCCGCGCTTGGCGGCCATGCGGCTGACGAAGTCCAGCGACTCCTTCAGCATCGGGAGCGTGCGCTCCAGGTTGATGATGTGGATCTTGCCGCGTGCGCCGAAGATGTAGGGTTCCATCTTCGGGTTCCAGTAGCGGGTCTGGTGTCCGAAATGCACGCCAGCTTCGAGCATCTGGCGCATGGTGATGTTGGGCATTGCGATATTCCTCGCTCGGGGTGCGCGCCGGCATCGTCCCGGATCGGCCCTGCCGATCCGCGGTTCTCGCTGCCTGCTTGCACCGGGTTTGGGTCCTCCGCGATCCCCGTCCGACGACCGGGGCGGCGAGCCGCACCGGCAACCCCGTCGAACGTGACGGAACGCGTGTGTATTTGCGCCGGCGAACCCGAAGTCCTGCGGGAACGCGCCGATCGCATCCCGACGATTATAGCCCGTACGAGCCGCGACGGGCAAGCCCTTCGGCGCATCGCGCGACCGGCCCGCGCGCATCGGATAGAATGCGGCGTTTCGCGGCCGCCGCTGCCGGCGCCGCCGCCGACCCACAAGCCGACCGACCCGCGGAGCCGCCCCGAAATGACCGCCCCCGAGACCGACCGCCGCCAGCTCGCCAATGCCATCCGCGCGCTGTCCATGGACGCCGTGCAGCGCGCCAATTCCGGACACCCGGGCATGCCCATGGGCATGGCCGACATCGCCGAGGTGCTGTTCAACGACTACATGAAGCACAACCCGGCGAATCCCGACTGGTTCGACCGGGACCGCTTCGTCGTCTCCAACGGCCACGGCTCGATGCTGCTCTACTCGGTCCTGCACCTGACGGGCTACGCGCTGCCGATGGAGGAGCTCGAGAACTTCCGCCAGCTCGACTCGAAGACCGCCGGCCACCCCGAGCGCCACGAGACGCCGGGCGTGGAAACCACGACCGGGCCGCTGGGCCAGGGCCTGGCCAACGCCGTCGGCATGGCGCTGGCCGAGAAGCTGCTGGCCGCGCGCTTCAACGGCGACTCCGAAGACGAGCGCGTCGTCGACCACTGGACCTGGGTCTTCACGGGCGACGGCTGCCTCATGGAGGGGATTTCGCACGAAGCCTGCGCGCTGGCCGGAACCTGGGGCCTGGGCAAGCTCGTCGCGTTCTACGACGACAACGGCATCTCGATCGACGGCGAAGTCACGGGCTGGTTCACCGACGACACGCCGGCGCGATTCGAGGCCTACGGCTGGCAGGTCGTTCGCGACGTCGACGGCCACGATCCGGCCGCGATCCGCAAGGCCATCGAGGAGGCCCGCGGCGACCTCGAGCGCCCGACGCTGATCTGCTGCAGGACGACCATCGGCTTCGGCGCCCCGAACAAGCAGGGCACGGCCGACACGCATGGCGCCCCGCTCGGCGACGAGGAGATCGCCGCGGCGCGGACGGAACTCGGCTGGGATCACGACCCGTTCGAGATTCCCGACGCGATCCGGGCCGGCTGGGACGCGCGCGAGCGCGGCGCGCAGGCGGAGCGTGAATGGAACGAACGGCTGCAGCGCTGGCGCGAGGCCAATCCGGATCGGGCCGCGGAGTTCGATCGGCGTCTCGGCCGCCGCCTGCCGGACACCTTCGCCTCCGAGGCCCAGCGCATCCTCGGCGAGATGCAGGCCGACGACAGCAAGGTCGCCACGCGCAAGGCCTCGGGCATGTGCCTCGAGAAGTTCGGACCGCTCGTGCCGGAACTGATCGGCGGATCCGCCGACCTCACCGGCTCCAACAACACGAACTGGTCGGGGTCGGTCGACATCATGGAGTCGCCGGCCGACGGCAACTACATCTACTACGGCGTGCGGGAATTCGGCATGACCGCCATCGCCAGCGGCCTGGACCTGCACGGCGGCTTCGTTCCCTACACGGGCACGTTCCTCGTGTTTTCCGACTACGCGCGCAACGCGGTCAGGATGTCGGCGCTGATCCCGACCGGCGCCGTCCACGTCTACACGCACGACTCCATCGGCCTCGGCGAGGACGGCCCGACGCACCAGCCCGTGGAGCACGTCGCGAGCCTGCGCATGATCCCGAACCTCGAGGTGTGGCGCCCGGCCGACAAGACCGAGACGGCCGCGGCCTGGATCTCGGCCATCGAGCGCCGCGACGGACCGACGGCGCTGGTGCTCACGCGCCAGGGCGTCCCGCACCAGCCGCGCACGGCCGAACAGGTCGCAGCCATCCAGCGCGGCGGTTACGTGCTCGTCGAACCGGACGGGGATCCGGCCGCGATCGTCATCGCGACGGGCTCGGAGGTCGGCATCGCCGTCGATGCCGCGCGCGAACTCGCCGAAGACGGGATCGCCGTGCGCGTCGTCTCCATGCCGAACCCCGAACGCTTCCTGGCCCAGGACGCCGCATACCGCGACGAGGTCCTGCCGCCGGAAGTCGAGGCGCGCGTGACCGTCGAGGCCGGCGTGACGTCGTACTGGCGTGCCTTCGCCGGCCCGCGCGGCCGCGTCGTGGGCATCGACACCTTCGGCGCCTCCGCCCCGGCCCCGCAGCTCTTCGAGCGCTTCGGCCTGACCGCCGACCGGGTCGCCGGAGAAGTCCGCGAGCTCGTCGCCGGCTGATCCCGGCACGACCGCTCGTTCCGGAATCCGGGCGGCCGCCGCCCGGCCCTCCGGGCTGCCCGGGCCTCTGCCCGGCGACCTTCGGCGCCCCGGAAATTCTTTCCTTCCATCAAAGGCTTGCGCGCGTCCCGCGCGCCCCGCGAGACCGGTTCACGCGGCCTTAACGAAACCTTTTCATTTGCCAACAGGGGTGCTACCATCCGGGACGGATTGCGACGAAAGTCGCGGGCGCATGCGCTCCGCGGGGCTTCGTCGTAGTTCATCGACATGCCGTCGATACTAGTATCGAAAGCAATAACCAAGACCCAACGGAGAGTCTTAAATGAAAGACAATCGTAATCCGCTAGCAGCGGCAATCCATTACGCGCTGGGCGCGTCGATGGTTGCCGGCCTGGCTGCGACGGCCGCCCCGGCCCTCGCCCAGGACGAAGAAGACGCTGCTGACCTGGATCGCGTTTCGGTGACGGGTTCGCGCATCAAGCGCACCGACATCGAAGGCGCCGTTCCGGTCACCGTCATCGATCGCGAGGAGATCGAGTTTTCCGGCAAGACGTCGGTTGCCGACCTGCTTCGCGAAACCCCGTTCAACAGCGCCGGTTCGTTCCGCCCGCAGTCGGGCAGCTCGGCCCAGTCGTTCGCCGGCATCTCGCTGCGCGCCCTGGGCTCCGGCCGTACCCTGGTCCTCGTCGACGGCCGCCGCACCCCGGTTGCTCCGAACGTCGGTAGCGCCCAGGACCTGAACGCCATTCCGCTGGCCGCGGTCGAGCGCATCGAAATCCTGAAGGACGGCGCTTCCGCCGTTTACGGTTCCGATGCCATCGGTGGCGTCATCAACATCATCACGCGCAAGGACTTCACCGGCGCCGAGTTCACGGTCGGGATCTCCGAGCCGGAACGCGAAGGCGGTGCCACCGAGGAAGCCTCGGCCCTGTTCGGGGTCTCCGGCGACCGCGGTTCCATCATGGTCGGTGCGTCCTACAACGAACGAGACATCGTCTTCGCCCGGGACCGTCCGTGGTCGCGCGGCGGTGCGTCGATCTTCTCGAACAACTTCCTGACCTCGGGCTTCTCGTTCCTGTTCGGTGAAGGTCCGAACGGCGCACCGGGCAACGTCGCCGGTTGCGAAGGCCCCGGCTTCTCGCTCTCGAGCGGCTTCTGCTTCTACGACTTCACGCTGGTCTCGGCCGACGAAGCCGCGATCCGCAACGAGTCGCTGTTCACCCGCTCGCGCTACGAGATCAACGACGACTGGACGGTCTACATGAACGCCGAAGTCTCGCGCCCGACCTCGTTCGGCCGCTACGCTCCGGTTCCGTCCTCCCCGTGGCTGGTCGGTGGCTTCGGTGCCATCCGCCTGCTGCCGGGCGACCCGAACCATCCGGCGACCCCGCCGGGCATGGGCGGCCTGAACCCGCTCTGGGAAACCTACCAGGGCGTGGCCGACGACATCGTGCTGCTGACCCACCGCTTCGCTGCCAACGGTCCGCGTGATACGTCGACCGACGCGCAGCTCTACGACGTGGATGTCGGCTTCCAGGGTCGCCTGGGTCAGTTCGACGTCGAGTTCGGTGCTCGCCGCACCGAGTCGCAGTACACGGAAGTGGGCCGCAACTACATCGTCTCCGCGCTGGCACAGCCGCAGATCGACGCAGGCAACTACAACATCTACGATCCGTTCAGCGCATCGCAGGATGTCCTGCAGTCGTTCACCGCGACCATCGGTCGTGACGCGAACTACCTGTCCAAGGAGTTCCACGGCACGATCAGCACCGACCTGTTCGACATGGAACACGGTGCCGTCGCCGCCGCGGCCGGTTTCGAGTACCGCGAGGAAGACTACAAGGACATCTACGATGACCTGCAGGCCAACGGCAACATCACCGGTTCGGCGGGCAACTCCGCTTCCGGTGGCCGCGACGTCACCGCAGTCTTCGGTGAGGTCCTGGTTCCGCTGCTGGAGAACCTGGAAGTCACGGGTGCCCTGCGCTGGGATGATTACTCCGACTTCGGCGATGAAGTTTCGCCCAAGGTCGCAGTTCGCTACCAGCCGCTCGACGAGCTGACCCTCCGCGCTTCGTGGGGTGAAGGCTTCCGTGCGCCGCCGCTGAACATCCTGTCGGCTCGCCCGTCGTTCTCCGCTGACTCGGTCCTCGATCCGCAGACCTGTGTCGCGTTCGGCCAGCCGCCGGGATGCGAAACCCAGATCACCGGCTTCGTCATCGCGAACCCGAACCTGGGTGCAGAGCAGTCCGAGCAGATCGGTATCGGTGGTGCATTCGAGCCGTTCGAATGGCTGAGCGGTTCCGTCGACTGGTACCAGATCGAGATCGAAGATCGCGTGGCCGGCATCGGCGCCCAGCAGATCATCAACTGCCTGTCTGGTGCTTCGCAGAACTGCCCGCCGGGCCTGTCCCAGCTGGATCCGAACGCCACCCCGCCCGTGCCTGGTGCCGGCCTGGGTGTCGCGCGTAATCCGCAGACCGGCCAGATCGTCTACCTGCAGCGCGGCTTCGCTTCGCTGGGTACGATCGAGACCGAAGGTTTCGACATCAACCTCGTCGGTAACTGGAACTTCGGCGAGCTCGGCGCCCTGCGCACCGACCTCACCGGCTCCTACACCGCCGTGTTCGAAACCGACGCCGGTGCCAACGTCGCAGGCGATGCTGGCCTGCCGCGCTGGCGTGCGACGCTCCGCAACGAGTATCGCCTCGGTGACTTCGCGTTCGCCTGGAACGTCCACTACATCGACGACCAGAACAACGCGCTGGACCCGGACCGCGACGGTCTGCCGTCCTGGACGATCCACGACCTGCAGGGCAACTGGTACACGCCCTGGAACGGTCAGCTGACGGTCGGTGTGCGTAACATCGCCAACAAGGATCCGGTCCTCGACGACGGTGAAGG
>JAWVZQ010000102.1:0-8134 GCA_033722095.1 Wenzhouxiangellaceae bacterium | reverse complement strand
GTGGCCAAGCTGGCCGGCGGCGTGGCCGTCATCAAGGTCGGTGCCGCCACCGAGGTCGAGATGAAGGAAAAGAAGGCCCGCGTCGAGGACGCGCTGCACGCCACCCGTGCCGCCGTCGAGGAAGGCGTGGTCCCGGGCGGTGGCACGGCGCTGATCCGCGCGCTGAACGCCATCTCCGACCTCAAGGGTGACAACGAGGACCAGAACCTCGGCATCAAGATCGCCCTGCGCGCGATGGAAGAACCGCTGCGCAAGATCGTATCGAACGCCGGCGGCGAGCCGGCCGTGGTCCTGGCCGAAGTCAAGAACGGCTCGGGCAACTACGGCTTCAACGCCGCGACCGGCGAGTTCGTCGACATGATCGAAGCCGGCATCCTCGACCCGACCAAGGTCACGCGCTCGGCGCTGCAGAACGCATCGTCGGTCGCCGGCCTGATGATCACCACCGAAGCCATGATCGCCGAGATCCCGAAGGAGGACGAAGGCGGCGCCGGTGGCGACATGGGTGGTATGGGTGGAATGGGCGGCATGGGCGGCATGATGTAAACACCGGGACCGAATCTTCCGCCCGCATGCGGCGTTGCGTGTCGGCGGGAAATGCTCACGTACCATCAAGGTACGCTGCGCTTCCCCCGCCGCCCCGCGCCTTGCCTGCAAACGGAATCTTCTAGTCCCTGGCTGTCCGCCCACGGAAGCCATTCCGCTTGATCGAGAAACCCCGGCCCGGCCGGGGTTTCTTGTTTCCGGGCGTTTCGCTCGCTCCCCGCGGCTCATCACCGACCCGAATCGGAATCTGCTAGTCGCTCGCTCAGTGCCCGTACGCACCATCCAGCGAGACCCGAACCCCGGCCACCGTGCCGGGGTTCTTTTTTGGCGTCGGCTGGCTCCGCCACGAGGAGTAGCCCAACGGCTACGCCCGTTGGGATGGGAACGAGAACATCTCCCCACGCCCGATTCGGGGCTCCCCCCAAGGGACGTAGCCCTTGGGCTACCCGGGAAACCGCCTCTCGAAGGGAGTAGCCCAACGGCTACGCCCGTTGGGATGGGAGCGAGAACATCTCCGGACGCCGAGCCCGGCGCGGGTTTCGTAGCCCGGGGTCGCATCCCCGGGTGAGCGAGCCGCAGGGCGAGCGAATGGCCTTTCGGGCTTCTGCACCCGGTTGGAGATGCCGCCGAGGCCGACGGTTCGGCGCGGACCCATGCTCGCGGAGGATGGGGCTTCCGGAACTCGCTCGGTCCTTGCGGCCACCGACCGGACGCCCCGGGCGACTGATCGGGCACGCCGGAGCCGGTATCCTGCGGACTGACCCGGATCCGGTGCAGGAGAGACTCGCTTGGCCCAATTCGCCGATCTCCCGTGGACGACCACGGCCGAGGGCGCGCCGCGCCGCGTCGGCGTGGAACTCGAGATGGCCGGCCTCGACGCCGAGCGCATCGCCGAGGCCGTCATCGAGGAACTCGGCGGCGAGTTCCAGGCCGACAGCGCGTTCTCGGGCCACGTCCGCGGCACGACGCTCGGCGACTTCCGCGTCGAACTCGACGCGCGCGTGCTCACCGATCGCGGCTACCTGGACTCGCTGCGCCGGCTCGGCATCGACATCGAGCCGGGCCAGACGCGAGACAACCTCGAATCGCTGCTGTCCACGGTCGCGGGTTGGGTCGTGCCGCACGAACTCGTCTGCCCACCGACGCCGGTCGACGCGTTGCCGCGCATCGACGCCGTGCGACGCAGGCTGCACCTGGCCGGGGCCAAGGGCACGCAGTCTTCGGCGCTCTACGCATTCGGCCTGCAATTCAACATCGAGGTGCCCGGCTTCGAGGTCGATCCGCTGCTGGCGGTGCTGCGCGCCTTCTTCGTCGAGTACGACCACATCCTCGAGCGCGAAAGCATCGACCTTGCGCGCAAGCTCACGCCCTTCGTCCAGCCGTTTCCGCGCGACTACGTCGAGTACGTGCTGCGCCCCGACTACGAGCCCGATCTCGACACGCTCATCGACGACTACCTGCGCTTCACGCCCACGCGCAACCGCCCGCTCGACGCGCTGCCGCTGTTCGCGCATATCGCCCCAGAGCGCGTCGACGCCGCGCCCGTGGAACACGAGCTCGTCAAGGCGCGTCCGGCCTGGCACTACCGGCTCCCGAACTGCCGCATCGACGATCCCGACTGGAACCTGTCGGAGCCCTGGGCCGAGTGGGTCCGCGTCGAGCGGCTGGCCGCCTCGCCCGAGCGCCTCTCGCGCCGCGCCCGCCGACGGCTCGAGGAGCCCGGCGCCGTCGCACGCTGGCTCGGGCGCGTGCGCGACTGGCTGACCGGCGGAGGCGAACCGTCGTGAGCCGTCCGGTCGTCGGCGTCACCGGGCCCGACGCGGGCGGCCAGGCCGCCTGGTGGTTCACGGCGCTGGCCGTGCGGCTGGCCGGCGGCCGGCCACGGCGTATCCAGCCGAAGCGGCCGCGCCCGCTTTCCGAACTCGACGCGCTGATCATCGGCGGCGGTGCCGACGTCAGCCCGTCGCTGTACGGGCAGCAGCGTCCGCTGCCGATGCGCGAACTGGCCGACCGCGGCGCGTCGGGCTGGCGGCGCGCGCTCGGCTACCTGCTGTTTCCGCTGTTCTGGCTGATCCGCCGCCTGTTCACGAAATCCACGGGAGGGCTGGACCCGGCCCGCGACCAGCTCGAGGAAGCGCTGATCCGCGAAGCACTGGAGGCCGGCACGCCGATGCTCGGCATCTGCCGCGGCATGCAGCTCATCAACGTCGTGGCCGGCGGCACGCTGCTCCAGTCGCTGGAGGGCTTCTACGACGAGGTCCCGGCGATCCGCTCGGTGCTGCCGAGAAAGAAGATCCGGCTCGAACCGGGCAGCCGCCTGCAGGCCATCCTCGGCTGCGATCGCTGCCGCGTCAATGCACTGCACTCGCAGGCCATCGACCGCTTCGGCCGCTCGCTGCGCGCCGTGGCCCGCGAGCGCACCGGCGTCGTCCAGGGCATCGAGGCCGCGGGCCCGCAGTGGCTCATCGGCGTCCAGTGGCACCCCGAGTACCTGCCGCAGCGGGCCGAGCAGCGCGCGCTGTTCCGCGACCTGGTCCGGCAGGCGCGCGAGGACCGGTCATGAGCGCGGACCTCCCGGCCGTCGAGTTCGTCGAATGCTGCCGCTACGCGCAGGAAGTGCTCCGGCGCTGGCGGCTCGGACCGGACTGGCTGGAACGATCCGAACCGGCCGACGACGAGGGCCTCGATCCGGGCGAGCGCGTGCGCCGCCTGCGTCAGCTCGGCGCGCTGCGCATCCTCCACGACGAGGTCCGCGGCGAACACGACGTCGAGACCACGGGCCGGGCGCTGTCGGCGCTGGCCGCGGACTGCCTGTCCATCGCACTGGCCGAGGCCGATCGCGAAACGGCACGCCGCGGCGAGTCGCCCGACGACGCGCCGCGTCTCGGTGTGCTGGCGCTCGGAAAGCTCGGCGGTGACGAACTGAACTTCAATTCCGACATCGACCTCGTCTACGTCTGCCGCGCGCCCGCCGACGAGGACGCACGCAGCGCGCAGCGCGAGCGGCTCACGCGAGCGGCCCGGACGCTGGCCCGGCTGCTCGAGGCCGTGACAGCGCGCGGGCGCGCCTGGGTCGTCGATACGCGCCTGCGGCCGTTCGGGCAGTCGGGTGCGCTGGTCTGGTCGCTGGAGGCCATGGAGCAGTACTTCCTCAACGAGGGGCGGGCCTGGGAGCGCTACGCCTGGCTCAAGGCCCGGCCCGTGGCCGGAGACACCGAGGCCGGCGCCGAGCTGCTCGATCGTCTCGAGCCCTTCGTCTACCGGCGCTACCTCGACTACGGGCTGTTCGACGCGCTGCGCACGCTGCACCAGGAGATCGACCGCAAGAGCCGGCGCGAGGACCTCGGCGACGACATCAAGCGCGGCCCGGGCGGCATCCGCGAACTGGAGTTCCTGGTCCAGAGCCTGCAGCTGCTGCGCGGCGGCCGCGAGCCCGACCTGCGCACCACGGGCTTCCTGCCCGCGCTGCGCGCGGCCCGCTCGCTGCGCATCATCGACGAGACCGAGGCCGGCGAGATCGACGCCGACTACCGCTTCCTGCGCGCACTCGAGAATCGCCTGCAGGCCGTCACGGGGCGCCAGACGCACGAACTGCCCGGCGGCGAGGACCGCGAGCGACTCGCCGTGCTCATGGGCCGGTCGGGCTGGTCGGCGCTGAAGTCCGACATCGACGAGGTACGAGCGCGCGTCCGCGACCGCTTCCACTCGCGCTTCGCCCAGCCCGACGACGCGCCGGCGCCGGCCAGCCGCGTCTGGCCGCCGCCCGAGAACCTCGAGTCGGAGTTTCGGGATCTGGGCTTCGACGATCCCGCCGCGGCCGCCGAGCAACTCGAGCGACTGGATCGCCGGCTCGCCCGACGCCCGCTCTCGGCCGAGGGGCGCCGGCGCCTCGACCGCCTCATGCCGCGGCTGTTCGACGAAGTGCTCGAGCACGTGCCGCCGGACCCGGGGCTCGAGGACCTGCTGAAGCTCATCGAGACCATCGCGCGGCGCTCGGCCTATCTCGCGCTGCTGCACGAGCGGCCCCGAACGCTGGAGCGCACGGTGCGCGTATTCCGCGCCTCCGACCGCGTGGCGGCCTGGATCATCGCCAGCCCCCAGCTGCTCGACGACCTGCTCGACCCCATCAACGGCTTCGACTTGCCGACCCCGCCTGCGGTGCGCCCCGACGAGACCGAGGAAAGCATGCACGCGCTGGCGCGCTTCCGGCAGGCCGGTTTCGTGCGCACGGCGCTGGGCCAGCTCGACGGCGCCCTGGACCGGGCCGGCGCGAGGCTGCAACTGACCGCGCTGGCCGAACAGGTGCTTGCCGGCGCCGCCAGGCTGGCCGGCGCCGAGGACCCGTCGCTGGTCATCGTGGGCTACGGCAACCTCGGCGCCGGCGAACTGCACTACACCTCCGACCTCGACCTCGTGTTCCTGCACGACGGCGAAGACGCGCCGCTGCGTCCCGTCCAGCGCCTGATCAACCTCATGCAGTTGCCGATGGCCGGCGGCCGCCTCTACGAGGTCGACACGCGGCTGCGGCCGAACGGCAACGCCGGCATGCTCGTCTCGGCGCTCGGGGCCTTCGCCGGCTACCAGCGCGACCAGGCCTGGACCTGGGAACACCAGGCCCTGATCCGCGCGCGCTGCCTGTCGGGCGGCGAATCCCTGGAATCGCGATTCGAAACCGTGCGCCGCGAGGTGCTGTGTCGGAGCAGGGACGAGGCCGAGACGGTGGAGGCCGTGCGCGACATGCGCCGCCGACAGCGCGAGCAGCGCGCGGAGACGGCCGAGAAATCCGTGCTCGTCGACATCCAGTTCCTCGCCGAACTCGGCGTGCTCGTGCTCGCCCACCGCCACCCGGAACTCGTCGAGCACCGCTCGACCGTCGACCTGGTGCCGGCCCTGGCCCGACACGGGTGGTTGGTCGACGACGAGGCCGAGGGACTGCTCGACGTCCACCGCGACGCGGCCGCCCTGCGCGACCGCCTGTTCCTCGAGCGAAACTGCGAGGCCGCGCTCGACGACCGGGCCGTCGAGCGGGTCCGCACGGCCTGGCAGCGGCGGTTCGGGAGCGGCTGACCGACGTCCGCCGCAGCGCGTCGCCGATGGCAAACGGCTACACTATGCGTTCGCTGCATCCACGAGAGTCGTCAACGTGAATCCACCGGCTTCCGAAGACCGAGCCAAGCGACCGGCCAACGCAGAGCAGACCTACCACGTCACGCGCGCCGACCTGCCGCTGAGCTGCCCGACCCCGGACATGACGCTGTGGAATTCCCATCCGCGCGTCTACCTGCCGGTCGAGCAGGCCGGCGAAGCCTCCTGCCCGTACTGCGGGGCGCGATTCGTCCTCGACGACTGACGCGGTGGCCGTCCCGCCCGAGGCCGCGCCGACGCCGCGTGGTTCCACCCCGGTTCCGGCCCGAAGCTGGCTGAGCCGCATCACCGCACTGGTCCTGTTCTCGGCGCTGGCGCTGGGTCTGGTCGTGCCCAAGATCGCCGGCGCGGCCTTCTTCCTGCTTGCCCTGCTGGGGCTGATCTGGCTCGAGCCGGGCCTGTTCCGCAGCCGCATGGTGCTGGCCGCGCACGAGAAGCTGCTGCTGCTGGCCGTCGCGCTGTTCGTCGGCGTCTGGCTCGCGGCCTGGGCCGGCCACGGCTTCGATGCGGTAGGTCGCGACGACGTCGGCCGCATCCTGCGCCTGCTGCTGATCATCCCCATCTACCTGTTCCTGCGCCGCGTCGACGGCATCGAGTGGGCGTGGTGGTGGGGCATGGCCGGCGGCGCAGCCATCGCCGGGCTCTACGCCATCGGCTTCGCCATCGTCGGCGAGCCGGGCCAGTGGGCCGATCGCGTGGGCGGCTCGACGAATCCGATCTACTTCGGCGGCATCGTGCTCGCGTTCTCGCTCATGCTGCTGCCGCGGCTGTCGGACGCCGAGCTGCCCGTCGCCGCGCGCGTCGCGCTGGCCATCGCGATGCTGCTGGGTCTCGTGGCCAGCGCGTCTTCGGGCTCGCGCGGCGCATGGCTGGCGCTGCCTCCGCTGCTGCTGCTCTACGTCATGACGCTGGGCTCGCGGCAGCAGCGCGCCTGGCGCTGGGGCGTGCCGCTGGCCGTGCTCGCCGTCGCGACCCTGCTCGCGGCCAGCTCGCTGGTGCCGCTCGGTGAACGTCTCGTCGAGGCCGGCCCCGAAGTCGCCGCGCTGCTCGCCGGCGAGTCCAGCGAGGGCACGCTGGGCCTGCGCTGGCAGATGTGGAGGCTGTCCTTCGAGGCGCTGGGCTCGCACTGGGCCTGGGGCGGGGGACCCGACGCGTTCCACGTGCTGCTCGACCGCGCGCTGGAGCAGGGGCGCGTGGATCCGGCGCTGGCCGGCTACGAGCATCCCCACAACCAGTTCCTGTCGGCGCTGCTCATCGCCGGGGTGCCCGGCCTGCTGAGCCTGGTCCTGCTGCTCGGCCTGCCCGTGCGGCGCTTCGCGCGGCTCTGGCAGACCGGCCTGGCACGGACGCGGATGCTGGGCTGGTGCGGGCTGGCGGCCATGACGGTGCTGTTCGTCATGTGCCTGTCGGAATCGATCTTCCAGCGCAACGCCGGCATCCTCTGGTTCGGGCTGCTGACGGCCGGCTCCAGCGCGCTCGTCCAGGGCCGGCGCCGCCGCGAGCTCTTCGAGCGGCCGCCGCGACGCGTCCACACGATCAGCGTGACCATGATCTGCCGCGACGAGGCCGACCGCATCGCCGAAGGACTGTCATCGGTCGCCGGCTGGGCCGACGAGATCATCGTCCTCGATTCCGGCAGCACCGACGGCACGCCCGACATCGCGCGCGAGTACACGGACCTCGTCGAGGTCACGGACTGGCCGGGCTTCGGCATCCAGAAGCAGCGCGCGCTGGATCGCGCCACGGGCGACTGGGTCCTGAGCCTCGACGCCGACGAGGCCGTCAGCGACGAGCTGCGGCGCGAGATCGACCTCGTGCTCGCGCGCGAGCACCCGCACTTCGACGGCTACTGCCTGCCCTGGTCGATCCGGGCCTTCGGCGGCGAGCTGCAGTTCGGGCACTGGGCGCGCGCGCCGATGCGGCTGTTCCGCCGCGGCAGCGCGTCGTTCACCGATGCGGCCGTGCACGAGAAACCCGTCTTCCACGACGCCGGCGCGCGCATCGGCCAGCTCGAGGGGCCGCTCTATCACGATGTCTTCCGGGACCGCGAGCACGCGCGGCGCAAGCTCGGCGACTACGCTCGGCTTCAGGCCGAGCAGCGCGCCGCCGAGGGCCGGCGCGCGACGCGGATCGGCGCCGCGCTGCGCGCGGCCGTCAACTTTCTCGACAATTTCGTGCTGCGCGCGGCCTTCCTCGACGGCCGGCCGGGCTGGATCATGAGCCGGCTGCACGCCCGCTACACCTGGGAGAAGTACCGCCGGCTGGCGCAGCGGGATTTCTCCGACGCCGACGGCCGCGACGCCTAGTTCCGCTCGCCCGACCCGCCGAGGCCGCGCTCGATGCGCAGCAGGGCGTCCCGGATTTCCACGAGCACGTCGGGCCCCTCTTCGCCGCCGCCCTGCGCGCCGGACTTCTCGTCGGTGACCTTGTCGCGCTGGTCCAG
>JAWVZQ010000101.1:0-8241 GCA_033722095.1 Wenzhouxiangellaceae bacterium | reverse complement strand
GGCCGCGGCCTCGTCGAGGAACGCGGTCCGCGGCGCGTGGATCAGAGCCTCGGCCAGCGGCGAGGGTCGCGCGAGATCCCGGGCGACGACCTCGATGCGCCCCGACTCGATGCGCTCGAGCAGCGCACGCAGTCCGGGCAGGTCCATGATGTCGTGCAGGCAGTCGTGCAGCGCCTGCCCCACGAGCGGATGGTCGGGTACTTCGCGCGGCCCGCTGAGGTTCTCGAGGCAGGCCAGCTGATCGGGAAACACACAGGCCACGAGGTTCTCGGCCTGGCTGCGCTGGCGCTGGGGCGGCACCGGGCCGCGCTCGTCGGCGCGAGGCAGCAGCAGCGCGTGGTTCGCACACCAGCGGAACCGGGTCAGGAACAACGGCGTGTCGAGCAGCGCCTGGGTCAGGACGCCCTCCACGCTGCCCGAACTCACGTAGCGCACGACGTCCCCGGGCCGGAATTCGCTCGTCACGCCGAGCGAGATCAGGATGCCGTCATCGGTGGCCGCGGCCTGGAGCTCGAAATTGAACTGGCGGCAGAAGCGCTTGCGAAGCGCCAGTCCCCAGGCACGGTTGATGCGCGCCCCGGCGAACGTGTGGAGCACGAGGTGGCGGTCACCGGCCGGATCGGCGAAGCGCTCGATGACGAGGCGTCGCGGGCCGGGCCGCACCCCGAGCACGCGCTCGGCCTCGTCGAGCAGGCGCGCCGTCGGCGCGTGCTCGGGCCCGGCCGCGATGCGTTGCAGCACGGCCTCCGACACCGCATCGGATCGCCCCGGGCCCTCGCCGAACCAGAACGGCAGGTGGGCCGCTTCGTCGTCCGAGGGTTCGACGAGGACCTGCCCCGGCAGCACGCGCAGGATCCTCCACGCGCGATTGCCGAGCTGCAGCACCTGCCCCGGCGACGACTCGAAAGCGAACTCCTCGTCGAGACGTCCGACGGGCTTGCCGTTCTCGGCCCGTACCACGTCGTATTCGAACCATTCGGGAATGGCGCCCGCGTTGCGAAGCGCAAGCGACGCCGCGCCCGGCGCTGCGACGAGCGACGCGCCCCGGCGGCGCAGCAGCGCCGCGCGCTGCGGCCCCGGCATGCGCTCGGGCGACTCGGCGAGCATGTCGACCACGGCCTCGAAGCGCTCGCGGGCGAGGTCGCGCCAGGGCCAGGCACGCCGCGCCAGCGCGTACAGCGCGTCGGGGTCGGAGGCGCCGCAGGATACGGCGGCGACGATGTGCTGGGCCAATACGTCCAGCGCCGGGGGCGGGCAAGCCGTGTCCTCGATGACGCCCGCGTCCAGCAGTCCGGCGACGGCCTCGGCCTCGACTCGCTGGTTCGGAGTCAGCGGGAACAGGTGCACGGCCGCGCGACTGCCCGGCCGGTGCCCGCTGCGCCCGGCGCGCTGGCGCAGCAGGTTCGCCGAGCCGCAGGGCCCGAGCTGGCAGACGCGATCCACGGCACCGAGGTCCAGGCCCAGTTCCAGCGATGCGCTGCTGACCATCCAGCGGATCGCGCCCTCCTTGAACCGGCGCTCCACGCGCTCGCGGTGGGCCGTATCGAGGCTGCCGTGATGGGCGCCGACGGCCTCGTCTCCGAGCCGCTCGGCCAGTTCCAGCGCCGTTCGCTCGACCTGCGCGCGGGTCTGGCAGAACACGAGCGTCGAACCGCCGTCACGGCCGAGCTCGACGACGCGGTCGTGCACCTGCCGCCAGAGGTCCAGCGTCGGAAACGGCCCCAGCCGGGCGGCTCCGAGCTCGATCCGCACGCGCGGGGCACGCGGCGCCGAGGGTTCGACGATCTCGCAGTCGCGGCCGCCGGTCAGCAGCGCAGCGAGCTCGGCGGCCGGCCGGGCCGTGGCCGAAAGACCGATGCGCTGGACGGGCCGGCCCGTGCATTCGTCGAGCCGCTCGAGGCTCAGGGCCAGGTGCGCGCCGCGCTTGCCCCCGGCCAGGGCGTGCACCTCGTCGACGACGACCGCCTCGACGCCGCGCAACATGGCCCTGCCGCTGCGGCTGCCGAGCAGCACGTAGAGCGTCTCCGGCGTCGTCGCAAGGACCTCGGGCGGACGCCGTGACTGGCGCATGCGCTCGGCCGGCGGCGTGTCGCCGCAGCGCAGCGCGATCTCGAGCACCGTGCCGCCGAGGCGGCCCGCGGCAGCCAGCAGCGGGGCCAGGTTCAGCGTCATGTCACGCGAAAGCGCTTTCAGCGGCGCCACGTGCAGCGCCCGAACCCTGCGCCGCGTCGAGCGCCGGCGCACCATGCCCTCGACGAGCGGCCGCCAGGCCGCCAACGTCTTGCCACTGCCCGTCGACGAGACGACCATCGCGTGGCGTCCGGCCCTCAGGACGGGCCAGGCCGCACGCTGGACGGCCGTCGGCGAGCCCACGGCGCTCTCGAACCAGGCATCGAATTCCGCTTCGACGGAAAAGAGGGACATGCGCGCGATCGTGGCCGACCCGATTCTCAGAACCCGAGAACGGCGCGACGGCTCGTCGTCAGAGCACCGGCTCCCAGCCGGCCGAAACGAGCCGCCAGTCGTCGCCGGCCAGCCGCCATCCCGTCTCGATCCGCCAGATGCGCCCTTCGTCGGGCAGCCAGCCCGATCCGCCCGTGGCCAATGCGCGAATCACCGCCCTCGCCCGGCCGCCGCCGACGATTTCAACCTCGGTGGAAAGGCGCTGGATCGAGAGGTTCGTCCGCGCCAGGCGTTCGCGCCGCACGAGCAGGCCCAGCGCGCGCCGGTCCAGGCCGGCACGATCGGCCAGGAAGTCGTCGGCCACGGAATCCATGAAGTCCGAGACGCTGCCCGACTCCAGGGCCTCCTCCATCTCGGCGATGGTGTCGCGAAGGCGCTGGTCGTCGTCGAGGGGCGCGCCGCAGCCCGCGGCCAGCGCCACGAGCATGGCCGCGAGCAGGCCACGCCATTCAGGCGCCATCGAGCACCGATTCCAGCAGTCGCGAAGCGACGACGATGAGGTCGTATTCGGTGACCAGCCCGACGAGCTTGCGATCCTTGGTGACGGGCAGGCAACTCAGCCGGTTCTCGCGCATGAGGCGGATCGCCTCGACCGTCGAGGTCTCGGGGGAAACCGTCATCGGATCGGGACGCATGATGTCGCGAACGGTCACGGGCTCGGCGCCGCGGTCGATGCCGCGGGCGACGAGGCGCAGCAGTTGCCGATGGCTGACGAGCCCCAGCAGCTGCCCGGAATCGTCCTCGACGGGTACGTGGCGCACGTAGCGCCATTCCATGAGGCTGGCCGCGAAGTCGACGATGTCGTCGGGGCGGACCGTGAACAGGTCCGTGGCCATGAACTGCCCGATCGTGCGATAGCTCTCGCGCCAGTCCTCGCTGGCGCAGAACTCGGCCGGCTCCCACTCGGCCACCGGCCGGCCGCCCTGCTGCTGCTCGACCATGCTCTTGACCAGCGCACGCATGCGCTCGTTCATGCTGCCCTTGTCCTTCATGTTCTCCAGCGAGCGCAACTGCCAGCGGGCCCCCGTCTGGCGGCTCGTGACGCGCTGCTCGATGACGCCGAGGTAGCGCTCGATGTCCTCGCTTGCGATGTCAGTTTCGCGCAGCCCCTCCTCGGCCAGCGGCAACAGGTGCTCGAGGATGAGCTCCTGGGCCGGCATCTGGCGCTCGTCGAACCAGACCTGCTGGGCGCGCAGCCCGTCGCGCGCGGCCGACATGAAGTTCGACTTCACGTCGCTGAAGTTCAGGTGCTCGCGGATGTCGTCGATGGAGTGCGAGAGCTTCGACATCATCCCGAAGAAGAACGCCGCGTTGGCGACCTCGTCGAGCACCGTCGGACCCGAGGGAATCACGCGGTTCTCGATGCGCAGATGAGGCTTGCCGGTGTCGGAGATGCCGTAGCAGGCGCGGTTCCATCGATACACGGTGCCGTTGTGGAGCCGCAGGGCGTTGAGCTTCGGAATCTCGCCGCGCTCGACCATGCCGATGGGGTCGTCCTCGAACTCGGTGGTCAGGATGACGCGGACCCGCGCGATGTCCTCCTTGAAGATCTCGATGACCGACTCGTCGATCCAGTGATCGCCGAAGTGCACGCGCGGCTTCAGTCCGCGCGCTGCGTGAGCCTCGGAGCGAGCGTCGATGGAATTCTCGAACACCGCGATGCGGCTCTCGTGCCACAGCCGCTTTCCGAGAAGGATGGGCGAGTTGACGCAGGCCGCGAGCAGCGGTCCGGTCACGGCCTGGGCGACGTTGTAGAGCGGCGCGAACTCGTCGGCACCGACCTGGAAGTGGACCTGGAAGCTCGTGTTGCAGGCCTCGAGCATGAGATTGTCATGCTGGAAGTTCAGCTGGTCGATGCCCTTGATGGCGAACTGGAAGTCCGAGCCGCGCAGGCGGCGCAGCGCCTCGTTGAGCGCGAAGTACCGGGCCGTGGGCACCATGGACTCCAGCGTCAGGTGCTCGCGCGTCAGCGTCGGCAGGATTCCGACCAGGCAGATGCCCGAGTCGAGCACCCTGGCATGCTGGCGCGCAAGCGAGAGCACTTCGTCGCATTCCTGCTCGAGCCGGCGCAGGCAGTCCCCGCCGAGCTCCAGCGGCGAGAGGTTGGCCTCGAGGTTGAACAGCCCGAGCTCGTGCGTGAATCGCTCGTCGTCGAGTTCGTCCAGGACCTGCATGGCCTTCAGCGCCGGGCGGTAGGCGCGGTCGACGAGGAACATCTCCTGCTCGGCGCCGATGCGGCGGATGTCGCTCTCGAAGACCCCGGCCGCGAGCATGTCCTCCATGGCGCGGACCTCGTTGAGCAGCGCCTTCATGAACGCGCGGCGGGTCCTCTCGTCGCTGTGCTGTTCTACGTTCTGCTCGCCCATGGCGCTCCCCGGCCCGCGTCTGGCGTGACGATCACGTCGGCTCGGTGCCTCCGACGCGCGTGAGCCGGAATGATAGCCGCCGCGCGGGCGGCACGGCAAACCGTCGGCACGCGCCCCGGCTTGTCTGCGGTCTTCACCTGTGCCAATCTAACCTGCGTTTCGATCCCCCGCACGAGAGACCCGGATGACCGACAAGCCCTGGCTGCAGCATTACTCCGAAGGCGTGCCCGCCGAGATCGACCTCGACGAGTACGATTCGGTGGCCGATATCTTCGAGCGCAGCTGCGAGAAGTTCGCCGACCTGACCGCCTACGTGAACTTCGGGCGGGAACTGTCCTATCGCGACCTGGATCGCAAGAGCGCGGCCTTCGCAGCCCATCTGCAATCCCTGGGGCTGGACCGCGGCGACCGGGTCGCGATCATGCTGCCGAACCTCCTTCAGTATCCCGTCGCGCTGTTCGGCGTGCTGCGAGCGGGAATGGTCGTGGTCAACACCAATCCGCTCTACACGGCCCGTGAACTCAAGCACCAGCTCAACGACTCCGGGGCCCGGGCCATCGTCGTGCTCGAGAACTTCGCCCACACGCTGGCCGCCGTCATCGACGACAGCCCCGTCGAGCACGTGTTCGTCACCGGCGTCGGCGACATGCTGGGCTTTCCGAAAGGCACGCTCATCAATTTCGCGCTGCGCCACGTCAAGAAGGAAGTCCCCGCCTACGACCTGCCCGGCGCGAAGCGCTTCACCGCGGCTCTTTCCGAAAGTGACGGCGAGACTCCGAACAAGGTCCCGCTCGGCCACGACGACCTCGCCTTCCTGCAGTACACGGGCGGCACGACGGGCGTGTCGAAGGGCGCGATGCTGACCCACGGCAACATCGTCGCCAACGTCCAGCAGTCCTCGGCCTGGCTCGGTGCGCGCATCGACGAGGGCGAGGAGATCATCGTCACCGCGCTGCCGCTCTATCACATCTTCGCGCTGACGGCGAACTGCCTCGTGTTCCTCCGATTCGGCGGACGCAACCTGCTGATCACGAATCCGCGCGACATGAAGGGATTCGTCAAGGAACTCAAGAAGGAGCCGTTCTCGGCCATCACCGGCGTCAACACCCTGTTCAACGGCCTGCTGAACTGTGACAGCTTCGCGGACCTGGACTTCTCCTCTCTGCGTTTCACGCTCGGCGGCGGCATGGCCGTGCAGCGCGCCGTGGCCGAGCGCTGGAAGAAGGTCACCGGCGTGCCGCTCATCGAGGCCTACGGACTGACCGAGACTTCGCCGGCGGCCTGCATCAACCCGATGGACCTCGAGAACTACAACGGCGCGATCGGACTGCCGATCAGTTCCACGGAGTGCCGCGTGGTCGACGCCGACGGCAACGAGGTCCCCGAGGGCGAACCCGGCGAGCTCTGCATCCGCGGTCCCCAGGTCATGAAGGGATACTGGAACCGCCCCGAGGAGACGGACAAGGTACTGGACTCCGACGGCTGGCTGCGCACCGGCGACATGGCCCGGCGCGACGAGAAAGGCTTCTTCTACATCGTCGACCGCAAGAAGGACATGATTCTCGTCTCGGGCTTCAACGTCTATCCGAACGAGATCGAGGACGTGGTCGCCGACCACCCCAAGGTGCTCGAGGTCGGCGCCATCGGCGTCGAAGACGCGAAGTCCGGCGAACTCGTGAAGGTCGTGGTGGTGCGCAAGGACGACTCGCTGACCGTCGAGGAGCTCCGCAACCACTGCAAGAAGGAGCTGACGGGCTACAAGGTGCCGCGCTACGTCGAATTCGTCGACGAACTGCCCAAGACCAACGTGGGCAAGATCCTCCGGCGCGAGCTGCGCGACCGGTACGGCGAGCCGCGGAGCTCCTGATTCCCGGTCACGAACCGGCCAGCAGCTGGCCGGGATCGGGGTGCGCCTCGAGCATGGAGACGCCGACGCCGATGAGCCGCACCGCCAGCCGGCTCTGGTACCGCGCCCATTCACCCGCCAGTTCCAGCGCCGCGGCCGCGATGGCGTCCGCCGATCGCGTGTAGCCGTCGAGCGTACGGCTCCGGGTCAGCGTGGAGAAACCGCCCGAGCGCAGCTTGACGTGCACGGCACGCGCATAGAGGCCCTTTTCGACAAGTCTTTCGGCACATCGGGACGCCTGGCCGCGGATGATGGCCGCGATCTCCTCGCGGTCGCGCAGGTCCTCGGAAAACGTCGATTCCTGGCTGATCGAGCGGCGCGTGCGCTCGCTGCTGACCGGCCGCGGATCGATGCCGGCCGCGCGCTCGCGGAAGCGCTGCGCCTGGCGGCCCAGGACGGGTTCCAGCCAGCTCGCCGGCGCGCGCCGCAACTGGCCGATGGTCAGGATGCCGGCATCGTGCAGGCGCGCCCCCGTCGACGGCCCGATGCCCGGAATCCGCCGCACGGGCAGGGGATCAAGGAAACGACGCACCTGGTCGTCGGGAATCCAGGTCAGGCCGTCGGGCTTGTCGTAGTCGGAAGCCAGCTTCGCGACGAGCTTGGTGCCTGCGATGCCCACGGAGGCCGTGAGCCCCGTTTCACTCGAGACGTGCCGCTTCAGGGACCGCGCCAGCTCGACGGGATCACCCTCGGGACCGAGGCGGTCCGTGACGTCGAGGAAGGCCTCGTCGACGCTGAGGCGCTCGACGAGGTCGGCGTACTCGGCGAAGATGGCGAAGATGCCGTCCGAGACTTCGCGGTAGCGCGCGTGACGCGGTGAGACGAAGATGGCCGACGGGCACAGGCGCGCCGCGCGCCGCCCGGGCATGGCCGAGCGCACGCCGAAGCGCCGTGCCTCGTAGCTGGCCGCGGCCACCACTCCTCGCGCGCCGCTGCCGCCTACAATGACCGGACGGCCGCGAAGCTCCGGCCGGTCCCGTTGCTCGACGCTCGCGAAGAACGCGTCCATGTCGACGTGGAAGATGCACCGCCGGGGAGAGATCGCGTTGTCGGAAGAATTCATCGGTGATCCGGACCTGTTTCCCGTCGTGCGGCGGCACGCCTGGCTGAACCATGCCGCCATTTCGCCGTGGCCGGCGCCCGTGGTCGATGCGATGCGGCGCTTCGTCGACGAAAACGCCCACCACGGACCCGTTCGCTACGCCGACTGGCTGGCTGCGGAGGCGCACCTGCGCGAGGCGCTGGCCCGGCTGCTTCACGCCGACGACGTCGACGACATCGCGCTCGTCAAGAATACCTCCGAGGGGCTCAGCCTGATCGCCGCCGGCCTCGACCTCGCGCCGGGCGACGCCGTCGTCTGCTGCTCCGGAGACTTTCCGAGCAACCGCCTGCCCTGGCAGCATCTGCTCCCCGAGGATGCGACGCTGCGCGAGGTCGCGTTCGACGCCGACGACCCCGAGGCTTCGATCGTGGCGGCGATCCGGTCCGACGTCCGGCTCGTGGCCG
>JAWVZQ010000100.1:0-8309 GCA_033722095.1 Wenzhouxiangellaceae bacterium | reverse complement strand
GGGTCACGTTCTCGAGCTTGATGCCGAGGTCTTCGGAGATGACCTGGCCGCCGGTCAGGACCGCGATGTCCTGCAGCATGGCCTTGCGGCGGTCGCCGAAGCCCGGTGCCTTGACGGCCGCGACCTTGACGATGCCGCGCAGGTTGTTGACGACCAGCGTGGCCAGGGCCTCGCCCTCGATGTCTTCGGCGACGATCAGCAGGCTGCGGCTCTGCTTGGCGACCTGCTCGAGCACGGGCAGCAGATCACGGACGTTCGAGATCTTCTTGTCGTGCAGCAGGATGTACGGGTCCTCGAGCTCGACCTGCATGGCCTGCTGGTCGGTAACGAAGTACGGCGAGAGATAGCCGCGGTCGAACTGCATGCCCTCGACGACGTCGAGTTCGTTGTCCAGCGACTGGCCTTCCTCGACGGTGATGACGCCTTCCTTGCCGACCTTGCTCATGGCCTCGGCGATGATCTTGCCGATTTCCTCGTCGGCATTGGCCGAGATCGTGCCGACCTGTGCGATGGACTTGTCGTCCGAGCACGGCGTCGACAGCTTCTTCAGTTCCTCGACGGCGGCGCGGACGGCCTTCTCGAGGCCGCGCTTCAGGTCCATCGGGTTCATGCCGGCGGTGACCGCCTTCATGCCTTCACGCAGCATCGACGAGGCCAGCACCGTGGCCGTGGTCGTGCCGTCGCCGGCCGTGTCGGAGGTCTGCGACGCGACTTCCTTGACCATCTGCGCGCCCATGTTCTCGAACTTGTCCTCGAGCTCGATTTCCTTGGCGACCGAGACGCCGTCCTTGGTGACGGTCGGCGCGCCGAAGCTCTTGTCCAGAACGACGTTACGACCCTTCGGGCCCAGCGTGACGCTGACCGCGCGGGACAGGATGTCGACGCCCTTCAGCATCTTGTTGCGGGCGTCCTGCGAAAAACGGACTTCCTTAGCACTCATGATTTCGATTCCTCGTTGGATTCTTTCGGTATCTGGGATTCTGGATTCGGGGCGTCGATCAGGACTCGATGACCGCCATGATGTCGTCTTCGCGCATCACGAGCAGTTCGTCGCCTTCGACCTTGACCTCGGTGCCGGAGTACTTGCCGAACAGCACCTTGTCGCCGACCTTGACGTCGAGTTCGCGCGTGCTGCCGTCTTCGAGGATCTTGCCGTTGCCGACGGCCAGGACCTCGCCCTTGATGGGCTTCTCGGTGGCGCTGTCGGGAATGACGATCCCACCGGCGGTGGTCCGCTCTTCTTCGACACGCTTGACGATCACGCGGTCATGCAAAGGACGCAGATTCATGAATGTTCTCCCTTCCAAAATGGTTGACTAGGATTTTCGATTCGATTCCATTCCGGTCCGCGCCGCGGGAGCGCGGACCGGGGATTGGGCATCGGACGGCACCGGCCGAGCGCACGAACGCGCTCCGGCACGATGCATTGCCGGCTTGGTCCGCCAAATGGTGCTGCCGGTGAACCATTTCAAGGGCCGGCGACTCGAAATCGGGACGGCGCGGGTAGAATGCGGCCCGTCCGGACCCCATCTCGGGCTTCGAGCGCGCGACGCGCCCCCTGCCGGCCACGCCGGCTTCCCGACCCACCGACGAACGGAACCGACATGCAATCCGAGCCGCTGCTGCTGATCCAGACCACCTGCGAGAACGAGGACGAGGCAGAGCGCCTGGCGCGCACGCTCGTCGAGGAGCGGCTGGCAGCCTGCGCCAGCCTCGGCGCGGGCGTGAGGTCGGTCTACCCCTGGAAGGGAAGCATCGAGACGGCCGCCGAGGTGCCGCTGGCGCTGAAGACCACGCCCGAGGCGTTTCCGGCGTTGCGCGCGCGGCTCGTGGAACTGCATTCCTACGATGTTCCCGAGGTGCTGGCGCTGCCGGTGACCGGGGGGCTGGACGAGTACATCGACTGGGCGCGCGACTGGATCCGCCCCGGCGTCGGGCGTTGAGGGGTCGGGCGATGGCGGACCTTCGAATCCTTCTTGCCGCGCTCGCGGCGCTGGCCGGCCTGGCGCTGCCGGGTGCGGCACGCGCGCAGATCGACCCGGCCGACCTGCTTCCCGTGGAGGAGGCCTTCGCGCTGACGGCCGACGCCGAAGACGGCGTCGTGCGGTTGCGCTGGGACATCGCGGAGGGCTATTACCTGTACCGGCACGCGTTCGACGTCGAGGCCGTCGGCGACGACGGGGCGCGGCTCGGGGAGCCCGACATCGCGCCCGGCAAGGCCTACGAGGACGAATTCTTCGGCCAGGTCGAGGTCTATCGCGGCAGCGCTTCCATCGACGTGCCGCTCGAGGCGGCGCCGGCCGACGGCACGCTGGAACTGCAGGTGGCCTTCCAGGGCTGCGCCGACCTCGGCATCTGCTATCCGCCGCACCGGCAGCGCATCGAGATTCCCGTCACGGGCGACCTGCCGCCCGGCCCGGCCGCGGGCGCGGGCAGCCTCGGCGACGCGCTGGCCGGCATCGGCTCCATCGCCCCCGCACTGACCGGCCGCGGCGAGCCGCTGCCGCCCGAGCAGGCCTTCGTCGCCGAAGTCATCGCGCTGTCGCCCGGCGTGCTGCTGGCGCGGTTCACGGTCCACCCCGACTACTATCTCTACCGGGATTCCGTCGCCTTCGAAGTGACCGATCCCGACATCCTCGTGGCCGGCATGGCGCTGCCGCCGGCCGAGCCGGTGACCGACGAGTACTTCGGCGACACCTTCGTCTACCGCGGCGAAGTCGAGATTCCGGTCGAACTGACCCGCCCGGCCGGTGATCCGGGCCGCGTCGAGGTCCTGGCGTCGTTCCAGGGCTGCCAGGACGGCGGCATCTGCTATCCGCCCATGCAGCGCACGCTCGATGTCGCGCTGCCGGCCACCGCGACGGCGATCGGCGGTCGGATCGAGACCCCGGCGCCGGCCTCGGGTGGCGATGATCCGGAGCCCGGCGATGCCGCACGTGCCGCGCCGCCGCGTTCGGCCAGCGAGCAGGACCGTCTGGCCGACGCGCTGGCCGGCAGCCCCGTGCTGGCGCTGGCGATGTTCTTCGTCGCCGGCATCCTGCTGGCCTTCACGCCCTGCGTGTTCCCCATGGTGCCGATCCTCTCGGGCCTCATCGCCGGCGACGCCGAGCGCATGACGACGGGCCGCGCGTTCCGGCTGTCGGTGGTCTACGTGCTGGCCATGGCGCTGGTCTACACGGCCTTCGGCGTCATCGCGGCGCTGCTCGGCCAGAACCTGCAGGCGGCCTTCCAGCATCCGGCCGTGCTCACGGCCTTCGCGGCCCTGTTCGTGCTGCTGTCGCTGGCGATGTTCGGCTTCTACGAACTGCAGCTGCCGGCGTCGTGGCAGACGCGGCTGAACCAGTGGTCCAACCGCGCCGAGGGCGGCACGCTCTGGGGCGCGGCCGTGATGGGCGGTCTCTCGGCGCTCGTCGTCGGCCCCTGCGTGGCGCCGGCGCTCATGGGCGCGCTGATCTACATCGGCCAGACCGGCGACGCCGTGCTCGGTGGCGGCGCGCTGTTCGCGATGGCGCTGGGCATGGGCGTGCCGCTCGTTGTCTGGGGCACCTCGGCCGGGCGTCTGCTGCCGCGCGCCGGCGGCTGGATGACCGCCGTCAAGGCCGTGTTCGGCGTCGGCCTGCTGGCGCTGGCGATCTGGATGCTCGAGCGCGTGCTGCCGGGGGGCGTCGTCATGGTGCTCTGGGGCGCGCTGGCCATCGCGTGCGGTGTCTACCTCGGTGCCCTGACGCGGCTGCCGCCCGAGGCCTCGGGCTGGCGCAAGCTCTGGCAGGCGCTGGGCGTGATGCTGCTGGTGCTCGGCATCCTCGAGTTCATCGGCGCCGCGGCCGGCGGCCGCGACTGGACGCGACCGCTGGAATCGCTGACCGGCGGTGCACAGCGCGCGGCCCCGGTCCAGGCCGTGCAGTTTCGCGAGGTCGCCGATCTGGCCGAACTGCGCGCGGCCGTGGCCGCGTCCGATCGGCCCGTGTTCCTGGACTTCTACGCGGACTGGTGCGTGGACTGCAAGCGCATGGAGCGCCGCACGTTCCCCGATCCGGCCGTGGCCGAGGCACTGGCCGGCTTCACGCTGCTGAAGATGGACCTGACCGACTACAACGATGCCCACCGAGAGACGCTGGCCGAGTTCGGGCTGATCGGGCCGCCGGCCTACCTGTTCTTCGATGACGGCCGCGAACTCGACGCCTACCGCATGTTCGGGTTCCTGCCGCCGGCGGAGTTCCTCGACCACCTGGCCGCCGTGCGCGCCGAGGCCGCGTCCTCGTGAAGCGCGTGCTCGTCGTCGTGCTGGTCGCCGCGGCCGGCCTGGGGCTCGGCGTGCTGGCGGCCTGGATGACCCGTGGCGACGCGCCGCCGGCACCGGGGCCGGCGACGGTCGCGCAGGCCCGAGAAGGCGTCCGCGGCGTCGGCGAGCCGATCCCGGAGTTCGAGCACGCCGGACTCGACGGGCGAATCTGGACCGCCGGCGACCTCGTGGGCAGGCCGACGCTCGTCAACTTCTGGGCGACCTGGTGCAAGCCCTGCCTGCGCGAGATGCCGCTTCTCGAGCGCTGGTCCGAGGAACTCGGAGACCGCATGCGCATCGTCGGCGTCGCGATCGACGACCCGGGCCGCGCGGCAGGCTTCGTCGACGAGGTCGGCGTCTCCTACCCCGTGCTCGTCGGTACCTCCGACGTCATGGACACCCAGCGCCGCTTCGGCAATCCCGAGGGACTGCTGCCCTATACCGTGCTCGTCGATGCGTCGGGGACCATCCTCTGGCAGCACCTCGGCGAACTCACCGAAGCGGACCTGGCAACCGAGATCCTGCCGCTCATCGAGCCGTCCGCAGAGGGTTCCACTGCGTCCATACGGTAGCGAATGTCGGCGAACGGGTACCGATCTCCTGCAAATCGGTCTGGAAATCGTCCGTCAAATGCGGCAGACTCCCCCGTTCGCCCGGAACGACCGGAGCCGCAAGGCGTGAACATCCTCGTCCTCGACGGACCGAACCTGAACCTGCTCGGAAGACGCGAACCCGACGTCTACGGGCGCGTGACGCTGGACGAGGTGCGCGAGCGCCTGCACGCCCTGGCCGAGTCGCTGGGCTGCCGCCTGGAATGCATGCAGACCAATGCCGAGCACGTGCTCGTCGAGCGCATCCACGCCGCGCTCGACGACGGCACCGACGGCATCCTCATCAATCCGGCCGCGCTGACGCACACCTCGGTGGCGCTACGCGACGCGCTGGCCGCCGTCGAGGTCCCGTTCGTCGAGGTGCACCTCTCAGTGCCCGAGGCGCGCGAGGCGTTCCGGCACGAATCGCTGATCGCCGACCTGGCCCGGGGACGGGTGTCGGGCTTCGGCGTCGAATCTTATCTGCTGGGCCTGCGCGGACTCGTCTCCGCTTTGACCCCGGCTGCTTCGGAGTGAAGGGATGGACCTGAGAAAGATCAAGAAACTCATCGAACTGCTCGAGGAATCCAACCTCGGCGAAATCGAGATTCACGAAGGCGACGACATGGTGCGGTTGGCGCGCCCCTCTTCGTCGGGCCCCGTGACGGCCGCGCCGGCCCCCGCGCCGGCCCCCGCTCCGGCGCCGGCCCCCGCCCCGGCAACCGCGGAACCGGACTCCGGCGGCGACGAACTGCCCGAGGGCGAAATCGTGCGCTCGCCCATGGTCGGCACCTTCTACGACGCGCCCAATCCCGATTCGGATCCGTTCGTCAAGGAGGGCGACAAGGTCTCCAAGGGCGACACCCTGTGCCTCGTCGAGGCCATGAAGATGTTCAACCAGATCGAGTCCGAGGTCAGTGGCACGGTGGTCTCCGTGCTCGTCGAGTCGGGCCAGCCCGTGGAATTCGACCAGCCGCTGTTCGTGATCCGACCCTGACATGGCCGCGTTCGACAAGATCCTGATCGCCAACCGCGGCGAAATCGCGCTGCGCATCCTGCGCGCCTGCCAGACCATGGGCATCCGCACCGTGGCCGTGCACTCCACCGTCGACCGCAACCTCAAGCACGTCGGCATGGCCGACGAGTCGGTCTGCATCGGCCCGGCGCCGGCCGGCGAGAGCTATCTCAACGTGCCCGCCATCATCGCGGCGATGGAGGTCACCGACGCCGGTGCCGTCCATCCCGGCTACGGCTTCCTGGCCGAGAACGCCGACTTCGCCGAGCGCATCGAGGAATCGGGCTTCACGTTCATCGGCCCGCGCGCCGAGACCATCCGCCTCATGGGCGACAAGGTCTCTGCCATCGAGGCCATGCGCAAGGCCGGCGTGCCCTGTGTGCCCGGCTCGAACGGCCCGCTCGACGACGACGAGCGGCGCACGCGCCGCCTGGCCGAGGAGATCGGCTACCCCGTTCTGATCAAGGCCGCGGCCGGCGGCGGTGGCCGCGGCATGCGCGTCGTCCACAATCCGTTCGACCTCATCAAGTCGATCTCGCTGACGCGCGAGGAGGCCCGGGCGGGCTTCGGCGACTCGACGGTCTACATGGAGAAGTACCTGCAGAATCCGCGCCACGTCGAGGTCCAGGTGCTGGCCGACGAGCACGGCAACGCCGTCCATCTCGGAGAGCGCGACTGCTCGATGCAGCGCCGCCACCAGAAGGTCATCGAGGAGGCGCCGGCGCCCGGCATCACGCCCGAGCAGCGCGAGAAGATCGGCACGATCTGTACCGAGGCCTGCCGGAGGATCAAGTACCGGGGCGCCGGCACGTTCGAGTTCCTCTACGAGAACGGCGAGTTCTACTTCATCGAGATGAACACGCGCATCCAGGTCGAGCACCCCGTCACCGAGATGATCACGGGGCTGGATCTGATCCAGGCGCAGATTCTCGTCGCGGGCGGCGAGAAGCTGCCGTTCACGCAGGACGACGTTCGCTTCCGCGGCCACGCCGTGGAATGCCGGATCAATGCAGAGGACCCCGAGCGCTTCATGCCGCAGCCCGGCACCATCGACTCCTTCCACGCTCCGGGCGGGCCGGGCGTGCGCGTCGACTCGCACATCTACGACAGTTACACCATCCCGCCGAACTACGACTCCATGATCGGCAAGCTCGTCTGCCACGGCGAAACGCGCGAACACGCGCTGGCTCGCATGCGCGTCGCGCTCGGCGAGATCGTGCTCGACGGCGTGAAGACCAACATCCCGCTGCACCAGCGCCTCATCGCCGACCCCGGCTTCGTCAGGGGCGGCACGAACATCCACTACCTCGAGAAGCTGCTGGCCAAGCGCGACGAGAAGAAGTAGGCGGTGCGGTCGTGTGGAGTGCCTGATTCTCCTAGAGGATGGGCGCAAAGGCGCGAAGGGGCAAAGGACGCGAAGAGAAGATCGGGAACTCCTTGAAGAGGGAACCGGGAGTAGCCCAGGGGCTACGCCCCCTGGAATGAGAACGAGGACATCTCCGGGCGCCGTCTACGGCACCTTCGGAATTCCTACCGGACCACGTCCTTGACCTCGACTTCCACCACTCGGCATTCCTCAGTGACGGGATACGAGTAACCGCCGTGGACCTCGGCGGGCGCCCACTCGACATCGCCGACCTCGTACCGGATGACCCGCTCGATGCCGTCGTCCGACACGGGCCGCAGGACGCAGGGCGTCAGGAAGACCACGACGCGGCCCGGGTGCGAGTGGACGGGCGTGATCGCGCCGGGCCGTATCGTCACACCGATGGTCCGCACGTGCTCGTTTTCGAGCTCGTTGGTGTAGATGTCCGGTGCGGCCTTGACGGGATCGAGTTCGCTTGATGGATCGTGGACCTGCGGGCTTGCGCAACCGGCCGATACGGCGGCTGCCAGGAGCAGGGCGGCGCCGGGTCGGCCCGGGCATTCGGATTCGTACATGCGAGGCGTCTCCACCGGTTCGGTCCGGATCGTCCTGGCTCGCCGACGAGGATAGCCGATTGTCTGACCCGCTCACGTCGCCGCAGCTGAGCGGTCAACCACGCCATCGGTCCGTGGTTCCTGCACAACCTTCGCGAGCGCTTCGGCAATGATGTCTTCGACCGACTGCTCCGTCGCTACGCGCTGGACCCGATCGATACCGCGACCGACCTGCTCGCCCTCAGCGAAGAGCTGGAGGGTGGCGAGGAACGCCGACGGACGACGGCGGAACTGGCGACCGAGAGTTCGTGGTCCGACCGAACAGGCGTCGGGAACGCCGCGCGGGCAGTCACAATCCCCCGGGGGTCGGCGCACATCGATTGATCAGGGTGGGCAAAAGAACTAGATTGCAGCTTGATTCCAGTGAAACCTGCTTCGGAGTACGAGCATGAATCGGATTGCACTCCTGTTTTCTGCCGTACCGATCCTCGCGTCGGCTTCG
>JAWVZQ010000099.1:0-8405 GCA_033722095.1 Wenzhouxiangellaceae bacterium | reverse complement strand
GGCCCTCGTTTTCGCGTGGGCCTTCGAACTGACACCGGAGGGCCTGAAGCTCGACCGGGACGCGCAGGTCCCTCCGGAAGTGAAACACCAGACGACGAGGACGCTCGACCAGGCGACGCTCGTCGTCGCGCTGCTCGCGATCGTGTTGCTCGTCGTGGACCGCCTCGTGCCCGAGCCCTCGTCCGTACCGGCGACGGTCGTTTCGCCTTCCGAAAGCGCTCGCGAGCCGGACCCGGGCGACGACGAGCCGGATCCCGCCTCGATCGCCGTCCTGCCGTTCGACGACCTGTCACCGACCGGCGACCAGCAGTACTTCTCCGACGGCATCGCCGAAGAGATCCTGAACGTGCTCGTGCGCATCGACGGGCTCGAGGTGGCCAGCCGGACCTCGGCGTTCCGGTTCCGCGATCGGCAGGACGTCGGCATCCCGGGCATCGCCGAGGCGCTGAAAGTGCGGCACGTGCTGGAAGGGAGCGTGCGCAAGGCCGGCGACACGATCCGCGTCACCGCCCAGCTGATCGATGGGGAAACGGACAAGCACCTGTGGTCGGAGACCTACGACCGGTCGCTCACCGCCGAGAACCTGTTCGCGATCCAGGACGACATCGCCACCGCCATCGTGGCGGCGCTGCGCCAGTCCATCGACGTGCCGGTCGCGGCGACTCCGCAGGTCGGCCAGCGCACCGAGAATCTCGACGCCTACGAGCTGTTTCTCGAGGCACGCTCGCTCTACAACAAGCGCAAGGAAATGGACCGGTCGGACCGGCTGCTTGCCCGGGCCGTCGAGCTCGACCCCGACTTCGCCGCTGCCTGGGCGATCCGCGCCGCCATCTACATGCTCGACGGCGAGTACGGCCAGGTCGACGTGTCCCGCGCCGATGCCGTGCAACGCGTCGAGGAATTCTCCGGCAGAGCCCTGGCGGCCGATCCGGACAATGCGCTGGCCCTCGCCGTGCTCGCATTCAACCGCCAGATCGAGGCGCGTAACGGCAGAGCGGAGCACCGGATCGAATCGATCATCGCGGACCTTCAGCGTGCGCTCGAACTGGACCCCAAGAACGGTTCGGCTCGAAACTGGCTGGGCATCTCCTACGGCGAGACCGGCCAACTGGCCGAAGTTCTCGACCAGTTCTCCCGCTGCGCGGACGATGATCCCTATTACGCGCCCTGCGTGGAGAACCGCTACGACACGCTGGCAACGCTGGGGCGCGAAGAGGAAGCCTTTGCGGCCTACCTCGAGGCGCTGGAATCAGGCGCGGTCACCGAGCAGTGGACCAACTTCCGCCTCCTCGTCCACTTCGGGCTGAAGGCACACTTCCTGTACGCGGCCAACCTGCCGTTCTACCTGCCGGGCTGGACCCGACACGACGAGATCTGGGCCGCCTGGAACGACCTCGAGGCCGACCACGATGCGCTGGCACGGGACATCGGCGCATTCATCGACGACCGCGACGAGATCGACGAACGGTTCGGCGGCCCCGTCCTGCTCCTGGCTCCGCTGGGCGGCGGTTTCGACCTGGTTCCACTGAGCATCCTGATTTGGGGCCCGGAGTACGCGAAGTACCGCCGGAGCGAGGAGTTCAAGGCGCGCATGCGCGCGATGGACATCCCCCGGTACTGGCGCGAACACGGCTTCCCGCCGCAGTGCCAAGCGACTGTCACGGAACGCGGCGAGGACGACTTCGAATGCGAGTGACTCCATGAGCCTGTTCGACGAACTCAAGCGCCGGAACGTGTTCCGCGTGGCCGCGGCCTACGTGATCCTGTCGTGGGTGTTGCTCCAAGTCGGCGACGTGCTGTTCGACACGCTCGAACTCCCCTCGGTCTGGGGCAAGGGCCTGTTCGCGCTGCTGGTGCTCGGCTTCATCCCCGCACTGTTCTTCTCGTGGGCCTACGAACTGACCCCCGACGGGCTGAAGCGGGAGTCCGAAGTGCGTTCGGACCCCGCGGTCAATGCGCAAACGGGCCAGCGCCTGAACATCGCGACGATCGCCATGGTGCTGATCGGAGTCGGTTTCGCGATCGTGAATCACGCCTGGCTGCAGCCGACCGCGCAGGAACGCCCGGCTGCGGAACGATCGGACTCCGGACCGGCGACGACCGCCCCCTCCGACGCGTCCATCGCCGTGCTGCCGTTCGAGGACCTCTCGCCGGAAGGCAACCAGGCCTATTTCTCCGACGGCATCGCGGAGGAGATCCTGAACGTGCTGGCCGGCGTCGACGGACTCGCGGTGGCCTCGCGGACCTCGTCGTTCCAGTTCAAGGGCCAGCGCGCGATCGGCATCCCGACCATCGCGGACACGCTTGACGTCCGCAACGTACTCGAAGGCAGCGTGCGCACGGCCGGCGACCAGATCCGCGTCACCGCGCAGCTGATCGACGCGACCAACGACCAGCACCTTTGGTCGGAGACCTTCGACCGCGAGCTTTCGACCGAGAACGTCTTCGCGATCCAGGACGAGATCGCCCGCTCCATCGTCGCCGCGATCCGGGATCAGCTGGGCGTAGAACTCGAGGCCCCGGTCGCGGTGGCGGCGATCACCGAGAGCGTCGATGCCTACGCCCTGTACCTGCGTGCCCGCTCGCTGTTCCGCGCGCGCTCCGACTTCCGCGAAGTCGATCTCCTGCTGAGCCGCGCGATCGAGCTCGATCCGGACTTCGACGACGCGCTCGCGATGCGGGCAGCCACCCTGACCATCGCGCCGGAGTACGGGGTGTTCCTGTACGGCGACGCCGAGACCAGCAGCCTGATGAGCCTCGAGCTCGCCGAGCGGGCCCTGGCGATCGATCCCGACAACGCACTCGCCGTGGGCGTGCTCGGTCTGCGGGAGGATTTCCTGCTGTACCGCGAAGGCGATACGGTCGCGCTCCCCGACGTGGTCCGGCGCTACGACGAGGCCCTGGCGCTCGATCCGGACAGCCTGAATCTGTTGAACTGGCGCGGGCACACCTTCCTTCGGATGGGCTACTTCGACCGCGCCGAGCAGGACTTCGCGCACTGCCTCGAGGTCGAGCCGGCCATGGTGCCGTGCCGGAACAACCGGGTCGCCGCGATTCTGCTTTCGGGCCGGGCCGAAGAGGCCGATCGCGCGTTTTCCGAGGCCCTGCGCTTCGGCACGATCGGTGCCGACATGTCCACGCTGATGATGGTCCACCAGCTCGGTCGCGAGGATGCGTTCTACATGCAGGCGCTGCGCCAGCCGCCGCTGCGGGGCTGGCTGGACATGGGCGAGCTTCACGAGGCCCTGGAAAGTCCCGGAGCGGATCATTCGGTGCTGCGCCAGCGCCTGCGTGCACACGCCGAGGCGCTGGGAACGGAGTACGCGCTGGCCGACATCCTGATCGCACTGGGCGATTACGACCTGACCTCGTTCACCTACGCGTTCTGGTTCGCCCCGTATACCGACTATCGGCGTTCGCAGGGCTTCAAGCGCTTCGCGCGGGAGTTCGGGATGCTGGACTACTGGCGCGAACACGGCTTTCCCGACCGATGTCGGCCGATCGCCGTGACCGACGGCGAGGACGACTTCGAATGCGAGTGATGCCATGAGCCTGCTCTCCGAACTCCGTCGCAGGAACGTCTTCCGCGTCGCGCTGTTCTACCTGATCGCGGCGTGGCTGGTCGTCCAGATTGCCGAAACCGTGCTACCGGTCTTCGACGTGCCGGATGTGTTCGTACGGGGGATCATCGTCGTGCTGGTCATCGGCTTCGTGCCGGCGCTGGTCTTCGCCTGGGCCTTCGAACTGACCCCGGACGGCCTGAAGCTGGACAAGCACGCGAACGTCGACCCTGTCACGAAGCAGCAGACCGCGCAGAAGCTCAACGTGGCCACGTTGACCGCCGCCGTGCTGGCGATCGGGCTGCTGCTCGCCGACCGCATGCTGCCCGAGCCTCCGGCGCCCCGGGTCGCCGAGGCGCCGGCGCTACAGGACGATATCGGAGACGCTTCGGGAGGCGCGGAATCGAACGGACCCGACGCGGCTTCGATTGCCGTGCTCCCGTTCGCCGATCTCTCTCGGGACCGGGATCAGGAGTATTTCTCCGACGGCATCGCCGAAGAGATCCTCAACGTGCTCGTCGACGTGGACGGCCTTGCCGTGGCCTCCCGCACCTCGTCGTTCCAGTTCAAGTCGCGGGAGGCGATGGGGATTCCGGCGATCGCCGATGAGCTCGGGGTGCGCCACGTGCTCGAGGGCAGCCTGCGCAAGGACGGCGATTCGATCCGGATCACCGCACAGCTGATCGACGCGCCGCGCGACCTGCACCTGTGGTCGGAGACCTGGGACCGCGAACTGACCTCCGGCAACCTGTTCGCGATCCAGGACGAGATCGCGACCGCGATCGTCGCGTCGATCCAGAGCAACCTCGGCATCGAGATCGGTGACGCGGCGGCGATTCCGCAGCGCACCGGGAACATCGATGCCTACGGCCTGTTCCTCGAAGCGAGAACCAAGTACCACAATCGCAGCGACCTGACCGAGGCGGCGCGCCTGCTCGGCCGGGCCGTCGATCTGGACCCGGAATTCGAGGATGCCTGGGCCCTGCTGGCCGCAGTCCAGGCCATTTCGCCGCAGTACGACTATGTCGTGCCCGGCGCCGACGGCGACGCCTACGACCTGGCTCGACGTTCGGCGCAACGCGCGCTCGAGCTGGACGAACGAAATGCCCTGGCGATCGGCGTGTTCGGGCTGCTGCAACTGCTCGAGATCAACGAAGGGCTACGGCGGCATTCCTACATCCGCCTCGTCGAGTCCTTCGACCGGGCGCTGGCGCTCGAGCCGAACAACCTGAGCCTTCTGAACTGGCGGGGCAACGCGCTGAACGGCGCGGCTCGATTCGAACGCTCGCTGGTCGACTTCGAACGCTGCGCGGAACTCGAGCCGGCCTATGCCGTTTGCCGCAGCAACATCGCGGCCGCCAATCTCGCACTTGGCCGATTCGACGACGCACGCCAGGCCCTGTTCGACGCCGCCGCGTACGGAGCGTTCGTCCGCAACGGCACCAACCTGGCCATGCTGGCCGACCTCGGAGAGCGCCGCTTGTTCCATTTCGTCGCGGCCGCCGTCCCGCAATTGGATGGTTGGCACGCGATGGACGACCTGTACCAGGCACTGCGCACGCCGGAGCAATCGCACGAAGCGCTGGCGGATCGACTGCTGGCGTTCTTCGAGCGCAGCGACAATTTTCGCGGGGATGCGAGAAACCTGCTGATCCCGCTCGGACGGCTGGACCATCCGCCGTTCACCAATGCGATCTGGCTCCCGGCCTACCGCGTCTACCGACAGACACCGTTGTTCAAGGACGTCCTCCGCCAGCGTGGCATCGTCGAGTATTGGCAGGCCACCGGCTGGCCCGACTCCTGCCGACCGATCACCACCGCCGCCGGCGAGGAAGACTTCGAATGCGACTGAGACCGCCATGATCCTGCGCCGACTGGCCGACAGCCTGCGCCGGCAGGACTGGTTCACGGTGCTCGTCGAGATCGGCATCGTCGTGCTCGGGGTGTTTCTCGGCATCGAGGTCTCGAACTGGAACGAGGAGCGCCAGAATCGCGCCGCTGCGGACTCCTACCTGGAGCGGCTCGAACTCGACCTCGAGGCGCAGCTCGGGATGTGGCAGAACGCCCAGACCTATTTCGATCAGACCCAGCAGCATGCGAATGCCGCCCTCGATCAGCTGGTCGGACCGGTCGAAGCACTTGACGAGCGCTTTCTGATCGACCTCTACCAGGCCAGCCAGCGACGTGAATTCACGAACCGCCGAGCCACCTACGACGAACTGGTCGCCACGGGCAGGATCGAGTATCTCGGTGATCCGACCCTCCGCGAAGCACTCAGCGCCAATTACGACATATCGACGCGCTGGATGAATGTCATGGATGTCCGATCGGACTATCGCGCCATTCTCCGCCAGTTGATGGACCACCGCGTCCAGGAAGCGATCGTCGCGGACTGCGGCGACGTCTACCTCCAGACGCGTTTCGGCATCGTCGGAATGAGGCTGCCCGAATCCTGCGATATCGAGTTGAGTCCCGATCTCGTTTCGGAGGAAATCCGCCGGCTGCACGGCCATGAAGAAATCGTGCGCCATCTTCGATTCCAGGCTTCCGTGCTCCGGACCCGATTGGCGGCCATCGAAATCGCGATCGCCGGTACCCGGAATACACTGGAGGCGCTTCGACGGATCCAGGGAGAGGGCGGATGAGCTTGTGGAACGAACTGCGGCGCCGCAATGTCTTCCGCGTCGCGCTGTTCTACATCGTCGCCGCCTGGGTCGTGATCCAGGTGGCCGAAACGCTGCTGCCGGTCTTCGACGTCCCGGACACGGCCATCCGCATCATCGTTCTGATCCTGGTGCTGGGGTTCGTCCCGGCGCTGGTCTTCGCCTGGGCCTTCGAACTGACGCCGGACGGAATCAAGCGCGACAGTCAAGCCCGCGTCGACCCGGAGACCAAGCGGCAGACGGCGAACAAGTTGAACCTTGCGACGCTGATCGCTGCACTGCTCGCCATTGCGCTGCTGGTCGTCGATCGACTCGTGCCCCAGCGCGCGCCGGACATCGCGCCGGTCACGGTATCGACACCGGACCACGCGCCGGCGGCCGGAACGCCAAGCCAGGAATCCGGTCCCGATCCCTCGACCATCGCCGTGCTGCCGTTCGCCGACCTGTCTCCGGACAGGGACCAGGAATACTTCTCCGACGGCATCGCCGAGGAGATCCTGAACGTCCTCTCGCGCATCGAGTCGCTGAACGTCACCTCGCGCACCTCGGCGTTCGCGTTCAAGAGCCAGAGCGAACTCAGCATCCGCGACATCGCCGCGGAGTTGCAGGTCCGCCACGTGCTCGAGGGGTCGGTACGCAAGGCCGCCGACACGATCCGGATCACTGCCCAGCTCATCGACGCGCGCAGCGACCAGCACCTGTGGTCGGACACCTACGATCGGCAACTGACGGCCGAGAACGTGTTCGCGATCCAGGACGAGATCGCGCAGGCGATCACCGACGCGCTGGCCGAGCAGCTCGGAGTTGCGCTGGAGCCGGGCGCCGTCGCTTCCGGCGGCACCGACGACATCGATGCCTACGAGGCCTTCCTGGCCGGTCGCGAGTTGTTCATCAACCGCAACTACGAAAACCTGCCGCGCGCCATCGAACTTCTCGAAGCCGCGGTCGAATCCGACCCCGGCTTCGCCCGGGCGCACGGCTGGCTGTCCATGGCCTACGTGGTCTCGCCGTCCTGGGGATTCACCCAGCGCTCGTTCAAGGAGCTGGCACGTGACGCGTCGGACCGCGCGCTGGCGCTCGATCCGGACAACGTCGCCGCGCTGACCTCCGCGGCATTTCTCGCCCGCGAGTATCCGGTCCACGACTACGCGCGATCCATCGAGTTGTACGAGAAGGCCGTCTCCATCGATCCGCAGTTCACCACCGCGCTCGTCTGGCTGGCCCAGAGCTGGCGCAACCTCGGCTTTTTCGACGAAGCCGATCGCACGGTGGAACGCTGCCTGGAAGCGGATCCGGACTACCCCATATGCGTCTACACCTACGCCGAGATCGCGTCCCTGCAGGGCCGGTACGAAACCTCGATCGAGCGATTGGAGAAGATCTTCGAGACCGCCCACCAGGAGGCCTACCCCCAGTTTCTCGGCACCGTGGCCGAGAACGGCGACGAGATGCTCCTCTACCTGATGCTCCGGGAGCTGGCCGACATGGTCGGCCCCGGTTCGCGCTGGATGGTCGCCGACCTGAAGCACGCGCTGAGCGATGAAGAATACGACCGGGCCGCCGCGCTGGACCGGCTCGAGTCGCGGATCCGCTCCGAACTCGAGCCGGGCGAAGCCATGCCAGACGCCTACACGCGGACCGCATACACGCTGGCATTTCGCGCCTACGATCGCGTACCGTCGGAGACCGAGAGCGAAGCCACCGGCTGGTGGTGGTTTCGCGGCTATCCCGGCCTGGACGCTTCACCGGCCCGCAGGGAGGCGATGATCGAACGCGGACTGCTCGCCTACTGGCGCGAGCACGGCTTCCCGCCGCAATGTCGCCCACTTCAGGAGGCCGATTTCGAATGCGATTGACGCCGACATGAACCTGTTCGCCGAACTCCGCCGAAGAAACGTGTTCCGGGTGGCCGCGGCCTATGCCGTGGTCGCCTGGCTGGTCGTCCAGGTCGGCGACGTCGCGGCCGACAACCTCGGCTTTCCCGGCTGGTTCATGCCGATGCTGTTCGTGCTGCTGGCGCTGGGCTTTCCGGTCGCGCTGTTCCTGGCCTGGGCGTTCGAGCTGACGCCCGAGGGCATGAAGCGCGAGAAGGACGTCGCGCCCGACGAATCGATCGCGCCGAAGACCGGCCTGAAGCTGGACCGGCTGATCATCGTCGTGCTTGCGCTGGTTCTCGCCGTGG
>JAWVZQ010000098.1:0-8435 GCA_033722095.1 Wenzhouxiangellaceae bacterium | reverse complement strand
TGCAGACCGCCGACGGCATCCGCATCTACGGCGGAGGCATCGCCAGTTCGCCGGGCGAGACCGTCTACTCGCTGGAAAGCGACGAGCCCCTGCGGCGGCCCTTCGATCCCATCGACGCGCTGCGCACGCCGTACCGCATCGACATCTACCAGACCGTCTACTACGTCCTGGACCGCATGCACGACCTGTTCGAACTGGCCGAGAAGGACCTGCTGGCCTTGATCCGCAAGGCCCGCGCGCTCGGCGAGTTCGCACCCACCTACCCTCCCAAGCACAAGGAAGCAGCCTGACCATGAGCGAGAATCTCGAACAGCAGAAGTGCACGCCCTGCGAGGGCGGAACCGAACCCCTGGACCGCGATCGCGTCGAGAAGCTGTTGTCTCAGGTTCCGGGCTGGGACGTGACCGACGACGGCAAGAAGATCGTCCGCAAGTTCGAGTTCAAGGGTTTCTACAAGACCATGGCCTTCATCAACGCCATGGCCTGGATCGCCAACAAGGAAGGCCATCACCCGGACTTCGAGGCCGGCTACAACTACTGCACGGTGCACTTCATGACGCACGCCATCGACGGCCTGAGCGAGAACGACTTCATCTGCGCGGCGAAGCTCAACGCGCTGCTGGATGACTGAGGCCGCCACCGCGGCGGGATCGGTCGGGCCCATGGACGAGGAGGTGCTGGACCGACTGCGGACCGCCATGGACGCCGTCAACGGCGTGGTGCTCGGCAAGCCCGGCCAGGTCCGCCTGGCCTTTTCCGCGCTGCTGGCCGGCGGACACCTGCTCATCGAGGACCTGCCCGGCGTGGGCAAGACCACGCTGGCGCACGCCATCGCGATCGTCATCGGCGGTCAGTGGCAGCGCATTCAGTTCACGAGCGACCTGCTGCCGGCCGACATCCTCGGCGTTTCGGTCTGGAAGCGCGACCGCGAGTCGTTCGAATTCCGGCCCGGGCCCGTCTTTGCCAACGTGGTGCTTGCCGACGAGATCAACCGCGCGACGCCGCGCACCCAGAGCGCGCTGCTCGAGGCCATGGCCGAGCAGCAGGTCAGCATCGACGGACGCACGCACGCGCTGCCCGAGCCGTTCTTCGTGATCGCCACGCAGAATCCTCTGGACCTCGTCGGCACCTACCCGCTGCCGGATTCGCAGCTCGACCGCTTCCTGCTACGCATCTCGCTGGGCTACCCCGACGCCGAGCAGGAACGGCAGCTGCTCGTCGATCCCGATCGCCGGGACCTGCTGCGCGACCTCGAACCCGTGCTCGAGCCCGAAGCCGTGGCCGGGATGGTCCGTCTCGCCGCGGCCCAGCACGTTTCGGAGCCCGTACTCGACTACGTGCAGGCGCTCGTCGCGGCCACGCGTGAATCCCCGGTCCTGCGGGCCGGACTGTCGCCGCGCGCGACGCTGGCGCTCGTCGCCACTTCGCGTGCGCACGCGCTGCTCGGCGGCCGCCAGTTCGTCGAGCCCGACGACGTCAAGGCCGTGTTCCCCGCGCTGGCCGTCCACCGCCTGCAGGCGCGCTCCGACGAGGATCGACCCGAGGGAATCGTCGACCGCATCCTGGCCGAGACGGCCGTTCCCTGACTTCATGCCCCTACGGGTTCCCGGGGTTCTTCGCGAGGCGCTGGACCGCTGGATCCGCCGCCGCGGCCCGGTCCGTCCCCCGCTGGAGCTGAGGTATCGCCAGATCTTCATCCTGCCCACGGGTTTCGGCACCGTGCTCGGCGTGCTGTTGTTCGCGATGCTGCTGGGCTCGCTGAATTTCAACAACAACCTCGGACTGTTCACGACCTTTCTCGTGGCGGGCATTGCCCTGCTGTCGCTGCATGCCGCCTACCGCGACCTCGAAGGCGTGGAGGTGCACGGCATGACGGCGCCGCGCGTGTTCGCCGGGGACCTGCTCGAGATCGACGTGCACCTCGTCGAGCGTCGCGGGCGCCCGCGCAGAGCACTGGTCGTCGCGCTGCCGGGCGCCGCGACTTCGGCGGGCGGGGTACTGGGTGCCGATGGCCGCGGTCACCTCCGCCTGGCGGTTCCCGTTATGCGACGCGGGCGCTACGAGCCCGGCCGGCTGCGAATCCGATCCCGCTGGCCCCTGGGGTTGTTCGAGGCCTGGTCGTGGTTCTGGCCAGGCCGCGCGTTCACGGTATGGCCTCGTCCCGCCGCGAAGGCGCCGCCGGTTCCGGCCGGAAGCGATGCCGAGGCCGGTGACCGAGCCGGCGACGAGAGCGACGAGTTCCACGGGCTTCGCGAATGGCGCGAGGGCGATGCTCTCCACCGTATCGCCTGGAAGGCCAGCCAGCGCCACCGGACCCTTCTGGCCCGGCAGTTCGCGCGGCCGCGGCCGGGGCGACGGATCCTGCGCCTGGCCGAAGCGCCCGGCGCTTCGCTCGAGGATCGCCTCTCGGTGCTCACGCGATGGGTGCTCGATTGCGAGGCCGCAGAGATCGAGTACGGGCTCGACCTCGGGACTCACGGAATGCTGGCGCCGGGGCGCGGCGACGCCCATCGCACTGCCTGCCTCGACCTGATGGCGGCTCATCCGTGACGGCCCCGCTCTCACGAACCTCCGCGATCCTCGTCACGGCCGCCTTCGGCGTGTCCGCGCTGCCCCACCTGGCGGCCATGCCGTGGCTGCCCGCTCTGGCCATCTGTGCCTTCGTCGCCTGGCGGATGGCGGCGGCGCTGCGCGGCTGGACACCGCCGGCGCGGCTGCTGAGGATCATTGTCACCATGGCGGGACTCGGCCTCATCGTCATGCATTACGGAACGCTCTGGGGTCGTCGTGCCGCCACGGCCATGCTCTGCATGATGATGGCGGCCAAGCTGACCGAGACGTTCCGGCTTCGCGACGGCAGGGTGCTGGCGGCTCTGTGCTACTTCCTCGTTGCCACGCAGTTCCTCTTCGATCAGCAGCTCGGGCTGCTCGCCTACCTCTTCGCGGCCGTCGTCGCGGCCACGGGCGCCCTCTATTCGATCCAGCGCGACGCGGATCGCCTGCCGAGCCTGGGTCCGGCAGCGACGCTGGCCGGGGCGTCGCGCGTCGCCGGCAGCCTGCTCGTCCTGGCACTGCCCTTCGCGCTCGTCCTCTTCGTGCTGTTCCCGAGACTCAGCAGCCCACTCTGGGGCCTGCCGGAGCAGGCGCTGGACGCGCGGACCGGGCTGTCCGACGAGATGTCGCCGGGGACCATCGCGGAACTCTTCAACGACGATCGCCCGGCCTTTCGCGTGACCTTCGACGGTCCGCGACCGGAAGCGGCCGATCTCTACTGGCGCGGACCGGTACTGTGGCGCTTCGACGGCCGGACCTGGAGCCGGCTCGGATTCCTGCGCCGTTCGCCGGAGCGGGTGCCTTCGCGACTCGAGGCGCCGTGGCGCTACAGGGTCCAGATCGAGCCCAGCGAGCGGCGCTGGCTGTTCGCGCTCCCCTACCCGGCCGCCTGGCCCGACGAGGCCCGCCTGTCGGCGGATTTCGAACTCATGCGCGAAACGCCGGTGACGACGCTGACGAGTTACTCGGTGACCAGCGATCCGGTCTTCGTCGATTCGCCGGACCTCTCGCCGGTCCTGCGTCGCATCGCGCTCTCCCTGCCCGAGGCCAGCAACCCGCGCACGCGACGCTTCGCGGCGGATCTGCGCATTCGCTATCCCGACGACGACCGTGCGCTCATCGACGCGGTGCTGCGCTGGCTCAACACCGAGCCGTTCTTCTACAGCCTGCAGACCGTTCCGCTGGGGCGCGACGGCGCAGACGAGTTCCTGTTCGACCTGCGGACCGGTTACTGCGAGTACTACGCGTCGTCCTTCGCCGTGCTCATGCGCGCGGCCGGCATTCCGGCGCGCATCGTCACCGGCTATCAGGGCGGCTTCTGGCAGGCGGCCGACGAGTACCTGCTCGTGCGTCATTCCGACGCCCATGCCTGGGTCGAGGTCTGGCTACCGGGCTCCGGATGGACACGGGTCGACCCCACGGCGGCCGTTTCGCCGGAGCGCGTTCTACAGGGCGCGCGCTCTGCGGTCGGAGACGGCGCGGGATGGTTCGGTGCGGAATGGGCCTACGCGTTGCGAAACCAGTACGACCGCCTTCGGCATCTCTGGAACCGCTGGGTACTCGACTTCGATGCCGAATCCCAGCGTGACGTCTTCGACCGGGCCGGTCTGCAGGCCATCGGCCCGATCTGGCGCGGACTGTTCACGGTGCTGCTCGCTGCGGCGGTACTCGTTCCACTGGGCCTGGGCTTCCGCGCCGCCGTGGCGGCCTTGCCGCGCGGATCGGCACTCGAGCGCGCCTGGGCGCGACTGCTGGGGCGCCTCCGGCGAGCCGGCGTGCCGATCTCGCCGGACCGGTCCCCGCGCGAGGTCGCCGAGGCCGCTGCCGGTGTGCTCGACAACGCCGATGGACTGCGCGCGCTCGTCGCCGACTATCGCCTCGCGCGGTACGGCCCGCCGGGCGAAGCCCCGGCCGATCTGCGGGAACTAGCTCGCCGCCTGCGCGGATTCCGCCCGCGCCGGCCCGCCTGACCGGGCGTGAGGAGTGAAACGATCGTTCCGGAACCGATTCGACTCGACGTCCTCTAAACTGGAGGAAGCGAGCAAGGACATCCTGCAGGGAAACACGATGAAAACGATCCGAATCACGATGCCCGCACTGCTCTTCATGCTGGCGGGTTGCGCCAGCGTGCCCGAGCCGCTGACGGGTGACTACAGCCAGTCCTTCCATCCCGAGGAAGCCACCGAGCAGTCGGTGGGCGCTAGGCTGCGCTGGGGCGGAACCATCGTCGACACGCGCCCCGGCGAGTCCGCGACCTGCGTAGAGGTGCTTGCCCATCCACTCGACCGCCGCTTCCGGCCCGAGCGCAGCGACGCCGACCTGGGTCGTTTCCTGGCCTGCCGCGACGGGTTCCTCGATCCGGAGATCTTTTCGCCGGGTCGGGAAGTCACGGCCACCGGCCGCCTCACGGGCTTCCAGGACGGCAGCATCGGCGAGTACGTCTACAGCTATCCGCGGCTCGAGGCCGGGACGCTGTACCTGTGGCCGGAACGCACCGACGCGTATTACCGCGACCGCGTGCCCTATTCGTACTGGCCCTGGTACCCCGCCTGGCCCTACTACCACCACGTGGGCTTCTACCGTTACTACCCGAACCCGTGGCACCACCGGGTCCACGACGGCGCAGGAGTCCGGCCGCAGGGCGACACGCGCACCAAGCAGAAGTGATCGAAGGCCAGCGGCGCACCAGGCACTGTATCTTGATATAGTGTCGCGCGTGGACCTGTCCCGACGCCAATCCGAGATTCTCGAGTTCATCCGCCGTCGTATCCGTGACGATGGCCTGCCGCCGACGCGCGCGGAAATCAATGCGCACTTCGGCTTTGCATCGCCGAATGCGGCGCAGTCCCATCTCAAGGCCCTGGAGCGCAAGGGTGCAATCCGGATCACGCCCGGCACGGCGCGCGGCCTGCACCCTGTCGCCGGCAGCCCTGCCGGCGCGGAGAGACGCGGAGTGCCGCTCGTGGGGCGCGTCGCGGCCGGTCGCCCGATCCTGGCCGTCGAACACTGCGAGCGCACCGTGGAAATCGATCCGGCGCTGTTCCGACCGCGTCCCGATTTCCTTCTGCGCGTCGAGGGCGAAAGCATGCGTGACGCAGGAATCCTGGAAGGGGACCTGCTCGCCGTTCACCGCAGTGTCGAGGCCCGCAACGGCGACATCGTCGTCGCGCGCGTCGACGACGAGGTGACCGTCAAGCGATTCCGCCGCGACGGAGATCGGGTCGTGCTCGAAGCCGCCAATCCCGCCTTTTCCGATCTCGTCGTCACCGACCGCGACGCATTCGCCGTCGAGGGCCGGGCCGTCGGGGTCCTGAGGGGTCTCTAGAACCCCCGCTGCCGAAGCGCGGAATTCATTCTTCTTCCACCTCGATCCGGAACGCGTCCCGGTCGGCCAGGAACGGGAACCGGTCGCGCGTGGCGCGAAGATCGTCCAGGGACAGCTTCACCGCGGTGACGCGCTCGGCATCGTCGAGTTCGACGAGCGTTTCGCCGCCGGGCCCGAAGACGGCCGACCGGCCGGGGTAGACGATGTCGTTGCCGTCGGTTCCACTGCGATTGAGGCCGATGACGTAGCACTGGTTCTCGATGGCGCGCGCGCGCAGCAGCGCCGACCACGCCTCGACGCGCGCAGCCGGCCAGTTCGCGACGAACAGCTGAAGGTCGAAGCCGTCGTCGTTGCGGCACCAGACCGGAAAACGCACGTCGTAGCAGACCTGTAGATCGATGCGCCAGCCGTTCCAGCCGATGCGCCGGCGTCTCGTGCCGGCCGTGTAGCGCTCATCCTCGCCGCCGTAGCCGAACAGGTGGCGCTTGTCGTAGTGCGCGATGGTCCCGTCGGGCGCGGCGAACAGCATGCGATTGAAGATCCGCCCGTCCTCGATGTCGACGATGCTCCCGGTGACCGCCGCGCCGCGCTCGCGGGCCTGCCGGCGAAACCATTCGCGATCGGCCCGGCAGGCCTCGGCGTCGAGTTGCGCGGTATCGCCGAGGAATCCCGTGGTGCAGGTTTCCGGCAGGACGTAGAGCCCGCAGTCGCCCACCGCATCCATGAGTTCGGCGAGATGAGCGCGGTTGGCTTCGGGGTCGCCCCAGCGCGTGTCGGCCTGAAGCAGCGCACAGGTCAAGTCCGTCATCGTCGATCTCCGGCCCGGGTCTCGGCAGCAGGGTAACGCCTCGTCACGGCCCGCGCGGCCCGGCGTGGCAGAATCCCCTTCCGCTTCGCCTTCCCGACCTTCCGAACCCTGCCCCGGAGACGCCGACATGATTCTCGCCCGCATCGCACTGGCCCTGTCCCTGATCGCCCTGCTCCTTCTGCTGGTCGGTGGACCCGGGTACCGGCTCGACCTCTGGGGCCTGGGCTTCGGGTTGCTCGGGGCCCTGCGCTACGCCCTCTACTTCGGTGCGGCCGGTGCCGTTCTGGCGATCGTCGGCCTGCTGGTTCCCTCGCTGCGCTCGGGGCGCGCGTTCATGCTCTCGGCGGCGCTCGTGCTCGGCGTCGTCGCCGCGATGATCCCGGTGGGCGTCCGGCAGATGGCCGCGAGCAAGCCCTTCATCCACGATGTGACCACCGACCTCGAGAACCCGCCCGAATTCGTCGCGGTGGCGCCGTTGCGCGCCGACGCCCCCAACCCGGCCGAATACGGCGGCGAGGAGGTCGCCGAGCAGCAGCGCCAGGGATACCCGGACCTCGGCCCGGAACGATTCGAGGCATCGCCCGAACGCGTGTTCGAGGCCGCGGAGAACGTGGCTCGAACGCTGGGCTGGGAAATCGTCGCCGCGGTGCCCGAGGACGGTCGCATCGAGGCCACCGACACGACGCTCTGGTACGGGTTCGAGGACGACGTCGTGATCCGGATCCGCGACCAATCCGGTGCCACGCGCGTCGACGTCCGGTCGAAGTCGCGCGTCGGCGGCAGCGACCTCGGAAAGAACGCCGCGCGCATCCGGGCATTCCTCGAGGCGTTGCGGGCACGCCTGTCCGTGCAGGGCTGATTCGCCTCGCCCGGACACGAAAAGACCCGCTTGCGCGGGCCCTTTCGTGTCTGGCGGAGAGGGAGGGATTGACCGCGCGCCTTGCGGCGCTTGCCCTTCGCTTCGCATGGGAGTTTCTTCCTCGTACCGTGCGGAGCGCGTTTCAGTCGGAAACGCCGCAGATCGTGTGACGTGTGTCGAGAGACAGTAGCCGGAGCTACGGCCGAGATTCACGACACGCGAGATGTGGCGTTTCCGGCGAAACCCTTCGGGACAGCCCCATGCGGGCGCTCTGTCACGTTTCGGCTCGTTCGTTTGGATCAACCAAACTTCAGTCGCCGAATCCGTAACAGCGCATCCCGCAAGGGCTCTGTCGCGCCCGCACGGAACGAAGAAGAGACTCCCCGGGGTCGCTTCGCATCGACCTCGCTGCGCTCGGGTCGAACCCTCGGGCGTCGGGGGATGCGGCTCGGTCAACGACGCGTGGCATCGAGCGTTTCCGTCTCGCCGATACCCGTGCCCATTGGACGGTCGAATCGAGCCTCCCCCGTCCCCCAGACACGAAAAGACCCGCTTGCGCGGGCCCTTTCGTGTCTGGCGGAGAGGGAGGGATTCGAACCCTCGAACCGGGGTTACCGGTTAACGGTTTTCGAGACCGCCGCATTCGACCACTCTGCCACCTCTCCTTGAACTGATTGTCGTGACTGATTGCCGTGACTGATTGCCGTGACTGATTGTCGTGACTATCGTCTTCCGTCGCGTCGCGTCGATCGACGCGGACGAAGCCCGGAATTATAACGCAGAACACGCCCGCGTCGTGCAGTCGCGAGGGGTCGCGGTTACGGAGTCAGGCCTCGCGGCCGGGCGCCGTGTCCTCGAAGGGTGCAAGACCGCCGAGACGCTCGAGCAGC
>JAWVZQ010000097.1:0-8473 GCA_033722095.1 Wenzhouxiangellaceae bacterium | reverse complement strand
CCGAGCCCGAAGAGCCGGACAACGGCTTCACGGCCTGCCTGCAGCGACTCTCGGAGCGCGCGGCCGGGGAGGGCCTCGGCGAGAGCATCGGCGTTCTTCGAGAGTTGCAGTACCAGCCGCGCGTCATCGAGCTCGACCGGTCCCAGCCCGAGTTCCGCCAGTCGTTCGCGGCCTACCTGCGCAATCGCGTGACGCCGGCCCGCGTCGCCACGGGCCGCATGATGCTGGCCAGCTACCCCGACTTCTTCTCCCGGATGCAGCGCGAGACCGGCGTTCCGGGGCGGTATCTCGTGGCGTTCTGGGGGCTGGAGACGAATTTCGGCGGCTACCTCGGCACCATGCCGACACTCGACGTGCTCGCCACGCTGGCCTGCGACGAGCGCAGGTCGGAGTTCTTCACGGCCGAACTGATCACGGCGCTGCGCCTCGTCGAGCGCGACGGGCTCGAACCCGAGCGGATGCGCGGGTCGTGGGCCGGCGCCATGGGCCACACCCAGTTCATGCCGTCGACCTGGATCGAACACGCCGTCGACGGTGACGGCGACGGGCGCATCGATCTCTGGGGCAGCGAGCGCGACGCGCTGGCTTCCGGCGCGCACTACCTCGAGGCGCTGGGCTGGCAGGCCGGCGAGCGGTGGGGCAGGGAAGTCCGGGTGCCCGACGGTCACGACTACCGCGAGTCGGGACTGGACTTCAGGCTTCCTCTGGCGGCCTGGCGCGACCGGGGTCTGCGGCGCGCCGACGGCGGACCGCTGCCCGTTGCCGACCTGGAGGCCGCGCTGCTCGTGCCCATGGGGCATGAGGGGCCCAAGTTCCTCGTCTACCGGAACTTCGACGTGATCATGTCGTGGAACCGCTCGCAGTCCTATGCCATCGCCGTCGGCCACCTCGCCGATCGCATCGCCGGCGGCGGCCGGCTGCGCGCGACATTGCCCGAGGTTGAAACGGCGCCGTCCCGTTCGCAGATTCTCCGGCTGCAGCGGCGTCTGGCCGAACTCGGCCACGATCCCGGGGAGCCCGACGGCTTCATCGGGCCGGCCACGCGCAGCGCGCTGCGCGCGTTCCAGCACGAGGCCGGACTCGTCGCCGACGGCTATCCGGATTCCGGCACGCTGGCTGCTCTCGAAATCGAATCGGAGAACCGATGACCCCAGCGTCCGAGCCTTCGCGACAGACCGACGACCCGCGAGCAGGCAGGAAGCCCCGTCGCTCGAGGGTTTCCCGGAGTCTGCTCGTCGCCGCCTGTGGGGGCGTGGTCCTCGTCGCCGCGGCCGTCTTCACCGGCTGGTGGACCGCGCGTCCGCTTCCCGACTTCGCGGCCTACGAGGTCGTCGACGAGCGCAAGGAAGCCTTCTTCTCGTACCTGGCGCCGCTGGTACAGCGCGAGAACGAGCGCGTGCGCGCCCAGCGCACGCGCCTGCTGGCCATCGAGCGGGACCTGCTGGCCGACGGCCGCATCGGCTGGGCGGACCGCCGCTGGCTGCGCGCGCTGGCCGCGGAATACGAGGTCGAATACGACCGCGATGCACCGGGCGAGGCCGTTGCGATGCTCGAACCGCGCGTCGATACCGTGCCCGTGGCGCTTGCGCTGGTCCAGGCAGCCGCCGAGTCGGCCTGGGGCCGGTCGCGCTTCGCGCGCGAGGGAAACAACCTGTTCGGCCAGTGGTGCTACGTCGAGGGCTGCGGCATCGTCCCGAACCGGCGTGGCGAGGGGCGCATCCACGAGGTGGCGGCCTTCGAATCGCCGGCCGAGTCGGTCGCCCGCTACATCAACAACCTGAACACGCACCCCGCCTACGCGCCGCTGCGCGCCATCCGCGCGTCGCTGCGCGAGGCCGGGCAGCGGCCGCGGGCGCTGGCCCTGGCCGACGGGCTGATCCGCTACTCGGAGCGGCGCGAGGACTACGTCGAGGAAGTCAAGGCCGTCATCCGCGCAAACCGCCCGCTCATCGATCGCGTGCTCGAAGAGCAGGGATGAAGATACTGCGATCGCTGCTGCCGGCGCTGGCGCTGCTCGCTTCCGCGGCCTGTGCGGATCGCGATGACGACACGGCGATCGATGCCGATCCCGACCCGCACGGCGTTGCATTCCTCTACCACCACGTTTCGGCCGAGACGCCGCCGTCGACGAGCGTGACGCCCGAGACCTTCGCCTCCCACCTCGAGTGGCTGGCCGACCACGACTATCGCGTCTGGGAACTGCAGCGCCTGCTGCGGGCGGTGCTCGACGGTGCCGAGCCGGTGCCCGAACGCGTCGTCGCGATCACTTTCGACGACGCCTGGGTCTCCGTATTCGAGAAGGCCGCGCCGCTGCTCGAGGAGCGGAACTGGCCCTACACGATCTTCGTCAACAGCGATGCCGTGGACGAGGGACTCGAGCCCGCGATGAGCTGGGATCAGTTGCGGGCACTGGCCGAGCGCGGCGCGGCGATCGAGAACCACGGCGCCTCGCACGCCTACCTCGCCCGGCGCCCCGCCGATGTCGACGAGCAGGCCTGGCACGAACGCATCCGTGCCGACGTGGAACGTGGTCACGAGCGTCTCGCCGAGGAGATCGGCGTCGCGCCGAGCCTGTTCGCCTACCCGTACGGCGAGGCCGACGAGACCGTTGCCGCGATCGTCGGGGAGCACTACGCGTTTGCCCTGGAGCAGCGATCCGGAGCGATCGGGCCCGGCAGTGACCCCCTGCGCCTGCCGCGCTACCCGATGGCCACGGCATTCGCCTCGCTCGATCGGCTGGCGACCGCGGCCTCGTCGCTGCCGATGGCCGTGCGCAGCGTCGAACTCCGGCCCCGGAACCGGCCGGCCGGGGCGTCGCCGGAGTCTCTCCGGCTGGAATTTTCGGGCGAGGTGCCGGCCGGACTGGCCTGCTTCACGGCCGGTGGCCGGAGCCTGGACGTGGCTGTCCAGGGCAAAGCCGCCGTCGTGGACGCCGACGGTGTCGGAAGGCCGGGGCGCAACAAGATCAACTGCACGGCGCCGGCCGGGGAGGGGCGCTACCGCTGGTTCTCGTGGCAGTGGCTGCAGCCGCGCCCCGACGGAAGCTGGCCGGCGGGCTGAACCCCGGCGGGTCAGTTTCCGGCCTCGTCGAGGCAGGCAGCCAGGAACCGATCCAGCCCCTTCACGTACATCTCGCCCGAGCGCAGGAAGCCGGTGTTGTGATCGCCGTGCAGTTCGAGCAGGCGGGCGTCGCCGCCGGCCGCCTGCTGCAGGGCGAGTGCATGTTCGAACGGGACGATCTCGTCGTCGCGGCTGTGCACGACGAGCACCGGGGCCGCTGCGGACTCCAGGTACGACAGCGTGTCCATGCGGATGCGCGCCAGCCGGCGGACCGGAAGCCACCAGTAGAGTTCGGCGGCCAGATCGGGGACCGACGTGAACGTCGATTCCAGGATCAGGCAGTTCGGCGATTCGTCGGCGGCCAGCCGCGCCGAAACCGCTCCGCCCATGGAGCGACCGAACAGCACGATGCGATCGGGGTCCGCACGCTCGCGCAGCCACGCCCGGGCGGCCTCGGCATCCTCGTAGACGCCGGTCTCGGACGGCGTTCCCGAACTGCGGCCGTATCCGCGATAGTCGTAGATCAGCACGTCGAGCCCGAGTTCGTGGAAGATCTCGATGCTCTCCAGCCTGTGCGCGATGCTGCCGGCGTTGCCGTGGCTGAACAGCAGGCTGCCGCGCGAACCTGGATGCGGGATCCACCAGGCGTGCAGGCGCTCGCCGTCCTCGGTGTCGATCCACACGTCCTCGAACTGCAGCCCGATCGCCGTGGGGTCGATGCCGGCGCCGCGCCCGCCGATGTCCGGAAGGAACAGCATCCGGGGCTGGAACGCGAAGACGAGGATGGCGAGCAGCGCGTACCCGGCGACGAGCAGGCCGAGAACCCTGACGATCAGCATCGACGACCCCTCATGACCGGTCCGCGGCGTCGGCGAAGCCCGGCGACGGTCGCGCGACGGCGTGGCGGACCAGGCGAAGGAAGTCGCCGCGGTCGATCATCCGGACATTGAACTGTTCGAGATGGGGGTTCCAGAGCTGGCAGTCGCAGAGCAGGTAGCCGCGGCGCTCGAGGTGTCGCATGAGTTCGACGAGCGCGATCTTCGAGGCATCGCGCCGGACATGGACCTTCGACTCGGCGTAGAACATCGCGCCGACGGCCACGCCGTAGACGCCGCCGGCCAGTTCGCCGTCCATCCAGATCTCGAGGCTGTGCGCGTTCCCGGCCTCGTGCAGCCCGGTGTAGGCGCGCAGCATCCCGGGCGTGATCCATGTGCCCTCGTCGCGTCTCTCCGCGCAGGCTTCGATGACGGTCTCGAAGGCGCCATCGACGGTGATCTCGTGGCGGCCCTGGCGCAGCGTCCGCGCCAGCCGCTTCGGCACATGGACGTGTCCGGGCACCAGCACCGCGCGAGGGTCCGGAGACCACCAGAGGATGGGGCCCTCCGCTTCGTACCAGGGGAAGATGCCGTTGCGATAGGCATCCAGCAACCGTTCCGTGGACAGGTCGCCGCCGACGGCGACGAGACCGTCGGGATGCCGGCAGGCGCCGGGATCCGGGAACCCGGCATCGGGCGCGTCGCCGAGCAGCGGAACGGGCCAGAGCGTCATCGTCGGCGCGTCTCCGCGCGGTCGCCGTATGGCAGCAGGCGTTCGAGTTCGGGCTGCAGGTCCCTGAGCACGCGGTCTTCCTGCTGCAGCCAGCGGCGGATGCCCTCGCGAAGGCCGGGATGGGCGACGTGGTGGAACGAGTGCGTGGCGATGGGCGTGAAGCCTCGCCGGATCTTGTGCTCGCCCTGTGCTCCCGGTTCGAAGACCTCGAGTCCGTCGGCGATGCAGCGCTCGATGCCCTGGTAGTAGCAGGCTTCGAAGTGCACGTCGCGACTGTCGTCCAGGGCCCCCCAGTAGCGCCCGTAGAGGCGCGTGGGGCTCTTCCAGAACACGCTGGCCGCGCGGTCCTCGCCGTCGCGGCTCGCGATGCAGGCCAGGAACCGATCGCCGAAAAGCCGGGCGGCCTGGCCGAAGAAGGCGCGGTTCAGCGCCGGCATGTTGCGGTACTGCAGAAAGGTGATCCGGTAGCAATGCGTGAGCAGGTCGAGTTCCGCCTCGGTCGCGTGCTCGCCGTCGATCCAGCGATAGGACCACCCGGAGTGCGCGAGCCGGCGCTCGCGCCGGATGTTCTTGCGCGGCTTCGAGCGCAGCCGGTCGAGGAAATCCTCGAAGTCGCGGTAGCCGTGGTTGTGCCAGTGATACTGCCAGTCCCAGCGCGACAGCCATTCGGCCTCGGTCAGGGTCTCCCGATCGACGGCGTCGCAGAAATTCACCGACGCCACGCCCGATCCCTCGGCGGCCACGCGTCGCTCCAGCGCCTCGACGAGTGCGACGCGCGCCTTCGCGTCGCCGAGCAGCCGCGGGCCCGTCACGGGACTGTACGGTGCGGCGACGAGCAGCTTGGGAAACCAGCGCAGACCGGCGCGGTGCGCAGCTTCGGCCCAGGCGAAGTCGAACACGAATTCGCCGTGTGAGTGGTGCTTGCGCCAGGCCGGAGCGAAGCCGCCGGCCTCGGACAGCGGGAGCGGATCCCAGCCGGTTTCGGCGCCGACGCAGCCGGCGGTCTCCAGTGCGGCCAGGAATCGATGATCGGTGAACGGGTTTTCGTTCCGGTTCAGCGCGTTCCATTCGGCGCGCGGGATGTCGCGCGCCAGCGAGCGGGCGGAGCCGCCGCCCTCAGGACTGGTCGAGGAATCGCTCTGCATCCAGCGCGGCCATGCAGCCGAAGCCGGCCGAGGTGATGGCCTGGCGGTAGACGTGGTCGGCGACATCGCCGGCCGCGAACACGCCGGGAACGCTGGCCGCCGTCGCCATGCCGTCCAGCCCGCTGCGGATACGGATGTAGCCGCCCTCCATGTCGAGCTGCCCGGCGAAGATGCCCGTGTTCGGGTCGTGGCCGATCGCCACGAACATGGCGTCGACGTCGATCTCGCGCGACTCGCCGGACTGCGCGTGCTCCAGGCGCACGCCCGTCACGCCGTCGTCGTCGCCGAGCACCTCGTCGACGACGTGGTCCCAGACGATTTCCACCTTTCCGTCCTTTTCCCGTTCGAACAGCCGTTCCTGCAGGATCTTCTCGGCGCGCAGCGCGTCGCGGCGGTGGACCACGTAGACCTTGCTCGCGATGTTCGACAGGTACAGCGCTTCCTCCACGGCCGTGTTTCCGCCGCCGATGACGGCAACGGGCTTGTCGCGGTAGAAGAACCCGTCGCAGGTCGCACAGGCCGAAACGCCGCGGCCCTTGAACGCTTCCTCGGATTCCAGGCCGAGATAGCGTGCCGACGCGCCCGTGGCGATGATCAGCGCGTCGCAGGTGTAGGTGTCGTTGTCGCCCTCGAGCACGAACGGTCGCTTCGAGAGGTCGGCCGTGTGGATATGGTCGAAGACCATCTCGGTCGAGAAGCGCTCGGCGTGCTCGAGCATGCGCTGCATGAGCTGCGGTCCCTGCAGGTCCTTCGCGTCGCCGGGCCAGTTCTCGACGTCCGTGGTCGTCATGAGCTGGCCGCCCTGCTCGATGCCGGTCACGACGGCGGGGTCGAGGTTCGCCCGCGCCGCGTAGATCGCGGCCGTGTAACCGGCCGGGCCGGAACCGAGGATGAGCAGGCGGAAATGGCGGGGATCGGCCATGAAAACGTCTCCGGGAAGCGAACGGATTGGATCGGGCAGGATACCTGCGGTTGATTGTCGCCGATTGCAAGCCGAACGGGGTGGCCAGGACCGCGGCCCGACCGCAAGCCGCCCGCCGGAGAATGCGGTAGGCTTGGCGGCGACCGAGCCCAGCCGAGGATTCGCCGTTGGCCCGTAGTTCCCGCAAGTCCAAGGACAGCAAGACCGCCGCAGCGCTGGAGCGTCGCCTGTTCGAGTCGCTGTTCCTGCTGGTCATGGTCATCGCCGCCTACCTGCTGCTGGCGCTCGTGACCCACGATCCGCGCGACCCGGGCTTCTCGAACAGCGGCGCGTCGACGGTCAGCAACCTCGGCGGCAGCTTCGGCGCCTGGATCTCGGATTTCTTTCTCGTGCTCATGGGCTACATGGCCTGGCTGGTGCCCGTGCTCATGGGTGCCGCCGCTTTCCGGCTCCTGGCCGAGCGGTCCGAGCCCGTCGGCTGGCCCGAGTGGGGCGTCCGGCTGGGCGGCCTGCTGTTGATCCTGCTTTCGGGCTGCATCCTGTTCGAGATGCAGCCGCGAGGTGGGCTCGAGCATTCCGGCGGCATCATCGGCGACCTGCTGTCCGGCCCGATGATCGCGGCGCTGGGCTTCACGGGAACGGCGCTGATCCAGATCGCCATCCTGCTCGCCGGCATCACGCTGTTCACGGGGCTGTCTTGGGTCCATGTCATCGATCGCGTCGGACAGTGGGCCATCGACGGGTGGGCCTGGTCCGTGGACGCCGTCGGCCGCGCCCGCGACTGGTGGGCCGGACGGCGCGCCCGCGCCGAGCGCGAGGAAGTGCGCAAGCGTGACACGGTCAAGCGCAGGAAGCGCGCCGAAGTGCGCATCGAGCCGCGCGTCGAGACGCAGCCCAGCGAGAAGGCGAAGAAGAGCCTGAGCCAGCGCTCGCTGTTCAAGAACCTCTCCGACGGCAGCCTGCCGCCGCTGGACCTGCTCGACGAGCCGCCCGAACAGAAAGCCGGCTACTCGACCGATACGCTCAAGGCCATGAGCAGGCAGGTGGAGCTCAAGCTTTCGGACTTCGGCATCGAGGTCGAGGTCGTCGCCGTCCATCCCGGCCCCGTCATCACGCGCTTCGAACTGCAGCCGGCCGCCGGCGTCAAGGGTGCCCAGATCTCCAATCTCTCGAAGGACCTCGCCCGCGGACTCAGCGTCATGTCGGTACGCGTCGTCGACGTCATTCCCGGCAAGAGCGTCATCGGACTCGAGATTCCCAACCAGAACCGCGAGATCGTGTACCTGCGCGACATCCTGTCCTCCGAGGCCTACGCCAAGTCGTCGTCGGCGCTGACGCTGGGACTCGGCAAGAACATCTCGGGCAAGCCCATGTGCGCCGACGTATCGCGCATGCCGCACCTGCTCGTGGCCGGAACGACGGGCTCGGGCAAGTCCGTCGCCGTCAACTCGATGATCCTGAGTCTCATCTACAAGGCGCCGCCCGACGACGTCCGCATGATCATGGTCGACCCGAAGATGCTGGAGCTTTCGGTCTACGAGGGCATCCCGCATCTGCTTGCGCCCGTGGTCACCGACATGAAGGAGGCCGCCAATGCGCTGCGCTGGTGCGTGGCCGAAATGGAGCGCCGCTACCGGCTCATGTCGCAGCTCGGCGTGCGCAACCTCGCCGGCTACAACCGCAAGGTCACCGAGGCCGCCGACAAGGGCAAGCCGATTCCCGACCCGCTCGTCGATCCCTCGACGCTGGCCGAGGGCGAGGAGCCTCCGGCGCTCGAGAAGCTGCCGTTCATCGTCGT
>JAWVZQ010000096.1:0-8488 GCA_033722095.1 Wenzhouxiangellaceae bacterium | reverse complement strand
GCTCGGTCCGCGTCGCAGTCACGACGACCGGTTCGTCTTCCCAGGCCTCGGCGGCCGGGGTCGGTGAAGAAGTCAGGGCGAGGATGCCGGCCACGGCCGGCAGGAAGATCCTGGTTTGCATGTCTTGGCTCCCGGCGCACTCCCGCGCCATCGGGGGCCGCGGCGGAAGATCCGGGGAAGCGGAGACGGGCCGGTCCGGAAGCGCCATGCAGGGCCGGACGGACACCCGGAATCCGCTCGCCGGCCGCCCTCCGCGGCAGGTCACAGCGTCCGGGGCCGGTCTCCTGGCTTCCCGCCGGAACGATCGGAATCGTCCCTCGCGCCTCACCCTTCCCGGCCGGAATCGGCCAGTGGCTTCGCGGGCGCGTCCTGCCTCGGGCAGGATGCGGGTCACAGTTGCGGGGGCAGCATCGGCTTCCCGCCGCGAGTCGTCGCGGCGCCGATTTCCCGTTTCATCCCTGGGCCGTCAAGGCCTGCGGGACACCCTGGACATGGAATCGCTTCCAGGCAACACCGGGAAGCGGGCCGAAGTATAACGCGGGTCTCCCCCGGATTCGGGCGGATTGCCGGTGGCCGTTAGAGGATTCGCGCGAAGACGCGAAGGCGCGAAGGGAAAATCGGAATCTCCGGAAAAACGGAAAAACGTAGAGGATGGGCGCAAAGGCGCGAGGGAGCGAAGGTCGCGAAGGAAAATCGGGAAATATTCCCGAAAAGGCACGGGTTTCGTAGCCCGGGGCCGCGTCCCCGGGGGAGCGAGCCGGAGGGCGAGCGAATGGCCGTTCCGGATTCGGTACCTGGCGTGATTCCGTTGCACCGGAAGAACACCGGAAAACCGAAGAGGTTGGGCGCGAAGAGTAGCCCGAGGGCTACGCCCCTCGGGATGGGAACGAGAACATCTCCGGACGCTCGGTCGAGGCGGAATCGACGTCCGGCGGAGGCCCGGGCCTCATCCCAACGGGCGTAGCCGTTGGGCTACTCGACCAGGGTTTCTGCCTCGCAACTCGGAAGCGTCGGGAGCGCGCCGTGAGCGGCGTCCTACCCCGGATCAGGTCCGGGGCAGGCTCGGCGCAGGAGCCGCAGCGTACGTGTCGGTACGTGAGGAGTTGGAGCACCACCAGCCCCCGGCCGCTCCCGGATGAAATGAAGTGAAAATCGCCCCGGAGCGTACATGTGTAGTACGCCAGGATGCCGAGCACCTCAGGGCGTCGCCAGCGGCTCGCGCAGCAGCCCTCAGGGAACTTAGAAGCGTCGCGAGCGCACCGTGAGCAGTGGCCTACGGAGCGCAGGAGCCGCAGTGTACCGACGAGTACACGAGGACTCCGAGCACCGCAGGGCGCCGCTCACGGCGTGCGCAGCAGCTTCTAAGCGGCGTCGCGGATGGTTTCGCCCTTCTCCGTCAACCCCGCCTGCAGTTCCTTGATGTCGAAGTCGTCGACGGCGACGATCTCCATGACCCGCTCGCGGACGTCGCGCAGGAAGGCGGCTTCCTTCTCGGCGAAGACGCCGGCCTTCTCGGCCGAGTCGACCTGCTCTTCGAAGGTGCGGCCCTCGGCCTTGCCGGAGCGAACGGCCTTGAGCAGGCGCCGTTCGAGCGGCTCGGCGGCGATGACGTCGGGCAGCAGGGTCTCCATGACGCCGGGCACGAAGCCGGCGCGGTCGGAGCGGTAGCAGCCGCGCGTGAGGCGGTCGCGCGTCTCGGACGGCGAGAGCATGAGCGCGGCGACCTTGTGACCAAGGCGGTCGTTGGGCCGCCGCTCGCTGGCACCGAGCGGGAAGACGATGCGGCGCAGGATCGGGCGCATGGGCGCGATCGGGTAGTTGTCGATGACGCCCTTGAGCGCTTCCTGGATGCGGTAGATGCCGTCGTGGAAGGCCCAGGCCAGGATCGCCTGGTCGGCGGCCGGCCGCCCTTCGTACTCGAAGCGGCGCAGCATGGCCGAGCCGATGTAGAGCCAGCTCAGCGCGTCGGCGAGGCGGCCGGAGATCTTCTCCTTCATCTTCAGCTTGCCGCCGTAGGTCATCATCGCGACGTCGGCCATGAGCGCGAACGAGGCCGTGTAGCGAGAGAGTTTGCGCCAGTACTTCTTGGTCTGCCGGTCGCCGGGAACGGCCGCGAAGCGGTAGGCGTTGAGGCCGAGCACGAGCGAGCGCGCGGCGCAGGAGATGCTGTGGCCGATGTGGCCGAACAGCAGGCGGTCGAAGACCTTGAGCCGCTTCTCCTCGTCCTCGATGGACAGCGCCTCGAGTTCCTTGAGCACGTAGGGATGGCACCGGATGGCGCCCTGGCCGAAGATCATCATCGAGCGCGTCAGGATGTTGGCACCCTCGACGGTGATCCAGATCGGCGCGCCTTCCCAGCCGCGGCCGAGGTAGTTGCGGGGACCGAGGATGATGCCCTTGCCGCCGTGGATGTCCATGGCGTCCTTGATGATCTCGCGGCTCAGCTCGGTGGCGTGGTACTTCGCGATGGCGCCGGCCACGGCCGGCTTCTCGCCGGCGTCGACGGCCGAGGCCGTCTGGCGCGAGAGCGCGCTGATGGCGTAGGTGTAGCCACCGATTCGCGCCAGCGCTTCCTCGATGCCTTCGAAACGGCCGATGGGCAGGTTGAACTGCTTGCGGATCCGGGAGTAGGCGCCGGTCGACAGGGCTGCCAGCTTCGCGCCGCCCGTGGTCGAGGACGGCAGCGAGATCGCGCGCCCGACCGACAGGGACTCGATGAGCATGCGCCAGCCCTTGCCGGCGTACTCGGTGCCTCCGAGCAGGTACTCGAGCGGCACGAAAACGTCCTTGCCGCGGATCGGGCCGTTCGGGAACGGGTTGTTGAGCGGGAAGTGACGGCGGCCGATATCCATGCCCGGCGTGTCTGCAGGCAGCAGCGCCAGCGAGATGCCGATGTCTTCCTTGTCCCCGATCAGGCCCTCCGGGTCGTAGAGCCGGAAGGCCAGGCCGACGAGCGTGGCGACCGGAGCCAGCGTGATGTAGCGCTTGTCGAAGGTCAGGCGCATGCCCAGGACCTCCTCGCCGTTCCATTCGCCCTTGCAGACGACGCCGTAGTCGGAAATCGACGTGGCGTCGGAGCCGGCCGTCGTCGACGTCAGGCCGAAGCACGGGATTTCCTCGCCCGAGGCCAGCTTGGGCAGCAGTGCGTTCTTCTGCTCGTCGGTGCCGTAGTGCAGCAGCAGCTCGGCCGGGCCCAGCGAGTTCGGCACGGCAACGACGGATCCGACGGTCGCGCTCATGCCGCCCACCTTCTCGAGCACGGCGCGATGCGCCACGGCCGAGAAGCCGAGTCCGCCGTATTCCTTCGGGATGATCATGCCGAAGAACTTGTGCTTCTTCAGGTGTGCCCAGGCCTCGTCGGACAGGCCGACGCGATAGTGGGTGAATTCCCACTCGTCGATCATGTCGCAGAGTTCCTCGACGGGACCGTCCAGGAAGGCCTGCTCCTCGACCGTGAGTTCGGGAAGCGGCCGATCGAGGAGTTTCTTCCAGTTCGGCTTGGAGCGGAACAGTTCACCCTCGAAGCCGACGGTGCCGGCATCCAGCGCGATCTGCTCGGTCTCCGAGATCTGCGGGACCATGCCCGAAAAGCTCTTGAGGATCGGCTGCGTGATGAAGGCCTGCCGCCACGGCAGGTAGTTCAGCGGCGCCGCGATGCCGATGAACAGCAGCCAGGCGATGACCAGCGAGATCCAGCCCGGCTCGCCGGCGATCGAGAAGGCCAGCAGCGTGGCGGCCGTCGCACCGGTCCAGACCGGCAGCGAGGTACGGAAGTAGGCGCAGCCGATCGACACGGCCAGGAGCGCGAGCACGAACAGCAGAATCATCATTTCGGATCTCCTTTGGCCGTGTGCTTCTTCAGGAACGGCAAGGTCGCGTGCAGGAAGCGGTCATTGACGTCGCCTGCCACCATGTGACCGGCATCGGCGACGGAAACGTGCTCGGCGTGCGGCGCGAGCTTCAGGAATTCCTCGACGTGCTCGTCGGAAATCAGCTCGCTCTTGCCGCCGGAAATCAGCAGCGTCGGCGCCTTGAGCTTGCGGGCCGCCGACTTCAGCCGGCTCTGCAGATTGCGGCTCTTCTCGGCCAGCGCGAGCATCGCCGGATCCCAGTGCCAGTACCAGCGGCCGTCCTTGCTCTCGCGCAGGTTGCGCTTGAGGCCCTCGGCCGTGGCCGCGGCGCGGCGGTGCGGCACGAAATTGCGGACCGCCTCGCGGGCCTGCTCGACGCTCTCGAAGCCCTTCGGATGCTGGCGCATGAACGCGATCATGGCCTCGACGCCACGCTCGTCCCAGCGCGGCGCGATGTCGACGAGCACGAGCGCGCGCAGTTCCACGAGCGGCTTTTCGGAGTGGCCCAGAAGCGCCGTCAGGCCGCCCATCGACGCGCCCACGAGCAGCGGCGGATGCGGCAGCGAGGCGCAGACGCGCCGGAAATCCTCGATGAAGTGGTCGAAATCGTACTTGCCGTGCGGCGCCCGGTCGGAATTCCCGTGACCGCGAGCGTCGTAGCTGACGGCCTGCCAGCCGCTCGCCGCGAGGCGGCGCGCGGTCTCCGACCATGCGAACTGGGTCTGGCCGAACCCGTGGCAGAGCAGCACGCAGGGGGCGCGCTCGTGGCCCAGGTAGCGGACGTCGAGACGGACACCGTCGTCGGTCCAGATCTGGCGGCGACGGACTTCGTGATTGTTGAGACTGCGAATGGCTTCCATACGGCACAGTATGGGGGTCGTCATGCCCCCAGTCAATGCACGGTCGGTCACATTCGTGAATCGGGCGTCAAGGGCCGCCGTTTCAGGCGTCCAGGTCCGGAATCTGGCGCGATTCCCACCACGCGATCTGGTCCTTCAGACGCAGCTTCCGGCGCTTCAGGCGGGTCAGCTGAAGCTGGTCCGTCGAGGGACTCTCGGCCAGCCGCCGGATGGCGTCGTCGAGGTCGCGGTGCTGTAGCCGCAGATCGGCCAGGATCTCGGCGATCGTCTCGGGGCGCTCTTCCATCGTCGATCCGGGTGGGCGACGCCGCGCGGCGTGGCCAATCATTATTCCACGCAGTCCGGCGAGACGCCAGTGGGTGACGGCGCGGCAGGCCCCTGATTTCCGGTATCATTCCGGCCTCTTCTTCGAACTCGGTTCACGGCCATGCCCGCACCGGCCCAAGCCACCAAATACAACGCCGACAAGCTGTTCAAGCGGCTGCGCAAGAACGTCGGCAAGGCGATCGGCGACTACGGCATGATCCGGGACGGGGACCGCATCATGGTCTGCCTGTCGGGCGGCAAGGACAGCTACGCCATGCTGGACCTGCTGCTGAGCCTGCAGCGGCGCGCGCCGGTTTCCTTCGAGCTGTTCGCCGTCAACCTCGACCAGAAGCAGCCCGGTTTCCCCGAGCACGTCCTGCCGGAATATCTCGAGTCGATCGGCGTTCCGTATCACGTCATCGAGCGCGATACCTACTCGGTCGTCCAGCGCGTCGTCCCGGAGGGCAAGACCACCTGCGGGCTGTGCTCGCGGCTGCGGCGCGGAAACCTATACACCTACGCCAGGGAAAACGGCTTCACGAAGATCGCGTTGGGGCATCACCTCGACGACATCGTCGAGACGTTCTTCCTGAACCTCCTGTATGGCGGAGCGCTCAAGGCCATGCCGCCGAAGCTCAAGAGCGACGACGGCGACAACATCGTGATCCGGCCGCTGGCCTACTGCCGCGAAGCCGACATCGAAAAGCTGGCCGAGGTGCGCGAATATCCGATCATCCCGTGCAATCTCTGCGGTTCGCAGCCGAACCTGCAACGGCAGGTGGTCAAGAAGATGCTGGCCGAGTGGGATCGCCGCCAGCCGGGGCGCACGGAGACGATCTTCAAGGCGCTGACCAACGTCGCGCCGTCGCAGCTCTGCGACACGGCGCTGTTCGACTTCGCCGGCCTCGACGACGCCCTCGCCGACTCGGCCATGGACTGGCTGCTGCCCGGACGCGCGCAGAGCGCCTGAATCGGCCGCCGGCAGCCATGACTTCCGGGCCTGGCCCGGTGGCCGTCTTCCATCCTAGAATGACAACCGAACCCCACGTCCATCGAGGAGGCTCCCCGATGCGCATCTCCTTCCTTTTCCTCGCCCTGGCCCTGGCCGGGTGCAACATCAACACCAGCCACGTCGTGCCCGACGGCGAGTCCGTCGATGGCGGATTGAGCACCGTCAACGGCTCGATCAAGGTCGGGAACAACGCCAGCGTCGGCGGTGCGCTGGAAACGGTGAACGGCGGCGTGGCGGTGGGCAATTCCTCTTCCGTCGGGCAGATCAGCCTGGTGAACGGCCGCGTCACGATCGGCAGCGACTCGACGACGGGCTCCATCGAGGGCGTCAACGGGGCGGTCATGATCGGCTCCGGCTCGGTGGTCGGCGGCAATGCCGAGACCGTCAACGGCGCCATCGAGATCGAGCAGGGCGCCGAGGTCGAGGGCATGGTCTCCTCGGTCAACGGCCGTATCACGCTCCAGGGTGCCACCGTCGGCGCCATCGAGAGCGTGAGCGGGGGCATCGTTCTCGAGGCCGGCAGCCGCGTACTCGGTCCGTTGACCGTGGAACGTCACAAGGGCTGGAACAAGAAGGACACGCCGCCGCTGATCCAGATCGGTGCGGACAGCGAGGTCACCGGCCCGCTCGAGTTCGAACGACCCGTGCGGCTCTGGATTCATGAAACGGCGACCGTCGGCGAGATCATCGGCGCCGAGGCGAACACCTACTCCGGCGATGCGCCGCCCGATGATGGCGGCTGATCTCCGGCCCGGATGAATCGAGAAAGCAGGACGAAAAAGCCGGCATCACGCCGGCTTTTTCGTGCGCGATCGGCAGGCTCGGTCAGTCGTAGCGCGTGCCTTCGTGCTCGATCCATCCGCCACCGCCCGGCTGTTCCGGGTCGCTGTGGGTCAGCACGACGAATCCGCCGCGCGCATCCCACTCGTAGAGACCCTGGAACCGGACCGTGTCGCCGCGCTCCACGGGAACCCGATCCGAGTCGTCGAGCGAGTGCTTGACGGTGAGCATGATCCGGTCGTTGGGCCGGACGATGAAGCGCTGCTTGGTGCCGCGCAGTTCCTCGTCGGCCAGTACCTGCGTGACTTCTCCCTGGCCGCTGACCCACACGCCCGTGCGCCCGGCCTCGAACATCTGCATCAACCGCTCGTTGGAAATCGGTTCTCCGCCTCCCCCGCATCCCCCGAGGAGCACGATTACCAGAATGGACAGGATTCTGCCTAGTGTCATCATTCCGTTACCCCGATTTATCGTTATGGGTTCCTAGCCTAGCAGATTCCCGGTGGCCGGCAAGTCGCGGTCAGCACTTGAAAAACGCCCCGGGTCCGCGAGGACTCCGGGGCGGCGATTCTCTCGGGAACGGCCGCATGCGGCCGTCCGACTTCGATCAGTGCTTGAGGTTCTTGCGCAACCGCTCGAGGGCGGCGAGCTGGGCCGTGGCCTGTGCAAGCTGGGCCTGCGCCTCGGCCATCTCCATGTCCGCAGTACGGTCGGCCAGGGCGCGCTCGGCCTCTTCCTTGGCCTTCACTGCAGCGGCCTCGTCGAGGTCGTCCGCGCGGGCGGCGGTGTCGGCCAGGACGGTGACGACGTGCGGCTGGACTTCGAGCATGCCGCCGGAGACGTAGTAGAACTCCTCTCCGCCGTCGGGCAGCATCACGCGGACCTGCCCCGGCTTGATGCGCGTGAGCAGCGGGGCGTGGCGCGGCGCGATGCCGAGCTCGCCTTCCTCGCCCGTGACGACGACCATGGACGCGTCACCGGAGAAGATCTCCGCCTCGGCGCTGACGATGTCGCAATGAATTGTCGATGCCATTGTTCAGTTACCTCGCTTCTCGCGGCCACCGGGCAGAGCTCCGGAGGCCGCAGAATTCGTGGGCCGGCAAGGCTCGAGGCGGCGTCGGAAGCGGAGCGTACATCAGTACGTGAGCATTCCGACGACGCCGAAAACGCCGCCAGCGCGCGAAGGATGTGGGCTCAGGCGGCCTTCTGGGCCATCTTTTCGCCCTTCTCCACCGCCTCCTCGATCGTGCCGACCATGTAGAAGGCCTGCTCCGGGAGGTGGTCGTATTCGCCGTCGACGATGCCCTTGAACCCGCGGATGGTGTCCTTCAGCGACACGTAGACACCCGGCGAGCCCGTGAAGACCTCGGCAACGAAGAACGGCTGCGAGAAGAAGCGCTCCACCTTTCGCGCGCGGGCGACGGTGCGCTTGTCTTCCTCGCTGAGCTCGTCCATGCCGAGGATGGCGATGATGTCCTTGAGCTCCTTGTACCGCTGCAGGGTGTTCTGCACCTTGCGGGCCACGTCGTAGTGCTCCTGGCCGACGACCAGCGGATCGAGCTGGCGCGACGTCGAATCGAGCGGATCCACGGCCGGGTAGATGCCGAGCTCGGCGATCTGGCGTGAAAGGACGACCGTGGCGTCGAGGTGAGCGAAGGTCGTGGCCGGCGACGGGTCGG
>JAWVZQ010000095.1:0-8504 GCA_033722095.1 Wenzhouxiangellaceae bacterium | reverse complement strand
TCCGGCGTCCAGCGCTCTGCATCGAGTTCGAGCTTGTCGCGCAGCCGGCGACAAAGCTCGACGAACATCCAGGTCACGCCGGGATCGTTGAACTGGCTGGCGATCGTCGGGTAGACGGGAACCTCCGCGTCGTCCAGGTCGAACTTCAGGCGGTTGCGCTTCCACTGCTTGCGCACGTCGCGCAGCGCATCCTCGGCGCCACGCTTCTCGTACTTGTTGAGGATGACCATCTCGGCGAAATCGAGCATGTCGATCTTCTCGAGCTGGCTGGCCGCACCGTAATCCGAGGTCATGACGTAGACGGGGAAGTCGACGAGGTCGACGATCTCGGTATCGGCCTGGCCGATGCCGGCCGTCTCGACGAGCACGAGGCCGAAACCCGAGGCCCGCAGGTACTCGATGCAGAGCTTGAGCACTTCGCTGGTCGCCATGTGCTCGCGGCGCGTGGCCATGGAGCGCATGAAGACGCGATCGGAGCGCAGCGTGTTCATGCGGATGCGGTCGCCGAGCAGCGCGCCGCCCGTGCGCCGGCGCGTCGGGTCGACGGCCAGCACGGCGATGCGCATTTCCGGGAAGTGCTGCAGGAAGCGGCTGACGAGCTCGTCGGTGACAGACGATTTGCCGGCCCCGCCCGTGCCGGTCAGGCCGACCACGGGCACGCTGCGGTCGATGTCGTCGCGCTCGAGGCGCTTCTGCAGCTGGGCGAGCTCGTGCTCGGAGACCGTGCCGGACTCGATGGCAGAGAGCGCCTGGGCCAGATCGGTGACGGGCCGGTCGGCGTCGGTGCTGGGCGGGCGGTAGCCGGCCGCCTCGCGTTCGGAGCGCGCGCGCCGGGTGCGCTCGACGAGGTCCTGGATCATCTCCTTCAGGCCCATGTCCATGCCGTCGTCGGGATGGTAGATGCGCTCGACGCCGTAGTCGTGCAGCGCGCGGATCTCGTCGGGCGTGATCGTCCCGCCGCCGCCGCCGAAGACGCGGATGTGGCCGGCACCGCGCTCGGCGAGCATGTCGACCATGTAGCGGAAGAACTCGTTGTGTCCGCCCTGGTAGGAGCTCACGGCGATGCCGTCGGCATCTTCCTGGATCGCCGCGTCGACGATGTCCTTGACCGCTCGGTTATGGCCCAGGTGGACGACCTCGCAGCCCTCGCCCTGGATGAGCCGGCGCATGATGTTGATCGCAGCGTCGTGGCCGTCGAACAGGCTGGCGGCCGTGACGAAGCGCAGCGGCGTGGTCGGCGTGTCGGGACGGGACGCGGAAACGGACTCGGCGGTCTGGCTCATGGGTGGCAACCGTGCGTTGAACGGGGAATCACCCATTTTACCGTGCCGGCCGGATCGGCGCGCGCAGGGGTCGGACGGCTCAGGCCCGGATCAGGCGCTTCGGGTGCAGCACGCCCGCATCGTCGACGCGGCCCACTCCCAGGAATCGATCCCCGTGCCGGATGCGCACGGTCTCGGCCGGGTCTGCGCCGGTCCGGACCCGGCGCCCGAAACCCAGGTCGCTCGCGGCTTCGGCATCCACCTCGACGAGAGGCAGTGCCACGAGCGCCTGCTCCGGAGACAGAAGCCGGGCGCGCCGGGCTTCGGGCTCCAGCGCCTCCAGCGCATCGGGATCGATCGCGTCGTCGACGTCGAATGGGTCACTGACCGTACGGCGCAGCGCCGTGAGGTGCGCGCCGCAGCCCAGCCGGTCGCCGATGTCCATGGCCAGAGAGCGCACGTAGGTGCCCTTGGAACAACGCACGCGAAGCTCGAGCCTCGGCGGCACGCAGTCCAGCAACTCGAGTTCGTGGATCGTGACCGGCCGGGGCGGACGCTCGACCTCGATGCCACGGCGCGCGAGTTCGTGCAGGCGCTGACCCTGATGCTTCAGCGCCGACACCATGGGAGGCACCTGTTCGATCGAGCCGCGGAATTCGCGCAGCACGGCCTCCACGTCGTCGCCGTCGAGGCCGGGCACGGGCCGCTCGCGCACGACCGCGCCGTCGGCATCGCCGGAATCGGTCTCGACGCCGAGCCGCAGTTCGGCCAGGTAGGTCTTGTCGGCATCGAGCAGGAAGGCCGAGACCTTCGTCGCCTCGCCGAAGCACAGCGTGAGCAGGCCCGTGGCCATCGGATCCAGAGTCCCCGTGTGTCCGGCCTTGCGGATGCCGAGCAGCCGCTTGGCGCGCCCGAGCGCCTGGTTCGAGGTCACGCCCGACGGCTTGTCGAGCAGCAGGATGCCGGAGGTCGGGTTGGTATTGCTCTTCGTCATCGCGGTGAAGTGCCCGGTCAGGCAATCGTCCGACGCCTCGGCGCGGACGGCGCGCCGATCAGGACCGCGACTTGCGGGCCGCGGCGAGCAGCTGCTCGATGCGCTGCCCGGATTCCGAGGAGGTGTCGTGCAGGAATCGCAGTTCGGGAACCGAGCGCATGCGCACGCGCCGCGCCAGCTCCGATCGGATGTCGCCGGCCGAGTCGTTGAGCGCGCGCATGACCTCGGCCGCCTTGTCGATCTCGAGGACCGAGACATAGACGCGGGCATGGCCGAGGTCGCGGGAGACCTCGACGTCGGTCAGGCTGATCAGCGACGGGAGCTCGGACTCCAGCTCGCGCTGGACGATGGACGCGAGCTCCCGGCGAAGCAGGCCTCCGACGCGGTCGGCGCGACTCACGTCTCGAGCGTCCTCGCCACTTCGTAGCGCTCGTAGCACTCGATCTGGTCGCCGGGCTTGACGTCGTTGTACTGCTTGACGCCGATGCCGCACTCGGTGCCCGCCTGGACTTCCTTGACGTCGTCCTTGAACCGGCGCAGCGATTCGAGTTCGCCCTGGAAGACGACCACGTTGTCACGCAGCACGCGGATCGGATTCGAGCGCTTGACCACGCCCTCGACGACGAGGCAGCCCGCGATCTGGCCGAGTGCCGAGGAACGGAACACGTCCTTGACCTCGGCCAGGCCGATGATCTCTTCCTTGATCTCGGTGCCCAGCAGACCCGAGATCGCCTTCTTCACGTCGTCGATCGCCTCGTAGATGATCGAGTAGTAATTCAGGTCCAGTCCGGCCTCGTTGATGACCTTGCGCGCCGACGCGTCGGCACGTACGTTGAAGCCGATGATGATCGCGTTCGAGGCCTGGGCCAGCGTGGCGTCGGACTCGGTGATGCCACCGACCCCCGAGGACACGACATTGACCTTGACTTCCTCGTTCGAGAGCTTCGTGAGCGCGTCGCGCAGCGCCTCGGCCGAACCCTGGACGTCGGCCTTGATGACGAGGTTGACGGTCTGCTCGTCGCCCACCGAACCTTCGCCCATCTGGTCGAACAGCGACTGCAGCTTGGCGGCCTGGCGTTCGGCCAGGCGACCCTCGCGGGCCGAGGACTTGCGCAGGTCCGCGGCTTCGCGGGCCTTGCGCTCGTCGGCCACGACGAGCACCTCGTCGCCGGCGTTCGGCACGCCCGACAGCCCCAGCACCTCGGCCGGAATCGACGGACCGGCCGACTCGATCGCCTCGCCGTTCTCGTCGAACATCGCGCGCACGCGGCCGAATTCCTCGCCTGCCAGCACCATGTCGCCGCGATTCAGCGTGCCGTCCTGGACCAGGATGGTCGCGACCGGACCGCGGCCCTTGTCCAGCGAAGACTCGACCACGACGCCGCGGCAGCGGCGGTCCGGCACGGCCTTGAGTTCGAGCACCTCGGCCTGCAGCAGGATGGATTCCAGCAGCTGGTCGACGCCCTCTCCCGTGATGGCCGAGACGGGCACGAAGATCTCCTGGCCGCCCCAGTCCTCGGGCACGACCTCTTCGGCCGACAGTTCGTTCTTGACGCGATCCGGATCCGCATCGGGCTTGTCGATCTTGTTGACGGCCACGATCAGCGGCACGCCGGCCGCGCGCGCGTGCTGGATGGCTTCCTTGGTCTGCGGCATGACGCCGTCGTCGGCGGCCACGACGAGCACCACGATGTCCGTGGCCTGGGCGCCGCGGGCACGCATCGACGTGAAGGCCGCGTGGCCCGGCGTGTCGAGGAACGTGACGACGCCGTCGTCGGTCTCGACGTGGTAGGCGCCGATGTGCTGCGTGATCCCGCCGCTCTCGCCGGCCGCGACCTTGGCACGCCGGATGTAGTCGAGCAGCGAGGTCTTGCCGTGGTCGACGTGGCCCATGACGGTCACCACGGGCGGACGCGTGATTTCTTCGCCGCCCTCGTCCTCGGCAACGAGTTCGCTCTCGATGTCCTTCTGTTCGGCCGGACGCGCCTCGTGACCCATTTCCTCCGCCACGAGGATCGCGGTCTCCTGGTCCAGCGGCTGGTTGATCGTGACCATCGAGCCCATTCCCATGAGCGTCTTGATCAGTTCGCCGGCCTTGACGGCCATGATCTTCGCGAGTTCGCCGACCGTGATGGTCTCGGGAATCTCGAGTTCGCGCTTGACGGGCTGTGTCGGCATCTGGAAGCCGTGTTCTCCGCCCACGCTCGTGGTCTTGCCGCGGCGCTTCGGCTTGCGGCGCTTGCTGCGGCTGGCCACGTGCAGTTCCTCGCGGCCGTAGCGCGTCTTGGCGCCGGGCTTGGCCTTGCCCTTCTTGGCTTCTTCCTCGCGGTGCTTGCGGCGCTGCGCTGCACTCTCGCGGACCTTCTGCGCCTGGGCCTCGATGAGCGCGCGCTTCTCGGCCTCCTCGCGGGCCTTCTGCTCGTCTTCGCGCATGCGGGCCTCTTCGGCCTCGCGCCGCTCCTTCTCTGCCTTGGCGACTTCGGCGGCTTCTTCCTCTTCCTTCGCGCGCTCCTCCTGCTCGGCCTTGCGCTTCGCTTCGCGCTCGGCCTCGCGCTCGGCCTCGGCACGTTCCGCCTCTTCGCGAGCCTTCCGGGACTCCTCGAGCGCCTGCCGCGCGGCCTCGCGCTCGGCGTCGGCCGTCTCGTCCTGCTGGACCGCTCCGCGCTTGACGTAGGTCCGCTTCTTGCGCACCTCGACATTGACGGTGCGGGCCGGCGCCGCTCCGCGACCACGCGTTCGCCCGGCCCCACCGGACGGCACCTTGAGCTCGCTGACGGTCTTGCGGCGCAGCGTCACGCGCTTCGGCGTGTCGCCCTCGTCACGGCTCTCGGACTTGCCGTGCGAAGTGCGCAGGTAGGCCAGGAGCTTCTTCTTGTCGTCGTTGGTCACGGGCGCGTCGGTCTCCGTGATCCGGATGCCCGCGTCCTTGAACTGACTCAGCAACCGCTCCGGAGTGACTCCGAGCACTTCCGCCAACTGTGAAACTGTGACCTGCGACATCAAATCTCCTCGATACGAATTCTGTGCGCTTGGCGCGCGATTCCCAGGGACCGTTACCGGTTCAGTCTTCCTCGGCGAACCAGTGTGCGCGCGCTTCCATGATCAGCTCGGCAGCCTTCTCGGGCTCGAGGTCCTTGACGTCCTCGAGCTCGTCGACGGCGCACTCGGCCAGTTCGTCACGCGTGCGGATGCCCTGCTCGGCGAGCCGGAACGCGATGGTCTCGGTCATGCCCTTGAGCTCGAGCAGGTCCTCGGCCGGACGATTCTCCTCGAGCTGCTCTTCCGAGGCGATCATCTGGGTCAGCAGCGAATCGCGGGCGCGCTGGCGGAGCTCGGTGACGATGTTCTCGTCGAATTCCTCGATGTCGAGCAGCTCCGATTCCGGAACGTAGGCGACTTCCTCGACATTGGAAAAGCCTTCCTGTACCAGAATGCTGGCCAGCTCCTCGTCGACGTCGAGCTTCTCGACGAACATCTGCACGCTGGCCCGGGACTCTTCCTCGGTCTTGGCCTCGGCATCCTCGATGGTCATGACGTTGAGTTCCCAGCCCGTCAGCTCCGAGGCCAGGCGAACGTTCTGGCCGCCGCGCCCGATGGCCTGCGACAGGTTAGCTTCCTCGACGGCCACGTCCATGCTGCCCGAATCCTCGTCGACGACGATGGACGCGACCTCGGCCGGCGCCATGGCATTGATGACGAACTGGGCGGGGTTCTCGTCCCACAGAATAATGTCGACGCGTTCACCGGCCAGTTCATTCGATACGGCCTGAACACGTGAACCGCGCATGCCGACACAGGCGCCGATGGGATCGGTGCGCGGATCCAGCGAGTGGACGGCGATCTTTGCACGGCGTCCCGGATCGCGGGCCGCACCCTTGAGTTCGATGAGGTTCTGGCCGATCTCCGGCACCTCGATCTTGAACAGCTCGATGAGGAACTCCGGCATGGTGCGGCTGACGAACAGCTGCGGACCGCGGATCTCGGCACGCACCTCGTAGAGGAAGCCTCTCAGCCGATCGTTGATGCGCACGTTCTCGCCGGGGATCGTGTGCCGCGAAGGGATGAACGCCTCGGCATTGTCGCCGAGGTCCAGGTAGATGCCCCCGCGCTCGGTGCGCTTGACGGTGCCGTTGATGAGCTCGCCGACTCGGCCCTCGAAGGCCTCGACGACCTGCGCACGCTCGGCCTGGCGCACCTTCTGGACGATGACCTGCTTGGCCGCCTGGGCGGCGATCCGCCCGAATTCCGGCGGCGTCATCGGTTCCTCGATGAAGTCGCCGACCTCGAGGTCCGGGTCGGATTCCCGGGCGTCGCTGAGCCGGATCTGGCGGTCCTCGGACTCCAGTTCGGCCTCTTCCGGATCGTCGGAAATCACTTCCCAGCGCCGGAAGGCCTCGTAGTCACCGGTCTCGCGGTCGATGGACACGCGCACGTCGATATCCTCGGCGGCGCGACGACGCGCGGCCGAGGCCAGCGCGGCCTCGATGGCCTCGAAGATGATGTCGTGCGACAGCCCCTTCTCGTTCGAGACCGCCTCGGCGACCTGCAGGATCTCCTTGCCTTTCTTCATGGTTTCCAATTCCAGTCCGGTTCCTATGTTCCGTTTCTTCGTTCCGCTTCTTCGGCCAGCAGCCGATCCATGTCGGGCTTGAGCCTGCCGCGCCGGATCGCATCGAAGGGGACGCGCACCGGCGACCCGTCGACCTCGACCGAGATCCCGTCCTCGTGGACCTCGGCGAGCCGACCCGTGAGCTTGCGCCGCCCCTCGACGGGCGCGAACAGCTCGACGCGGACGTCCTCGCCGACGAAGCGGCGATAGTGCTCCGGCTCGAACAGCGGCCGCTCGATGCCCGGCGAAGAAACCTCCAGGCTGTACTGCCCGGCCAGCGGATCCTCGACGTCGAGCAGCGCGGAGACCTCGTGACTGATGTCGGCGCAGTCATCGACGGTGATGCCTTCGGGCTCGCGGTCGACGTAGATGCGGACCATGCGGTTCTTCGGATTCGACAGGTATTCCAGCCCGACGAACTCGAAACCGAGGTCCTCGACGACCGGCCGGATCAGATTCGACAGATCGTCCTGTACCGACATTGCACTTCCTCCGGAGCGGCTGGTCTCACGAGCATGCCGGCCTTCGGGGCCGGCTTCGCCGCGGCTCCGGTGACTTCCCCGCCCGAGGGCGGTACCGGAATCCGCGGGACCGATAACAAAAAAGCCCCTGATGACCAGGGGCTTTTCCATACCGATAACCTGGTAGCGGGGGCAGGATTCGAACCTGCGACCTTCGGGTTATGAGCCCGACGAGCTGCCAGACTGCTCCACCCCGCAATCGAGTTGGTAATGATAACCGAGCGGCGATTTTCTTGCAACACCTTCGGCCGTTCCAATCCTCAGTCGGCGCCCGGTTCGGCCTCTCCGGCAAGCAAGCGGTTGACGCGGCGGACGAACCCCGCCGGATCGGCCAGTTCACCGCCCTGGACGAGCAGCGCCTGGTCGAGCAGGACCTCGGCCAGCGCGCGGAATCGGTCCGGATCGTCCTCGCCTCGAAGCCGGCGGACCAGCGCGTGTCCGGGATTGACCTCCAGATCCGGAGCGGCCTCGGGGACTTCCTGCCCCGCCTGGCGCAACATGCGCCGCATCTGCAGCGTCATGCCGTCGGTCGGTTCCGCGATGCAGGCCGCCGATTCGGTCAGGCGTCGACTGACACGCACCTCGCCGACACGCTCGCCGAGCGCCTCCGAGATGCGCGCCGCCAGTTCGGATTCCGCTTCGCGGTCGGTCGTGTCCTCTTCGCCCCGGCCCGGGCCCTGGAACTCGCCGCTGGCGGCGGACTTCAGCGCAACGCCGTCGAATTCATCGAGATGGTTGACGAGCCAGGCGTCGATGGGATCGCCGAGCAGCAGCACTTCCACGCCGGCGGCCCGGAACGCCTCCAGGTGCGGGCTGGTCCGCGCCTGCTCCAGGCTGTCGGCGACGAGATACCAGATCGCGCCGGCCTCTTCGGTGTCGACGCGCTCGCGCGCGCGCTCGGCGGCCCCGCCCAGCGCCACGGATCGCGGCTGCGGAGACTCGGTCGAAGCGAAGCGCAGCAGGCCGGCGATCCGCTCGCGATGCTCCGGATCCTCGATGATGCCTTCCTTGAGCACGTTGCCGAAATCACGAACGAAGCGGTCCCAGGGTTCACCGCCCTCCTCGGCCAGTTTTTCGATCATGTCGAGCCCCCGCCGAACGACGGCCGCGCGGATCCT
>JAWVZQ010000094.1:0-8593 GCA_033722095.1 Wenzhouxiangellaceae bacterium | reverse complement strand
CTCGTCGGCATCCACCGAGGCGAAGCGCAGCGCATCGGCACTCCAGGGCTCGACGGTCTCGAGTGCCTCGGGCACGTCCTCGGGCTCGTCGACGGTGTGCCAGAGCTCGAGGTGCGCGCGGCTCATGAACCGCTCGCGGACGCTGTGCTCGAGGAACTCGAGCAGCTTGTCGTAGTAGCCGTCGGAGTTGACGAGGATGATCGGGCCGAAGAACTGGCCCAGGCGCTTGAGCGTCATGGCCTCGAAGACTTCCTCGAAGGTGCCGCAGCCGCCGGGCAGCGTGACCACGGCGCGCGAGTCGACGAGCATGCGCTCCTTGCGGATGCGCATGTTCTCCACGACATCGAGCGAGGTCAACTCCTGATGCCCCTTCTCGAGCTTCATGAGAAACTCGGGGATGACGCCGTGGACTTCCCCGCCGGCTTCCAGCGCAGCGTCGGCCAGCGCGCCCATGAGCCCCGTGCCGCCGCCGCCGTAGACGATCGGGTGCCCGGCACGGGCCAGCGCCCGGCCGAGCCGGGAGGCCACGTCGAAGTACGAAGGATCGATGGCCTGGCTCGAGGCCGCATAGACTGTGATGCGTTCTTGGGACACGGCGTACCCTTGCGCTGGACTCTTGGACTTTCCCGACCCGGATTCGAGGAACTGATGAAACGATCGCGAACCGCTGATTGTACTCGCGCCGCGGTAGCCGGCGCCTCCCTGCTCGCACTCGTGGGCTGCGGGCCCGCCCCCGACGACCTGGCGCCGGGCCAGGAGCCCTACCTGCGCTATTGTGCCTCCTGCCACGGCAACGCCGGCGAGGGCAAGGCGCCTTCGTTCCCGCCGCTGGCGGGGTCCGAATGGCTGGACATGGGGCCCGAGGCCGTGGCCGTCATCGTGCTCGGCGGCCTGGCCGGCGAGATCGAGGTCGCCGGGCGCACCTACCGTGGCTACATGCCTCCGATGCGCCGGGTGGACGACGACTCCGTCGCTGCGCTGATCGGCTACATGGGCGAAGCCTGGGCCGGGTGGGAAGACCTGCCCGACGCCGGGGAAATCGCCCGCCTGCGCGGGGCGCTCCGCGATGCCGGCCCGGCGCAGGGCCGGGACGGGCTCATGGAACGGCTCGACGAGGTGTCGCAGTGAGGCCACCGCGCGCCGTGAGTCAGCCGCCGGCGGCATTCGTGATCCTCGGGATCACCGTCGTGGCCTGGTTCCTGCAGATGGGCAATCCGCTCGAGGCCACGCGCCTGCTGGCACTCTGGCCGATCGGCACGCCGGACCGGATCCGCTTCTACGACGTGGGCGTGGTGGAAACGGGGTTCGGCCTCTGGCAGCTCGTGACCTACGGCTTCCTGCACGGCGGCATCGGACACCTGTTCTTCAACATGTTCGCGCTGTACATGTTCGGTCTGCCGATCGAGCAGGCCTGGGGAACGCGGCGCTTCGTCGTGTACTACTTCACCTGCCTCGTGGGCGCCGGGCTCGTGCAGCTGGCCACGGCCGCGATCACGGGCGGCGTCTACCCGACCATCGGCGCATCGGGCGCGATCTTCGGCCTGTTGCTGGCCTTCGGGATGATGTATCCGAACCAGCGAATCCTGCTGCTGATTCCGCCCGTACCGATCCGTGCGAAGTACTTCGTCGTGCTCTACGGGCTGCTGACGCTGTTCTTCGGCGTGACCGGGACCATGGCCGGCGTGGCCCACTTCGCACACCTGGGCGGCATGCTGTTCGGGCTGGCGATGATCCTCTGGTGGGGGCGCCGCGACTACCTGCGTCGAGGCTGAAGCGAACGCCGCCGGGCCGGGCCCGGCGGCGCGTGATCGAAGTTCCGGACCGTGCCGGAATCAGCCGCCGAGCGTGCTCAGGCGAACCTCGCCGCTGAACGTGTTGGCGCGAACCTTCACGGTTCCGGCGCCTTGCCGGATCGACAGGCCCTTCTGGTTGCGTCCCTTCTCGCCCACGTTCTCGGTGTCGGCATCGAAGTCGCTGGAGAAGCCGCCCGAGAAGGTCTGGCCCTGGAAGTCCAGCGGGGTCCCGGCCGGCAGGGCCAGGTTCACCGTGCCGCTGTGGCTGTCGAGCCGGATCGAGGCCGTTTCCGTCGGGCGGATCCGAGCCTCGACGTCGCCGGAGACGGTCTCGGCCTCGAACGAGACGATGTCGCTGCCCTCGATGTCGATGTCACCGCTGACCGCGTCGACGGCCACGCGCCCGAGCAGCCCCGAAGCTTCGATGTCGCCGCTGACGGCCTGCAGGTCGGTCGTGTCGAGCCCTCCGGATGCGATGTTCAGGTCGCCGCTGACGGTCTGGCCCGACAGGCGTTCGGGCGCGCTGTCACGCACCGTCACGTCGCCACTGACCGACCGCACGTCGACGCGCTCGCCATCGAGACCGCGCAGCGACAGGTCACCGCTGACGACACTGGCCGAGACGATCGCGGCATGCGGGACGCGGATCACGAGATCGGAGTCGCTGCCGCCGGAGAACCAGTTGCGGCCCTCGTTCTCCTTCATCTCCAGGCGCACCGTCCAGGCGTTCTCGTCGCCCTCGATGACGAGCTCCTCGACGCCATCGCCGAGTTCGCCGGCGATCGCCAGTTCACCGGCGTCGTGGCCGACGATCTCGAAATCGCCGGTCACGCCCGTGAAGTCGATGCGGGCCGTCGCGGCGGCCGGGCGCGTCTCGTCGACGGACTCGGCAGCGACCGCGGGTGCGACGGCGATGCCGAGCGCGAGCATTGCGGGAAGGATGTATCCGGTCTTCATGATTTCCACCTCGTTTCATGGTTCAGGGCGACGCCCCGGTTGATCAGGCGAGCCTGCCGCCGACGGGCGTCGGCCAGGAAGTCCAGCAGCAGGCGGTTGTCGGGATCGGCCTCGAGCGCGGTCAGCAGGCCCTCGATGGCGGCGCGGTTCTCTTCGAGCGCGGCCGCGAGGTCGGTGCCTGCCGGCAGGCTCTCGGCGGCCGTGTGCATCGGTGCGAGCCGCTGCATGGCGCGCACCTCGGCACGCACGAGCTGCTCGGCGGCGCTGGGGCCGGGCGAGCCCGGCGGCACGGCGGGCGGCGCGAGCAGGAACAGCGAGAGTGCGGCGGCAGCGGCGAGACTCGCGGCGACCGCGACCGGTCGGCCGAACCGGCGACGCGCGATGGTCGCGGCGCGCACGCGGTTCCAGGCTTCCGGCGGCGGCTCGGCGCTGCGTTCCAACGCGGCCAGCCGGCGGTCCAGCACCGCGTCTTCGATTCTTCCATCGGCGCTCTTCATGACAGCATCTCCTTGAGCAACTTGCGGGCCCGGCTGAGCTGGGCCTTCGACGTTCCGACCTCGATGCCCATCGCCTCGGCGATCTGGGCGTGGGTGAAGTCGGCGAGGTGGAACATCACGAGGACCTGGCGGGCCCGGTCCGGCAGCGCGGCGATCGCGGACTCGAGGTCGCGGTCGGCACAGGGCCACGGCGGTTCGGGCGCCGTCGCCTCGGGCGCGGCGTCGACGGTCGCCAGGCGTTTCCGGCGGCGGTCGGCAAGCGCGACGTTCAGCGCCGTGCGCTTCATCCAGCCGCCCAGCGCCGCCGGCTCGCGGAGCTGGTCCAGCCCTTTCCAGGCGCGCACGAAGGTTTCCTGCAGCCAGTCTTCGGCCAGCCCGCGGTCGCCGGCGGCCAACCTCCATAGCAACGGGTAGAGCAGCGGCGCCTGTTCGCGGTACAGCGATTCGAAAGCCGCCTCGCCGCCGGCGACGACGGCGCGCAGCCGATCGGCATCGGAGCGGGAACCGGCTTCGGGGAACGACGGGTCGGCTTTCATCACGTCCATACCCCCATCAGATGCGGGCGGGGCGGAAAAGGTTGGAACGCGGTCCGGAATTCGATGCCGGACCGGGCCCGGATCGATGCCGCGATCAGGTCCAGTCGCGGGGCTTCAGGTAATCGGCCAGGCGCGCCTCGGGCGTGCCGGGTTCGGGAGAATGATCGTAGCGCCAGTCGGCGCCGGGCGGCATCGACATGAGGATGGACTCTGTGCGCCCTCCCGACTGCAGGCCGAACAGCGTTCCGCGATCGTAGACGAGGTTGAACTCGACGTAACGGCCGCGGCGCAGGCGCTGGAACGCCAGTTCGCGGTCGCCGTAATCGTGGTCGCGGCGGCGCTCGACGATGGGCGAGTAGGCCTCGGCGTAGGTCTCGCCGACCGCGCGCAGGTAGTCGAAGCAGCGCTCGAAGCCCCATTCGTTGAGGTCGTCGAAGAACAGCCCGCCGATGCCGCGTGTCTCGTCGCGGTGGCGCAGGTAGAAGTACTCGTCGCACCAGCGCTTGTGCTCGTCGTAGACGCCGTCGCCGAACGGGGCGCAGGCTTTTCGCGCAGCGCGGTGCCATTCCCGGCAGTCCTCGTCGTAGGGGTAGACGGGCGTGAGGTCGAAGCCGCCCCCGAACCACCAGACCGGCGGAGCATCGTCCTTCTCGGCGAGGAAGAAGCGCACGTTCGCGTGGCTCGTCGGCACGTGCGGGTTGACGGCGTGCATGACCACGGAGACGCCGAGGGCCTGGAAGCGCCGGCCGGCGAGTTCCGGGCGCCGCGCGCTGGCCGCGGCCGGCAGGCCGGGCCCGTGGACGTGCGAGAAGTTGACGCCGCCCTTGGAAAACACGCGGCCGCCCTCGAGCACGCGGGTCCGCCCGCCCCCGCCGTCGGCCCGCTCCCAGGCGTCCTCGCGAAAGCCGACGTCGGGCTCGAGCGCGGAGAAGCGCGCGCAGATGCGGTCCTGGAGACCGCGCAGGAATTCGGCGACGCGTGCGAGGCCGTCTTCGGGCACGGAGCCGCTCATCGACGGGCCTGCCCGGCAGGCGCCTGCACGGTAGAGGAATCGTCTGGAGGCATGCTTCGGACGGGCATCAACCCTTGCCGGAGGTCTTCTTCGAAGCCTTCTTCTTCGCGGATTTCTTCTTCGACGCCTTCTTCTTCGAGGCCTTCTTCTTCGCGCTCTTCTTGCTGCCGGGCTTCTTCTTGCCGGACTTCTTTCCGAACCGGCCGCGCCGGCCCTTGGGCGGCGCCTCGTCGAGCAGCTTCCTGCATTCCTCGAGCGTGAGCTCCTCGGGCTCGCGGTCCTTCGGCACGCTGGCGTTGCGCTTGCCGTCGGTGACGAACGGGCCGTAGCGGCCCTTGAGGACCTCGATGCCCTCGTCGTCGAAGGTCTGGATGATGCGGTCCTTGAGCATCTGCTTGTGCTCGGCGACGAGCTCGAGCGCCTGCTCCAGGGTCACGTCGAGCGGATCGACGTCCTTGAGCGAGACGAAGTTGCGCTTCCCGTAGCGGATGTAGGGACCGAAGCGGCCGATGTTGGCCTGCACGGGTTCGCCTTCCGGCGTCTCGCCGAGTTCGCGCGGCAGCTTGAACAGCTCCAGCGCCTCCTCGAGCGTGATGGTCTCCATCTTCTGGCCGGGACGCAGGCCCGCGAACTGCGGCTTCTCCTCGTCCTCGGCCTGACCGATCTGCGCGAACGGCCCGTAGCGGCCGAGCCGGACGATGACGGGCTTGCCCGTCTTCGGGTCGGTACCGAGCTCGCGCGCCTGCTGGGCCTCCTGGCGGCTGACCGACTCCTCCTTCTCGTGGACACGATCGATGAACGGCTGCCAGAACTCCTCGAGCAGCGGCACCCAGTCGTGCTCGCCGCGCGAGATCGCGTCGAGCTCGTCCTCGAGCCGCGCGGTGAAGTCGTAGTCGACGTAGCGCTCGAAGTGCTGCGACAGGAACTTGGCGACCACGCGCCCGGTGGCCGTGGGCGTGAACCTTCGGCTCTCGAGTTCCACGTACTCCCGGTTCTTCAGCGTCTGGATGATCGAGGCGTAGGTCGAAGGCCGGCCGATGCCGTAGTCCTCGAGCGCCTTGACGAGGCTGGCCTCGGAATAACGCGGCGGCGGCTCGGTGAAGTGCTGCTCGCCGCGGACCTCGCGCAGCGGCACGGCATCGCCCTCCTCGAGGGGCGGCAGCCGATTCTCCTTTTCCGAGCGGCTGTCGGCGTAGACCTTGAGGAAGCCGGGATCGATGAGCGTCGAGCCGCTGGCCCGGAACGTCGCGCGTCCGACGTCGAACTCGGCGCTGACCGTGTCGTAGACGGCCGGGACCATCTGGCAGGCCAGCGTGCGGTTCCAGATCAACTGGTAGAGCTTGTACTGGTCCTCGGACAGCCGGGACTTGAGCTTGATCGGCATCAGCGCGGCCGAGGTCGGGCGGATGGCCTCGTGGGCCTCCTGCGCGTTCTTGCTCTTGGACTTGTAGAAATTCGGCTTCTCGGGCAGCGAGTCCTTGCCGAACTCCTTGCCGATGACCGAGCGGATCTCGCCGAGCGCGTCGCGCGAAAGCGCCAGCGAATCGGTACGCATGTAGGTGATCAGGCCCTGGTTGCCGTCGCCCGTGTCGATGCCCTCGTAGAGCTGCTGGGCGACGCGCATCGTGCGCTGCGTGGAGAATCGCAGGCGGCGCGCGGCCTCCTGCTGCAGCGTCGAGGTGATGAACGGGGGCTGCGGCCGGCGCCGGCGCTGGCTCTTCTGGATCCGCGCGACGGTGAAGCGCCCATCGGCGGCCTGCTCCACCCCCTGTCGGATCGCGGTCGCCCCGGCCTCGTCGACGATATCGAACTGCTCGACCTTGTCGCCGTCGAGCTTGACGAGATTGGCGCTGAAGGTCTCGTCCTCGTCGGGACCCAGGTCGGCCTCGATGGTCCAGTATTCGCGCGGCTCGAACTTCTCGATCTCCTCCTCGCGCTCGACGATCATCCTCAGCGCGGGCGACTGGACGCGGCCGGCCGAAAGCCCGCGACGCACCTTCTTCCAGAGCAGCGGCGAGAGATTGAAGCCGACGAGATAGTCGAGGGCACGACGCGCCTGCTGGGCGTCGACGAGCGGTTCGGCCAGGTCGCGCGGATTGTCCATGGCGCTCTGGATGGCACGTGGCGTGATCTCGCTGAACACGACGCGCCGGATCGGCGTCTCACCGTTGACGCCCTTGTCCTTGAGGATCTCGGCGATGTGCCAGGAAATCGCCTCGCCCTCGCGATCGAGGTCGGTGGCAAGGAAAACGGCTTCGGCCTTCTTCGCTGCCTTCACGATGCGATCGACGTGCTTGCGGTTCTTGTCGATGACGTCGTAGTGCATGCGGAAGCCGTCTTCGGGATCGACGGCGCCCTCGCGCGGCACGAGGTCGCGCACGTGGCCGTACGAGGCGAGCACCTCGAAGTCCGGGCCCAGGTACTTGTTGATCGTGGTCGCCTTGGCCGGTGACTCGACGATGAGGAGGTTTTTCGCCATGCTGAGGGGTCCCGTTGCTGGGCAGGGCCGCGGGCCGCGGCCGGCGGATCAGTGTCGGTACTGGCCTTCGTCGTCGAAGATCAGGTCTTCCATCCAGGCGTAGTTCGCTTCCTGGCCCGGCTGGTTGAACAGCACCATGAGCACGACCCACTTGAGGTCTTCGATGCCGATCTCGTCGGCATCGAGCGCCAGCAGGCGGTCGACGATGAGTTCGCGTCGCGAGGCGTCGACGACGCCGGCGTTCTCGAGGTACATGAGGAAACCGCGCGCGTCGACATCGAGGCGGCGCAGCTCCTCGGCGTCGAACAGGCGCACCGAGTCGACGGAATGGCTGCGGACCTCGGGAAGCTGGCGCTGCTCGGCGAGGCCGTCGAGCCAGCCGAAGGCGCGGTCGATCTCGCCGCGCGAGAACCCGGCCTGCTCCAGCGTGTCGGTCAGTGAATCGCGGTCCGGCTCCTTTTCGGGCTCCTCGTAGATGTAGTTTTCGAACAGGTACATCAGCAGGTCGAGCACGTTTTCTTTCATCAATTCCTTTCCAGGTCGTTGCCGGTGCGGCTGTACCGCCCGCCGCCGTGCGACGTGACGCGTCCTTCCAGTTCGAGCATCAACAGCATGGACGATACCGCGGGGGTCGTCAATCGAGTGCGTTCGATGATCTCGTCGATCGGGGTCGGGTCGAAGCCGACGGCCTGCAGGAGGCGCCGGGTCTCGTCGTCGTCCCCGCTCGCCGATTCATCGCCGGTCGGTGCCGTCTCGCCCCCGGCCGGCGGCGTCTGCAGTCGGACACGCAGTTCGCCGGCCAGTTCCTCGACGAGTGGCCGAAGGTCGTCGAACACGTCCTCGGCGGTCTCGACGAGCCGCGCACCCTGGCGGATCAATCGGTGACAGCCGCGGGCGACCGGATTTCGGACCGATCCCGGCACGGCGAAGACCTCGCGGCCCTGCTCGCCGGCCAGGCGGGCGGTGATCAGCGAGCCCGAGCGCAGGCCGGCCTCGACGACGACGACGCCAGCGCTCATGCCGCTGATGATGCGATTGCGGGCAGGGAAATGGGCCGCTCGCGGACCGACCCCGGGTGCGAAGCTGCTGACCACGGCGCCATTATCCACGATCCGGTGCGCGAGTTCGCGGTGGCGGGCCGGGTAGACGCGATCGGGGCCCGTGCCGGCCACGGCGATCGTCCGGCCGCCGGCCGCGATGGCCGCCGCGTGCGCCGCGCCGTCGATGCCCGCCGCGAGCCCGCTCGTTACCACGAGTCCCGCCGAAGCCAGGGCCCCGGACAGCTGCCGGGCCGTCGCCAGGCCGTTGTCCGTTGCGTT